>JAFIFS010000091.1 GCA_020831895.1 Chromatiales bacterium
CCCCCCCCCCCACCCCCCCCCCCCCCCCCCCCCCCCCCCCCCCCCCCCCCCCCCCCCCCCCCCCCCCCCCCCCCCCCCCCGCGACCATGGCCGGGTCAGGACTCGTTGTTGTTCGAGATCTGCTCCTTGAGCAGCTCACCCAGCGTCGTACCGCCGGTGGATGCACGATCAGAGCGATAGCTTTCCATCGCCTCTGCTTCCTCATGGGCATCCTTGGCCTTGATGGACAGCGACACATAGCGATTCTTGCGGTCGAGGCCCGTGAACTTGGCCTCCACCTCGTCGCCGGTCTTGAGAACAGTCCGTGCATCCTCCACCCGGTCGCGGGAAAGTTCGCTGGCCCGCAGCTGCCCGCGAATCCCGTTACCCAGGTCGACTATCGCACTGCGTGCATCGACCTCGATGACGTTGCCCTTCAGGATGCTGCCCTTCGGATGGTCGGCCATGAAGCGGGAGAACGGATCCTGGTCGATCTGCCGGACGCCCAGCGAGATACGCTCGCGTTCCGGATCGATCGCCAGGACGACAGCCTCGAGGTCCTCACCTTTCTTGTAGTTGCGCACTGCCTCCTCACCCGGGATGTCCCAGGAGAGATCGGACAGGTGGACCAGGCCGTCTATGCCGCCAGGCAGGCCGATGAAAATACCGAAATCGGTGATCGACTTGATCGTTCCACTGACACGGTCGCCCTTGTTGTAGGTCGCGGCAAAATCCGACCAGGGATTGGGCTGGCACTGCTTTATGCCCAAGGAGATCCGGCGCCGCTCCTCGTCGATATCAAGCACCATGACCTCGACTTCGTCACCGATCTGGACCACCTTGGCGGGATTGACGTTCTTGTTGGTCCAGTCCATCTCCGAGACGTGTACGAGGCCTTCGACGCCCTCCTCGATCTCGACGAAGCAGCCGTACTCGGCGATGTTGGTGACCTTGCCGAACAGCCGGGTGCTGGTCGGGTAACGCCGGCTGATGTTCTCCCACGGGTCGGAACCGAGCTGCTTCACGCCCAGCGAGACGCGGTTGCGCTCGCGGTCGAAGCGCAGGATCTTGACTTCGATTTCGTCACCGACGTTGACCACCTCCGAAGGGTGCTTGACGCGCTTCCAGGCCATGTCGGTGATGTGCAGCAGGCCATCGATGCCCCCGAGGTCAACGAAGGCTCCGTAATCAGTCAGGTTCTTGACGATGCCCTTCATGACCGCGCCTTCCTGCAGCGCCTCGAGGAGCGCCTCGCGCTCGGCACTGTATTCGGCCTCGACCACGGCACGCCGCGAGACCACGACGTTGTTGCGCCGACGGTCCAGCTTGATGACCTTGAACTCGAGGTCCTTGCCCTCCAGGTACGTCGGGTCACGAACCGGACGCACGTCGACCAGCGAGCCGGGCAGGAATGCGCGCACGTATTCGATGTCGACCGTGAAGCCGCCCTTGACGCGGCCATTGATCATGCCGTTGACAATCTTGTCGTTCTCGAAAGCCTCTTCCAGGTGTTCCCATGTCCGGACACGCTTGGCGCGCTCGCGGGAAAGCCGGGTCTCCCCGAAGCCGTCCTCGACCGCGTCCAGCGCGACCTCGACCTCGTCCCCCACCTCAACCTCAATATCGCCACGCTCGTTGCGGAACTGGCTGGTCGGGATGACGGCCTCGGACTTGAGGCCGGCGCTGACGACGACAACGTCAGAAGAGACTTCGACGACGCGTCCGGTGAGGATGGTGCCCGGGCGGATGCGCTGATTCGCCAGGCTCTGTTCGAACAGTTCTGCAAAACTTTCAGTCATGTCATTCCCGCCCTTGCGGGCGTCCAGTGTCGGACCGTTTTCCATACGGTCGACATCAGCCAGAAAAAACGGCGAGCATCCATGCCTGCCGTGCCATTACCCCCGGGGGCTTATCGGGATTTCACGCGCCCAGCCGACAACAGTGGACACCACGCTGGCAACGTCCATGCCCGTGGTGTCCAGTATCCTTGCATCCGTGCTGGGCCTGAGGGGCGCCACCTTGCGCTCCGAGTCCTGACGGTCGCGTGCCTGCATATCCCTCGAGAGGGCCGGCAGGCTAACATCAATACCCTTTTCCTTCAACTGCTTATATCGCCTCAGGGCCCGTGCCTCCGGGCTTGCGGTCAGGAACACCTTGAGCTCGGCATCGGGAAACACGACGGACCCCATGTCGCGCCCGTCCGCGACCAGGCCAGGGACCTGGCGAAAGGCCCGCTGGCGCTCCAGCAGCGCAGCCCGCACGGCTGGTACGGCGGCAACGGCGGACGCCGCGCGCGAGGCGGCCTCGGTCCGGATCTCGGACGTCACTTCCCTGCCCTCGAGCAGCACGCGTGCCTCGCCACCCTCATCCGGCAGGAAGCTGACCGCCAGGGCAGCCGCGCGGCTGGCTGCTGGGCCCGGGTCAGACGGATCCTGCCCCGATTGGATCAGCGCCAGGCCCAGCGCCCTGTAGAGGGCACCGCTGTCGAGCAGGTGCCAGCCCAGGATCCGCGCCACGGCCCGGCTGACCGTGCCCTTGCCGGCGCCACCCGGGCCGTCGATGGCAATGACAGGGCTGTCAGTCGCCATCCCGCGACACTGACAGGTCCATGCCGATCCGGCCTGCGAGGTCGGCGAAGCCCGGAAAGGATGTTGCTACATTGGCGGTATCCCGGATCCGGACCGGGCCCTCGGCAGCTACGGCCGCCACCGCAAAGGCCATGGCGATCCGGTGGTCACCGGCACTGTCGACCTTACCACCCTGCAGGCGGCCACCCCGGATCAGCGCGCCGTCCGGGAACTCCGTGACCTCACCTCCGAGGGCGGCAAGGCCGGCAGCCATGCGTGCAATGCGGTCGCTCTCCTTGTGCCGGAGTTCGGCAGCACCCCGGACCACAGTGTCCCCCTCGGCCAGGGCAGCCGCGACAAACAGCACCGGGAATTCGTCAATCGCCAGCGGGACGAGTTCGGCCGGCACCTCGATACCATGCAGACGACCAGCCTCGACCACAATCGTCCCGACAGGCTCCACACCGGTGGACCCGTCCTGGCGCACCTCGATCCGCGCTCCCATACGGCGCAGGATCTCGATGATCCCGGTCCGCGTGGGATTGAGCCCGACATTGACGAGCTCGAGGCGGCCCCTGGGGGCCAGACAGGCCGCCAGGATGGGGAATGCCGCAGAGGAGAGGTCGCCCGGAACCGCGACCCGGGTGCCGGCGAGTCGCTGACCGGGCTTGAGCCGAACCTGACCGGGGGTAACCTGCAGGCTCACACCGAACTGTCGCAGCATGCGCTCGGTGTGGTCACGGGTGACTCCGGGCTCGGACACTGTCGTGGGGCCCTGTGCATAGAGCGCAGCCAGAAGTATGGCCGATTTCACCTGCGCACTGGCCACCGGCAGCGTGTAGTCGATACCGCTGAGCGTCATGCCACCACGGATATCGAGCGGCGGCAGCCCTTCCCGGGTGCTGATGTCGGCCCCCATCAGCCGCAGCGGAGCCGCAACACGCTCCATGGGCCGCCGGCTGAGCGAGGCATCACCGACCAGCACCGAATCGAAACGCTGGGCCGCCAGCAGCCCGGCGAACAGCCGCATCGCGGTACCGGAATTTCCCATGTCCAGCGGAAAGCCCGCGGCAGACAGGCCATGCAGTCCAACACCCCGGATAACGAGGCTGCCGGGATCATCTTGCTCGATCTGCACACCCATGGCCCGCAACGCCGCCAGGGTAGCCAGGCAATCCTCACCGGCAAGGAACCCGGTGACTTCGGTGTCACCCTGGGCAATCGCCCCCAGCATCAGCGCGCGATGCGAGATGGACTTGTCTCCCGGTACACACACGCTGCCGCCGACTTCGGCAGCAGGCCGGCTGGTGAAGTACTCCATCAGCGGCTCATGATGTCTGAGAGCGAAGCGAGCAGCTGCTCGTTCTGCTCCGGTAGCCCGACCGTGATGCGCAGGCAGTCCTGCAGGCCGTAGTTGGCAACGGGCCGCACGATGATACCCGCGCGCAGCAGCTGCTCGTAGTAGTGGCCGGCCTGGTCACCGCAGGCAACCAGAAGGAAGTTGCCACGGGAAGGGAAAGTCGTCAGGCCTAGGCGATCTAGCCCCTCGGCAAGTTGCCTAAGGCCTGCACGGTTGACCTCCCTGCTGCGGGTCACGTGGTTGCGGTCGCGAAGGCTGGCCAGCGCGGCCCGCTGGGCAGGCAGACTGACGTTGAACGGCTGGCGGACACGATTCAGCAGCTCGGCCAGGGCTGGATGGGAAAGCGCATAGCCCACGCGCAAGCCGGCGAGCGCATGGATCTTGGAGAATGTGCGCGTGACCACGAGATTCGGTAATTCCGCCAGCCAACGGCTGCAGTCCGGGTAGTCCGTGTCCTCGACGTACTCACAGTAGGCCTCGTCGACGACGACGATGACCTCCTGCGGCAGTGAGGACACGAAGTCGCGCAGTTCACTGGCGGTGAGCCAGCTGCCGGTCGGATTGTTCGGGTTGGCTATGAACACCAGCCGCGTCGCCGGTCCCACGAGCGAGCGCATGGCCGAAAGGTCGTGACCAAGGGGCTGGCTGTCGCTGCGCGGGCGGGCCGGCGCCACACGCGCAGTCGCACCGGCTGCCTGTGTCACCAGCGCATACAGCACGAAGGCATACTGCGAGAAGACAGCTTCGACCCCGGGGGCAAGGAAGGTCTCGGCGAGCATCACCAGGACATCACATGAGCCGTTGCCCAGCGTGATCGCCTCAGGCCTGAGCGAAAGCGCTTCTGCGAGCGCAGACCTGAGCTGGTAAGCGCTGCCATCGGGATACAGGGCGACATCGCTGGCCGATGCCCGGATAGCCGCCAGGGCACTGGCTGGGGGGCCCAGCGGGTTCTCGTTGGAGGCCAGCTTGATCGAGTTGCTCAGCCCCAGCTCCCGCTCCAGCTCCTCGATAGGCTTGCCAGGCACATAGGGGGTCAGGCCACGGACGCCGGGAACCGCCAGCTTGAGAAACTCGGGATGACTCATGGGCGACGTCTCAGAGGATCGCCTTCGGATAGGATCCGAGCACTCGGCAGAGTTCGGCGCGATCTGACAGCTCGGCCAGGGCAGGGGCCAGTGCCGGATCGGCACAGTGCCCCTCGACATCGATGAAGAACACGTAATGCCAGTTGCGACGTCTCGAAGGCCGTGACTCGATCCGGGTCATGTTGACCTGGTGACTCGCCAGTGGCTCGAGGATCTTGTGCAGCGCGCCGGCATCCTCCGTGTCGCGCGTCGAAAGCAGCAGCGAGGTCCTGTCATCACCACTGGGCGGGAACAGCTCTCTGCCGAGAACAAGAAAGCGCGTGGCATTGTCCGGGCGGTCCTCGATGTCCCGGAACAGGATACGCAGCCCATAGACCTCCGCGGCCGCCTCGCCGGCAATCGCTGCAGTCCCGGATTCGTCACGTGCCCGGCGCGCACCCTCTGCGTTGCTGCTGGCCGGGAGCAGATCCGCATGGGGCAGGTATTCACGCAGCCACCCCCGGCACTGCGCGAGCGACTGGGGATGGGCACAGACCCTGGCGATGTTCTCGATACCGCTCATCAGGCCCATCAGGTGCTGGTGGATGCGCATCTCGACCTCGCCGCAGATCTTCAGCGGCGAGTTCAGGAACATGTCCAGGGTATGGTTGACCGTGCCCTCGGTGGAGTTCTCGATCGGGACGACACCAAAATCTGCCGCCCCGCTCTCGACCTCGTGGAAGACCTCGTCGATCGTCGCCAGGGGCAGGGCCCTGACAGAATGCCCGAAGTGCTTGTTGACAGCCGCCTGGGTAAAGGTGCCCTCGGGGCCTAGGTAGCCGACCTTCAGCGGCTGTTCCTGGGCCAGGCAGGCCGACATGATCTCCCGGAACAGGCGCACCATTTCCTCATCGCTGAGGGGTCCCTCGTTGCGCGTGACGACCTTGCGCAGGACCTCGGCCTCCCGTTCCGGCCTGTAGTAGTCTACCGCCCCTCCTCCCGCGCCCTTCGCCACGGCCACCTGCTGGGCGATCCGGGCGCGCTCGGCGATCAGCTCGTGAATGCGCGTGTCGACCTCATCGATACGCTGCCGCAGGCCCTGCAGGCCGCTGTTCTCGCTGCCACCTGCAGGCGCCTTGTCACTCATGAGCGGGGTGAGCCCAGTTCGCGGACACAGAGCACGCCGTCGATCGAACGGATGGCGTCCAGGGTGGCGGCAGGCACCTCTCCATCGACGTCGATGATGGTATAGGCAATATCGCCGCGCGACTTGTTGAGCAGGTCCTCGATGTTGAGACCGGTATCGCCGATACGGGTCGAGATCTGGCCCACCATGTTGGGCACGTTGCGGTTGGCGACAGTGACCCGGTTCGACCTGGTTCGCGGCAGTTCCGCCTCCGGGAAATTGACCGAGCTGCGGATGATGCCATCCTCCAGGAAGGCTCGCAGGTTGTCAGCCACCATGACGGCGCAGTTGGCCTCGGCCTCGTGCGTCGAAGCTCCCAGGTGCGGCAGGGCCACGACGCTCGGATGGCCGATAAGCTTCCGGCTCGGAAAGTCCGAGACATAGGCTTTCACATGACCGCTCTCCAGCGCCACCTTGAGCGCTACCTCGTCCACGATCTCCCCGCGGGCGAAATTCAGGATCACGGCTCCCGGGGGCATCAGTCCCAGCCGGGTCTCGTTGATGAGATTGCGCGTTGCCTCGGCCAGCGGCACATGCACGGTCAGGAAATCCGACACACTGAACAGCTCGTCGAGGCTGCGGGCCTGTGTCACGCCCGACGACAGCTGCCAGGCGCGCTGGACAGTCAGCTGGGGGTCGTAACCCACCACCTTCATGCCGAGCTTGAGCGCAGCGTTGGCGACCTGGACACCGATCGCACCGAGGCCGATCACCCCCAGCGTGCGACCCGGCAGTTCGAAGCCGACGAACTGTTTCTTCCCGGACTCGACCGCCTTGTGCAGCGCCTCTCCATCCCCTTCCAGCTGCTCGACATAATGCCAGGCCTGGCAGATGTTGCGCGCGGCCAGCAGCATGCCGGCAATCACCAGCTCCTTGACCGCGTTGGCATTGGCACCGGGCGCATTGAACACCGGGACCCCGGCCTGGGACATGCGGTCGAGCGGAATGTTGTTCACGCCGGCGCCCGCCCGGGCAACGGCACGCAGGCTGGCCGGGATCGGCATATCGTGCATCTTGGCCGAGCGGACCAGGATGGCATCGGGATGCTGGATCTCCGACGCCACCTCGTAACGCTCGCGCGGCAGGCGCCGAAGCCCCTCGACCGAGATGTTGTTCAGGGTAAGGATCTTGTACATGTCGCTCCCAGGCTCAGCCGTGCTTGCGTTCGAAATCGCCCATGAAGTCAATCAGCGCGTGCACTGCGTCTTCCGGAACGGCGTTGTAGATGCTCGCGCGCATACCGCCCACCGAGCGGTGCCCCTTCAGGTTGGTCAGCCCGGCATCCGCGGCCAGGCGCAGGAATTCAACATCCAGCTCGGGGTGAGCCAGCGTGAACGGAATATTCATCCAGGACCGGCAGGACGGTGCCACCGGATTCTGGTAGAAGGGTGAGGAGTCGATGGCCTTGTAAAGCAGCTCCGCCTTGCGCTGGTTGGCCGCCCCTATCGCGGCAAGTCCGCCCTGGCGCTTGAGCCAGGCAAAGACCAGGCCGGCGATGTACCAGGCAAACGTCGGGGGCGTGTTCAGCATGGACCCCTCCTTTGCGTGCGCGGAGAGGCGCAGGATGGCGGGGAGATGGCTGGTGTCCCGCTCCAGCAGCTCGCGCCGGACGATCACGAGGGTAAGCCCTGCTGGCCCGATGTTCTTCTGCGCGCCGGCGTAGATCATCCCGAAGCGGGACACATCCACAGGCCGCGAGAGTATCGTCGACGACATGTCGGCGACAATTGGCGCGCGGACCGCCTCAGGTGGCGCATGGATCTCGACGCCCCCTATGGTCTCGTTGGGCGTGTAGTGGAAGTAGGCGGCATCGCTCGAGAGATGCCATGCACTGCGGTCGGGCACATCCGTATAGCTGGAGGCCGCACCGTCTGCGACGACGTGCACACTGCGCAGCACCCCGGCTTCCTTCACTGCCTTCTTCGACCAGCTGCCCGTGACGAGATAGTCGACCTTGTCCCCAGGAGAGGACAGGTTCATCGGAACGAGCGCAAACTGGAGAGTCGCCCCTCCCTGCAGGAAGAGCACCGCGAACTCGTCGCCGATACCCATGAGCTCACGCAGGTCCGCCTCGGCCCGCTCGGCCACGCGCAGGAAACTCTTGCTGCGATGGCTGATCTCCATGATCGACATGCCTGAACCGTCCCAGTCGGGGAGCTCCGACCTGGCTTGCTCCAGCACCTCAAGCGGCAGGGCCGCCGGCCCCGCGCTGAAATTCCATACTCTTGCCATTGAGCTGTCTTGACTCCTTGAGTTGTAACCTGGCCAGCGGGCCGGCGAGTGTCAGGCTTCCGCCGGCTCGGCACCGGCCTCGGATTCCGGAACGATACGGTCGAGGCCAACAAGCCGGTCGCCCTCGTCCAGCCTGATCAGGCGGACGCCCTGCGTATTCCGCCCCTGGACGGAAACATCGGCAGCCGCGGCCCGGACGAGCGTGCCGGCGGAGCTGATCAGCATGACCTCGTCATCCGCACCCACCTCGATCGCGCCGACCAGAGGGCCGTTGCGCTCCGAGGTCTGGATGGCGATGACCCCCTGGCCGCCGCGCCCCTGGACAGGGAAGTCGCTGACCGGGGTGCGCTTGCCATAGCCGTTGGCCGTAGCAGTCAGGACGGCCCCCTCGCCGAGGATGAGCAGCGCGATGACAGCCTCACCGTCGGGCAGCCGGATGCCGCGTACACCTGCCGCAGTCCGGCCCATCGGACGGACATCGTCCTCGCGGAAGCGGATCGCCTTGCCGTTGCTGGCGCAGAGCAGGATCTCGCTGTGGCCGTCCGTGATGGCCACATCGACCAGACGGTCATCATCGCGCAGTTCGACCGCCCGGATACCGTTCGCACGCGGCCGCGAGAAGGCGGCCAGGCTCGTTTTCTTGACCGTACCGGCGGTGGTTGCCATGAAGACGTAGTGGTCAGGATCAAACTGGCGGACGGGAAGCACCGCGTTGATGCGCTCGCCCTCTTCCAGGGGAAGCAGGTTGACCATCGGCCTGCCCCTGGCGCCCCGGCCCGCGCGCGGCACCTGGTAGACCTTGAGCCAGTAGACCTTGCCCAGACTCGTAAAACACAGCAGGGTGTCGTGGCTGTTGGCGATGAACAGCTTGTCGATGAAATCCTCGTCCTTCATGCGCGTCGCTGCACGCCCACGCCCGCCCCGCCGCTGCACCTGGTAGTCGTCGAGGCTCTGTGCCTTCGCGTAACCACCATGGGACAGCGTGACCACGACATCCTCCTCCGGAATCAGGTCCTCCATCCCGAGGCTCGAGTGATCGGCGACGATCTCGGTACGCCGCTTGTCGGAATAGCGCTCGCGGATATCGGCGAGCTCGGCCCGGATCACTTCCAGCAGCTTGTCCGGATCAGCGAGAATCTCGGTGAACTCACGAATCCGCCCCAGCAGCTCCTGGTACTCGCTGACGATCTTGTCCTGCTCGAGCCCGGTCAGTCGCTGGAGACGCAGATCGAGAATTGCCTGGGCTTGCATGACCGACAGACGGTAGCCACCCGGCAGCATGCCGGCCTCGCCCTCGAGCGCAGCGGGCCGAGTGTCGATGTTGCCCGCCCGCTCCAGCATCGAAGTGACCTGGCCCGGCGCCCACAGGCGCCCTACGAGCGCATCGCGAGCCTCCTGGGGTGACGGCGAGGCCTTGATCAACGCAATGACCTCGTCAATGTTGGCCAGGGCGACCGTCTGTCCCTCGAGCACGTGTGCACGCTCACGGGCCTTGTTGAGTTCGAAGACAGTGCGCCGGGTCACCACTTCGCGCCGGTGGCGCACGAAGGCCTGAAGCAGCTCCCGAAGGTCGAAGACGCCGGGCTGGCCATCGCGCAGGGCCACGATGTTGATGCCGAACACGGTCTCCAGCGCGGTCTGCTTGTAAAGATTGTTCAGTACCACCTCGCTCAGCTCGCCACGGCGCAGCTCGATGACGATGCGCATGCCGTCCTTGTCGGACTCGTCGCGCAGCTCGGTGATGCCCTCGATCTTCTTCTCACGGACAAGCTCGGCAATCTTTTCGATCAGGCGAGCCTTGTTGACCTGATAGGGCAGCTCCGTGACGATGATCGCTTCGCGCCCACGTCCATCGATCTCCTCGATGCTGGTCCGCGCCCGGACGTAAATCCGGCCCCGGCCCGTGGTATAGGCGGCATAGATGCCCTGCGCACCATTGATGATGCCGGCTGTTGGAAAGTCCGGTCCCGGCAGGTGCGTCATGAGGGCCGCCACGGTGATCTCCGGATCGTCGATCAACGCGAGCACGGCGTCGATGACCTCCCCCAGATTGTGCGGCGGGATGTTGGTTGCCATGCCGACAGCAATGCCCGAGGAACCATTGACCAGCAGGTTCGGGACCTTGGTCGGCAGCACCGACGGCTCGTGCTCGGAACCATCATAGTTGGGGACGAAATCGACCGTTTCCTTGTCGATGTCGGCCAGCAACTCCGCGGCGATCCGCGCCATCCGGACTTCGGTGTAGCGCATGGCCGCGGGAGCATCCCCGTCCACCGAGCCGAAGTTGCCCTGACCGTCGACGAGCATGTAGCGCATGGAGAACGGCTGCGCCATCCGGACGATTGTGTCGTAGACCGCGGTATCACCGTGCGGGTGATACTTACCGATCACATCACCGACCACGCGGGCCGACTTCTTGTAGGGCTTGCCGAAATCGTTGCCGAGTTCCCGCATCGCGTAGAGCACGCGGCGGTGGACCGGCTTGAGCCCGTCGCGGATGTCAGGCAGAGCACGCCCGACGATGACGCTCATCGCGTAGTCCAGATAGGACTGACGCATCTCGTCTTCGAGGTTTACCGGCAGTATTTCCCGGGCTACTTCTGCCATCGCGAATCAGTCAGCTGCGCTCAGTTACCGGCCGCAGGAGGGACAGGCCTGCCGGCCACACGTATCATGCTCGTCCAGAGGATTCTTGGCGGTCGAAGTGATGATCAGCCAAAGGCGCTATGCTAGCACGAATCGGCCCAGCCAGGAGAGCCATGGAACCTGTCGACCTTGCCATCAGCCCGGGGTGGATCGTACCAGTTGAGCCGGCCGGCACGGTGCTGTCAGGGCATACCCTGCTGGTGCGTGACGGGACCATCGTGGACCTGCTCCCCATCGTGGACGCCCTGCGCCGGTTCGCCCCCGCGGAGCATGTCGAACGGCCCGGCCACCTGCTGCTGCCAGGCCTGGTCAACGCACACACGCATGCAGCAATGACGCTTTTTCGGGGCCTCGCCGACGACCTTCCCCTGAACGACTGGCTGGAACGGCATATCTGGCCGGCCGAGGGCCGCTGGGTCAGCCCGGATTTCGTCCGTCATGGGACGGAGCTTGCGGCCCTGGAAATGATACGGAGCGGCACCACGTGCTTCAGTGACATGTACTACTTTCCCGACGTGGTCGGTGAGGTTGCCGCCGAGCTGGGATTAAGGGCCTGTGTCGGCATGATCGTGATCGAACAGCCCACGCCCTGGGCCGCCACGATCGAGGAATACTTCAGCAAGGGCCTCGCCGTCCACGACCGCTTCCGGGAGCATGCGAGCGTGACAACGGGGTTCGCGCCACACGCACCCTACACGGTGAGTGACGCCTCGTTGCGCCAGATACGCGTTCTGGCCGACGAGCTGGATTGCACCGTCCAGATCCACCTGCACGAGACCGCGTTCGAGATCGCCCAGTCGATGGAGCAGCACCAGGCCCGCCCTATCGAGCGGCTTGATCGCCTTGGCCTGCTGGGGCCCCAGCTGCTGGCCATCCACATGACCCAGGTCACCGATGGCGACCTTGGAAAACTGGCGGAGAGCGGCGCAACGGTGATTCACTGCCCCGAGTCAAACATGAAGCTGGCGAGCGGCCTCTGCCCGGTCGGGCGCCTGCTGGCTGCGGGGGTGAATGTCGCGCTGGGCACCGACGGCGCGGCCAGCAACAACGACCTGGACATGCTCGGCGAGATGCGCAGTGCGGCCCTTCTGGGCAAGCTGGTCGCTGACGATCCCACGGCGGTCACGGCAGAGGACGCTCTGAGAATGGCCACACTCAACGGTGCCCGGGCGCTGGGACTGGGCGACCGCATCGGCTCCCTGGTCCCAGGCAAGCGCGCCGATCTCGTATGCGTGAACCTGGATGCGCTGCCGACACAGCCGGTCTATCACCCGCTGTCCCAGCTGGTCTACTCCGCCACCCGCGACCAGGTGAGCGATGTCTGGGTTGATGGCCGACGGCTACTTGACCGCGGAGAGCCAACCTGCACCCAGGCGCGGGATGTGGTCGGGCGCGCTGCAACCTGGGCTGAGAGGATCCGGTCATGAACCCTGCCAGTAATGTCGATCCACGTGAAGTCCAGCATTTCAGCGCGCTGGCCAGCCGCTGGTGGGACCCCGATGGTGAGTTCGCCAGCCTGCACCGGATCAACCCGCTTCGCCTGGAGTTCATCGGGCGCTGTGCGCCGCCTGCAGGCCGTCGCTGCCTGGATGTCGGCTGCGGCGGCGGTCTGTTGAGCGAGGGCCTGGCCCGGCTCGGCGGCGAGGTCACCGGGATAGACCTCGCACCAGCCAGCCTCGCCGTCGCCCGCTTGCACCTGCTCGAGTCATCGGGACTGACCGTCAACTACCGGCAGGTGTCCGCCGGCGAGCTTGCCCTGGAGTTCCCCGGCCGCTGGCAGCTGGTGACCTGCATGGAGGTCCTCGAGCACGTCCCGGATCCAGAGAGTCTCATGGGTGATCTGGCCCGGCTGGCCGCTCCTGGCGGCGATATCGTGGTGGCCACCCTGAACCGCAGCCTGAAATCCTTTCTTGGTGCGATCGTGGCCGCAGAGTACGTGCTCGGCATGGTCCCGCGCGGCACGCATCGCTATGACCAGCTGATCAGGCCCTCCGAACTGGAAAGCTGGGGCAGGAAACATGGCCTGAAGCTCGCAGGTATGAGCGGCATCCGGCTTGACCCCTTCGGGGGCAGCTTCAGCCTCAGCGAGGATGTCTCAATCAACTACATGATGCATTTCCGCGTACCGGCACGATGATCCACCCTGCACGCATGACTGTGCTCTTCGATCTGGACGGTACGCTGCTCGACACCGCCCCGGACATGGTTGCGACCCTGAACTGGCTGCGCGCCGAACACGGGCTCGAGGCACTGCCCTACGCTGCCGGGCGGGTACAGGTTTCCAACGGCGCCGCCGGCCTCCTGAGGGTGGGCTTTCCGGCGGCAGGCCCCGAACAGCATGAGAAACTGCGCATACGCTTTCTCGAACTGTACGCAAGCCGTCTGACGCACGAGACAGTGTTCTTTCCGGGCATGTCCCGGCTGCTTGATGTCCTCGACAGCGAGGGCATCCGCTGGGGAGTCGTCACGAACAAGCCTGCAGCACTGACGGAACCACTGCTGGCCTCCTTCGGCCTCGAGGGGCGCGCGGCCTGCATGGTCAGCGGAGACACACTGAGCGAACGCAAGCCTCACCCTGCGCCACTCCTGCACGGCCTTGCGCTGGCCAGCGGCGTGGCTGAACAGGCCCTCTACGTGGGCGATGCCGAGCGTGACATCGTTGCAGGCCGGGCAGCAGGGATGCGCACCGTGCTGGCGCGCTACGGCTACATCGCGGCCGGCGAGGATCTCGCAGCCTGGGGCGCAGACCTGGTCATCGACCAGCCTCTCGATCTGCTGCGCGCCCTGCGCTGACGGCCATGCCGGCGCTGGACAACATCACGCTGCTTGCTGCCGGCCTGGCCCTGGTCGCCGGCATGGCCCTTGGTGGCTTGATCGCCTGGCTGACTGCCGCCAGCCAACGGGCGCGACTGGAGGCACAGCTGGCCGCGGCGCGCGAACAGCTTGCGGACCGCACGCAGCTCGTCAGCGACGTGGAGCAACGGCTTGCCGCAGCCACCGGAAGGCTGGCCAGCGAGTCTCTCGAGCGCAACAGCGCGACTTTCCTGAAGCTCGCGACAGAACACCTGGGCGTACACCAGGCGAGAGCCCAGGCCAGCCTGACCGAGCGCGAACAGGCCGTCGCCTCGCTGGTCCAGCCGATACGTGATGCGCTCAGCCGCACCAGCCAGCAGCTGGAAGAGCTCGAAAAGGCCCGCCATGCCGCCTTCGGGAGCATCCGCGCCCAGCTGGAGGGCGTGCAGTCTTCGCAGCAGGCGCTGCAGGCGGAGACCCGAAACCTGGTCACTGCCCTGCGCCGGCCCGAGGTGCGTGGCCGCTGGGGCGAGATGACGCTGAGGCGGATTGCCGAGATGGCCGGAATGGTCGAGCACTGCGATTTCAACGAGCAGGTCTCCACGGCGGATGGCAGCCAACGGCCCGACATGCTGGTCCGGCTCCCGGGTGGCGGCGTCCTCGTGATCGACGTCAAGACACCCCTGGACGCCTATCTGGCTGCACTGGAGGCCCCGGATGAGGAGGCGCGCCAGCAGGCCCTGCAGCGTCATGCGCGCAACCTGCAGCAGCGGGTGCGCGAGCTGGCCGCCAAGGCCTACTGGGCCGCCTTCGACAGCAGCCCCGAGATGGTGATCCTGTTCGTGCCTGGCGACCAGTTTCTGTCCGCGGCGCTCGACCAGCAGCCGGGGCTGATCGAGGCAGCGATGAACCAGCGGGTGGTGCTTGCGACGCCGGGCAGCCTGATGGCGCTGCTGACCACAGTCGCACACGGCTGGCGCCAGCTGGTGCTGGCCGAGAATGCGCAGAGAATCCGTGAACTCGGAGAGGACCTCTACAACCGTATGGCGACCTTCAGCAACCACCTCGGCAAGCTGGGACGCCAGCTCGACAGCAGCGTCGGCTCATACAACCAGGCGGTCGGGTCCTTCGAGCGCATGGTTCTGCCAGGCGCACGCAAGCTTGTCGAGCTCGGAATCCGGAGCAACCAGGCAGTGGCCTCCCCGACGCCCGTGGAGACCCGGCCGCGCACAACCGCTGCCGCCGAGAGCGGTTCAGCATCCAAAGAGCAGTCGCCGGAAGGCGGCGAAGACCAGGAGAAACCTGCTTGAGCACCGTGCCCGATATCGCCACGCTGCGGGCCTACCAGCCGCGGCCCGACCTGCTGAACGACCGCGTCATCCTGGTCACCGGCGCCACTGGGGGACTCGGGCGCGCAGCCGCCCTCAGCTTCGCCGCACACGGTGCCACGGTGATTCTGCATGGTCGCAACCGGCGCAAGCTCGAGACCCTTAATGACGAGATACTCGCCGCCGGACATCCAGCGCCGGCGCTCGCGCTGATCGACCTGGAAAAAGCGCAGGCGCCGGCCTATTTCGACCTCCGCGACCAGCTGGCCAGCCAGTATGGTCGCCTGGACGGACTGCTGCATAACGCCGGCCTGCTGGGCGGGCTGATGCCGATAGAGCATCACCCGGTGGACCTCTGGCACCGGGTGATGCATGTGAACCTTACCGTGCCCTTCGTACTGACCCAGGTGCTGTATACCCAGCTGCAGGCATCGCCGGACGCCTCCGTTGTCTTCACGGGAAGCGGTGTAGGACGCCGGGGGCGCGCGTTCTGGGGCGCTTATGCCGCGTCGAAGGCCGGCGTGGAAAACCTGGTGCAGACGCTGGCCGATGAGGCGGATGGCCAGGGGACACTGCGGGTGAACTGCCTGAATCCGGGCAGAACGCGGACTCCCATGCGCAACAAGGCCTATCCGGCCGAGGATCCGGCAACCCTGCCGGATCCCGACTCACTGATGGGGCCCTACCTGTTCCTGATCGGGCCGGACAGCCGCGGCATCAACGGCGCCAGCCTGGACTGCCAGTAAGGACTCAGCGCCGGTTGCCGGGCATCCGCGGAACCGGGCGTCGGCGCAGCTCGCCAGGTTCTCCCAACCCGGCAGATCGGTAAAGCTGGCGCAACGGCTGGCCGGTGAGCTCCACGGACTGACCGGGGCGCAGGTCAGGCGGCAGGCGCAGCCCCCCGAAACGGACCCGCACCAGACGGCTGACCGGAAACCCGGCGGCTTCCCAGAGCCGGCGTACCAGGCGGTTGCGGCCCTCGCGCACCGTGACATTGAACCAGGTGTTGCGCCCCTCACCGCGGGCCGGCCCGATGGTGTCGAAGCGGCCAGGCCCGTCGTCGAGATCGATCCCCGAACGCAGGTGGCCCAGCGTGGCTTCGTCTGGCTGGCCATCGACCCTGACAGCATACTCGCGAACGAAACCACCGGAAGGATGCATGAGACGGTTTGCCAGCTCGCCATCGGCTGTCAGCAAGAGCAACCCGCTGGTCATGACATCCAGGCGCCCTACTGACACCCAGCGACCGGCGGGCGGCTCCGGCAGGCGCTCGAAGATCGTCGGCCGGCCCTCCGGGTCGCTCCGGGTACAGACCTCTCCCACCGGCTTGTGGTAGATGATGCAGGCCACCGGGCGTGACTGAGCCGCCGCCAGGGACACGCGCTGTCCATCAACGACGACGACTTCCCGCCCGGTGATCTTCTGGCCCGGGACCGCCGGCGACCCGTTGATCAGCACGCGGCCCTCTGAGATCCATTGCTCGACCTGGCGCCGGGACCCGACTCCGCTGGCTGCCAGGAGCTTCTGCACACGCTCGGGCACCGGGCGGCTCAGCGCGCTTTCAGCGGGATCACGTTGCCCAGCGGTTCTTCCGCTCCCTCTGCCTCGTCGCCTGCGGCAGCGCCTTCTTCGTCCCCGGTCGCAACCGTGCCCGCATCGTCCCGTGGCACCGTGTCTTCCGGAAAACGAGGCTGTTCCGCCTCGCCGTCGGCACTGTCGTCACCCTCGCCCGGGGCCTGCAGCTGCAGCTGCTGATCCAGGTACTCGAGGTCGCGAAGATCCGCCAGCGGCGGCAGGTCATCGAGCCGCTGCAGGCCGAAGTAGTCGAGAAAGTCCCGCGTAGTGCCATACATGGCAGGTTTGCCCGGCACGTCCCGGTAGCCGACCACGCGCACCCAGCACCGGTCCAGAAGGGTCCGCATGATGTTGGTCGTGACACCGACGCCGCGGATATTTTCGACGTCACCCCGCGTGACCGGCTGGCGATAGGCAATGATCGCCAGTGTCTCCATCAGCGCCCGGGAATACCGCGGCGGCCGCTCTTCCCAGAGCTTGCGCAGCCAGACTGCGACGCTCGGCCGGGCCTGGATACGAAATCCGCTCGCAACCTCCTTCAGCATGATCTCGCGCTCGGCGTAATCGGCCTCCAGAGCCGCCAGCGCCTCACGGATTTCCTCACGCTCCGGCGGGTTGTCCTCGCCGAAAAGGGCTCTCAGCTGACCGATATCCAGTGGCTTTCCAGCCGCCAGCAGCGCTGCTTCCAGAACGTACTTGAGTTGCTGTGTATCCATTCTTGCCTGGTCAGTTGTACTCGGAATCGGGCAGCAGCTCCGCCCCGGTCGGCCCGCCGCCGGAAGCTGCCCGGACATAGATCGGCGCATAGGCTTCCGCCTGGACCAGCTCGATCAGTGTTTCCTTCAGCAGTTCCAGCATCGACAGGAAGGTCACGGTGACCCCGGTGCGCCCCTCCCGCGGGTCAAAAAGACTGCGAAACTCATGGAATCCGCCATCCTGCAGCCGCACCAGCACTTCCGACATGCGCTGCCTGACAGACAGGGGTTCGCGCCGGATATGGTGGTGGGCAAGCAGCTCGGCCCGATGGAGGACATCCCGGAAGGCCATTAGCAGCTCACGCAAGGTCACGTCCGGCAGACGCGTCACAACAGGTCTTTCGGCCATCTCGGCTGAAAGCTGGTAGTGGTCGCGCTCCAGCTGCGGCAACTCGTCCAGCCTCTCGGCAGCCTGCTTGTAACGCTCGTATTCCTGAAGCCGGCGCACCAGTTCCGCCCGCGGGTCCGCCTCCTCTTCCTCGGCAGTCTCCGGCTTCGGCAGCAGCATCCGTGACTTGATTTCGGCCAGCATCGCCGCCATCACCAGGTACTCCCCGGCGAGTTCCAGCTGCAGTTCCTTCATCACCTCGATGTACTGCACGTACTGCCGGGTGATCTCCGCGATGGGGATGTCGAGGATGTCGAGGTTCTGCCGGCGTATCAGGTAGAGCAGCAGGTCCAGCGGGCCCTCGAAGGCCTCCAGGAACACCTCGAGCGCGTAAGGCGGGATATAGAGATCCTGCGGCAGCTCGGTGACGGGTTCTCCAGCGACCAGAGCGAACGGCATCTCACCCTGGGCCGGCTTGCCATGCGTGGCGTCCGGGCCCAGCAGCGGCGGGCGCGGGCCATCAGCCGAATGGACGACCTGAAGCCGGTGTTCCGCCGTCGGCGCCTCGTCTGACTCGTTCATTTGGGTGACCGGCCCAGCCCTACATCACATCAGGAAGCTTGCAAGATACCTGACTATGGCCAGTACCGGCGCCAGCGCGCCCAGCCACAGCAGCAGCACGATGATTATAAGCCCGTAAGGTTCCACCGAATCCAGCCGGCGCCCCAGCGCCGGCGGGACCAGCTCGCGCAGGATGCGGCCACCGTCGAGCGGCGGCAGAGGAATCAGGTTGAAAACTGCTAGTAGTAGATTGATAAATATACCAAAAATAGACATGTTGACGATGAACGAAGCCGCAGACCCAAGGCCGCCGCCCATCGCCTGCGCAGCACCCAGCACTATCGCCCAGCCCAGCGCCATCAGGATGTTGGCTGCCGGCCCGGCGACGGCGACCAGCATCATGCCCGTCCTCGGATCACGCAGATTGCGGGGGCTGACCGGGACCGGTTTTGCCCAGCCAAATATGAAGCCGGTAAACCAGACCATCGCCACCGGCACGAGTATGGTGCCAAGCGGGTCTATGTGGCGGGCCGGATTCAGGGTCAGGCGACCCATCATCTCCGCAGTCCTGTCTCCCAGCTGGCGCGCCATCCAGCCATGGGCAACCTCATGAACGGTGATAGCGAACAATCCCGGTATCAGCGCGACCGCGAGGATCTGGACAAAATTCTGCACCTGGGCATCCATGCGTGCGCCCCTCCCGGGCTGTTCAGGCGATGCTCTCGACCGGGCCACGTCCCTCGCGGAGCACCACAGGGAAGTCACCCGTGAGGTCGACCACCGTCGAAGGTTCCAGCCCGCAGTTGCCGCTTTCGACAAGCAGGTCTATGCGTCCGGCGAGAAGATCATAGATCTCCTCGGGGTCGCTGATCGGGTATTCGAGCCCCGGCAACAGCAGCGTCGAGCTCATCAGCGGCTGCGCCAGCTCCTGCGCCATAGCCAGAGGCACCGGATGGTCGGGCACGCGGATACCGATGGTGTGCTTCTTCGGGTTCTGCAGCCGGCGCGGAACCTCGCGGGTTGCAGGCAGTATGAACGTGTAGGGACCCGGAGTGTGCGCCCTGATCAGGCGGTAGGCCCAGTTGGTCACCTTTGCATAACTGGCAATCTCGGCGAGATCCCTGCAGACGAGCGTGAAGTTATGGTCCTTGCCTGTCTGCCTGATACGGATGATGCGCTGCACGGCATCGCGACTGTCGAGGCTGCATCCGAACGCGTAACAGGAGTCGGTCGGGTAGACAACGAGCCCGTCCTCACGAATGAGCCGTACCGCCTGGCTGATCAGCCGCTGCTGCGGGTTGACCGGGTGGATCTGGAATCGCTGAGTCATGGATGTATTGTAGCCTGCGGCCACAGCTCCACGGGGTTAAGGGATTTTCAGTATCATCGGCGCACTGGAGCACACATGCAGATACTGATTGACTTCCTGCCCGTAGTGGCTTTCGTCGCGGCCTACTGGCTTGCCGATTTCAACACCGCCGTGCTGGTGATCATGGTCGCTGTGGTCATCCAGGCCGGCGTGACCTGGCTACTGAAAGGCACCGTGAATCGCCTGCTGCTCGCGTCCGCCGGGCTGGTCGTCGTACTGGGTGGCGGTAGCCTGCTGCTGGACAACGACCTGATCTTCAAATGGAAGCCGACCGTGCTGAACTGGGTTTTCGGGCTTGTATTCCTCGGCAGCCAGTTTATCGGAGAACGAACGATCGTCCAGCGGCTGATGGAGTCGCTGGCCAGCGAACAATTCCAGCTTCAGCGGCGCGACTGGGTCCAGCTGAACATGATGTGGGTGGTGTTCTTCATGGTTTCGGGTATCGCCAACATCGTCGTTGCCTACATGTTTTCCGAGGCATTCTGGGTGAACTTCAAGCTCTTCGGCCTCATGGGCATGACATTGGTGTTCGTGGTAATCCAGGCCATATGGCTCAATAACCGTCTGGGACCTGACAAAGAGGAGCCCGGGGAGCAGTCCTGATGCTTTATGCGATTTCTGGCGAAGATACGGCCGAAAGCCTCGAGCTACGCGCGCAGAACCGGAGTGCACACCTCGCACGTGTTCGGGAGCTGCTCGATGAAGGCAGGCTTGTGATCGCCGGCCCACACCCGGCCCTGGATGCAGCGGACCCCGGCACCGCGGGCTTCACGGGAAGCCTGATCGTTGCCGAATTCCCCAGCCTCGAGGAAGCCGAACGCTGGGCCTCCGAAGACCCCTACCTGGCCGCAGGCGCCTGGGCCCGCGTCAGCGTCAAGCCATTCCTCCAGGTGCTGCCATGACCAGCGAACGCGTCAGCCTGATCCGGGAGCGCCTGATCGAGGCCCTCTCACCCACCCTCTGCGAAGTCATCGACGAGAGCCATAAGCACAAGGGCCATCCAGGCGCCCGCGACGGGCGCGGCCATTTTCATGTGCGCATAACCTCAGACAAGTTCAAAGGACTGTCCCGCCTCGCCAAGCACCGGCTCATTTATGAGGCCCTTGGCGAGCTGATGGAGAGCGATATACATGCTTTG
>JAFIFS010000100.1 GCA_020831895.1 Chromatiales bacterium
CCGCAGCTTCACCTGGTCGTCGACACGGCCCAGCAGTTCCAGCTCCCCGTCCGACCGCCAGCGCGCACGGTCACCCGTCCGGTACATGCGCGCACCCGGCTCTTCCGCGTACGGATCCGCGACGAAGCGCTCCGCCGTCAGGTCCTCCCGGCCCGCGTAGCCCAGCGCCACGCCGGAACCACCGATCCACAGCTCGCCCACCACGCCCACCGGAACCAGCCCACCGTGCGCATCCAGCACGTAGCAGCGGGTGTTGGCGATCGGACGGCCCACCGTTACCGGCCGCCTTGCATCGGTCACGCGCGAGACGGTCGACCAGATCGTCGTCTCGGTGGGGCCATACAGGTTCCAGAGCGCTGCGCCACTCGGGAGCAGTACCGCGGCCAGGTCCGGCGCCAGCGCCTCGCCGCCGCAGAACATCCGCAGGCTCGCCCGCCCCTGCCAGCCGCTGGCGAGCAGCGCGCGCCAGGCCGATGGCGTGGCCTGCAGCACGTCGATGGCCGCGGTATCGATCAAGGCGGCCAGGCGTCGCGGATCGCGTATGTCATCACGTACTGCGATCACGGCAGTGCCGCCGGCGACCATTGGCAGCAGGAGCTCGAGCAGCGCGATATCGAAAGACAAGGTCGTGACCGCCAGCAGGCGCTCGCCCGCCGCGAATCCCGGGCGCTCACGCATGGCGGCGAGAAAGTTCGCCAGCGCACCATGCGCGACACGAACCCCCTTCGGTCTGCCGGTCGAGCCCGAGGTGTAGATCAGGTAGGCGGGGTCGCGCGGGTTCACCGGCCCTGCCGATGCCTGCGTCCCGGCCTCGCCGGCCTGCGGCCCGATCACCGTGATGCCCGCCGGCACGAGCGGGTCATCCAGCGCGCAATCGCTGACCAGGATGCGTGCGCCGCTGTCCTCGATCATCCAGTGCAGGCGAGCGGGTGGCAGTTCCGGGTCCAGGGGCAGCCAGGCCGCGCGGCAGTGCGCGATCGCGAGCAGCGTCGATACCATCGCCGGCCCGCGGGCCAGCAGCACACCGACCACGTCGCCCGGGTGCGTGCCGGCCGCATGCAGCGCGGATGCCAGGGCGCGTGCCCGCTGGTCGACCGCCTCGCAGCTCCAGCGCTCGCCCGCACACTCGACCGCGATCGCTGCGGGCGCCTGCGCCAGGCGTCGCTCGAACTGCGCGAGCAGGTGATCGCCGGCACCGGGCTCGCGCGCGGTCGCGTTCCAGTCATGCAGCAGGCGCTGGCGTTCGGCCGCGGGCAGCAGCGGCAGCCGGCTCACCGGCTTGTCCGGCCGTTCCGCCAGCAGCGCCAGCAGCTGCTCGAAGGTCGCGGCGAGCCGGTCGATCGTCGTCGCCTCGAACAGGTCCGTGTTGTATTCGAAGGCGAGCCAGTACTCGCCAAGGTACTCGCTGGCCGACACCGTCAGGTCGAACTTGGTGCTGCCGGTCGGCGCCAGCTCGGCCGGCTCGACCCGCAGCTCGCGCATCGGCGCGGCCTCCCATGGCGTGTTCTGCTGGATGAACATCACCTGGAACACTGGCGAGTGCGCGAGACTGCGCACCGGGCGCAGCGCCTCGACCAGCTTCTCGAACGGCAGGTCCTGGTGATCGAAGGCCTGCAGCACGGTACTGCGCACGCGCCCGAGCAAGGCCATGAAGTCCGGTTCGCCGGAGAGGTCGGTGCGCAGCGCCAGCGTGTTCGCGTACAGGCCGACCTGTTGCTCGAGCTCGGTGCGTCGCCGCCCGGCAACAGGCGTACCGACGACAATGTCGGTGCCGGCGCCGAAACGCATCAGCAGCACCTTGAACGCAGCCAGCAGCAGCATGAACTGCGAGACCTGCGCGCGCGCGGCCAGGCCGCGCAGTCGCGTGGCGAGCTGCGGCGGCAGCGCACGGGCGATGCGGCTGCCACGGAAAGTCTGGCGCACCGGCCGCGGCCGGTCCAGCGGCAGCGTGATCAGCTCGGGCGCGCCGTCCAGGTGTCGGCGCCACCAGTCAAGCTGCGCATCGAGTGCCGGCCCGGCAAGCCACTCGCGCTGCCACAGCGCGTAGTCCGCATACTGCAGCTCGAGCGCGGGCAGGTCCCTGCCCTCGTACAGCGCGGCCAGGTCCCGGAACAGCACTCCGGACGACCAGGCATCGGCGATCACGTGGTGCATCACGAGCAGCAGCACATGGGACTCCGGTCCCTCGCGGACCAGGCTTGCGCGCAGCAGTGGCGCGCGGCCGAGGTCGAAGGGCCGTGCGACCAGCTTCCCGGCCAACTCGCGGATGCTGCTGGCCGCACTCTCGGCATCGAGCTGTTCCAGCGGCACGCGCACCGTCGGTGCAATACGCTGCGCTGGCTGGCCATCGCGCACGACGATGCTCGTGCGCAGTATCTCGTGGCGTGCAGCCAGCGCGTCCAGCGCCTGCTGCAGGCGTCCGACATCGAGCGGGCCCGTCAGCCGCAACGGCAGGCGGACATGGTAGGCCGCGCCCGTATCCTCGAGCTGTTCGAGGAACCACAGCCGCTGCTGCGCGAAGGACAGCGGAAACTCGTCGACGATCCCGGGTTCCGGCGCGGTGTTCATCAGGTCTCGGCCTGCCGGCGGGCAACTCGCGCACGCGCGCTGATCGGCGGCGGCTGCAGGGACGAGGCGGTGCTGGCGCCCTGCTCGACCTGTCGTGCCAGTCCCCTGATGGTGGGCTGTTCGAAGAAGGCGATCAGAGGCAGCTCGATACCCAGGCGCTCGCGCAGCCGCGCGATCAGCCGCGTCGCCAGCAGCGAGTGGCCCCCGAGGTCGAAGAAGTTCGCCG
>JAFIFS010000006.1 GCA_020831895.1 Chromatiales bacterium
GTGGCACTGTCCGGCACCTGTTGGCCGGACACGCCGTGAATCCATCCCTGGAGGCTCGGGCGCCGCCTACCTGCGGCGCAACGTCCGGCTAACAGCTGCCGGACAGCGCTCTTCCAGGTGGCTGCGGATGCTAACAGACATCCGGGCTGCGGGCGCCTGCCCTAAGCTGTGGGAGCGGATTCATCCGAGAATCCTTCCCTGTTGGGGGTTATCGGGGCCTGTTCGCGACTGAAGTCGCTCCCACAGGGGGAGCTCGGCTTGTTGTGGGAGCGACTTCAGTCGCGAATCCTGGTTTCCTGAAGTTTGAGGGGCGGATGGATCGCGGATGCATCCGCTCCCACACAGGCTTGAATCGCGGATGAATCCGCTCCTACAGTAAGGGCTCGATTGCAGGAGGTATTCAGCATGACATCAGCAGAGGAGCTGGGCAGCCGTCGCTGCAAGCCTTGCGAGGGCGGAGTGCCGCCGCTTTCCGCCGATGAGGCGCAGAGGCTCAAGTCCGCATTGCACGGAGACTGGCGGATCAGCGCCGACGGCAAGGCGCTGGAACGGAACTGCGAGTTCACCGGGTACTACCGGACGATGGCCTTCGTCAATGCCGTCGCCTGGATCGCCCACGTCGAGGCGCACCACCCGGACCTCGAAGTGAGCTACCGGCGCTGCGTCGTGCGCTGGTCGACACACGCGGTGGATGGCCTGACGGAGAACGACTTCATCTGCGCGGCCAAGGTCGACCGGCTGATGGCCGAGGCCTGAGCGTGCAGGGCGGGGCCACACGGCCCCGCCCTGCACAGGCATCAGAATCAGAAGTTGATGCGCAGGCTCGCGCCGTAGGTGCGCGGGTCGCCGAGGAAGGCGGCAAAGGTGGACTGCGGCGTGAACGGCTGCGCCTGCAGCGGCGCGTCGATCACGACCTGGCGGTAGTCCTTGTCGAACAGGTTTCGCGCCCAGATCTCGAACACCCAGCGATCGCTGTCCGGGCCCAGGCCAATGCGTCCGTTCCAGATGCTGTAGGAGGGCTGGATTTTCTCCGGCGCGAGGTCGGAACCCGTGTTCATGCGTCCGTTGAAGCGGTAGTCCACGTTGACGAAGCCGCGCAGGCCGACACCCAGCATCCGCTCGTAGCCCGCCGCGCCCGTGACGGTCCAGTACGGTGCGTTGGTGATCCGGCGCCCTGACAGGTTCTGGTTGGGTGCTGCAAGTCCGCTGGCATAGCGGGCATCGGTGTATGCGGCACCGCCACGCAGGCTGAAGCCTTCACCCGGGTTCAGCTGGAACTCGAGTTCGACACCCTGGCTCTCGACCTTGTCGACGTTGGAGACGATGAAGTTGGTGCCATCGAAGGTGTTGAGCTGGAAATCCTTGAACTCCGCGTAGAAGACCGCCAGGTTGAGCTGCAGCAGGTTGTCCCAGAACCCGCCCTTGAGGCCGATCTCGTAGGAGTCGACGGTTTCCGGGTCAAACTCGAGGTCGCTTGCCGACGGAGTCAGTCCAAGCAGCGGGTTCGCCAGGCCGCCGCGGTCGAGGTTGAAGCCGCCGGCCTTGTAGCCACGGCTGTAGGAGACATAGCCCAGCCAGTCTTCGGTCAGCCGGTAGGAAAGGTTGACGGTGCCGGTGAGCTCGCTGTCCTTGCGCCGCCCGTCATACGCGCCATCGACGAACGGGTTGATCAGCGGCAGGCAGACCAGCCCGAGCAGGGGCTGCAGCGGTGCCGGCACGTTGCCGACGTTGGCTGCCCCCGCCTGGCAGGCCGGGTTGTTTGCGCTGGCCACCGCGTTCAGCTTCTTCGTCTCCTCGGTGAAGCGCAGGCCCACTGTGAGATCGAGGCGGTCGGTGATGCTCCAGATATTGTGCGTGAACAGCGCCCAGCTGTCGGCGTCCTGGCGGAACACGTCCTGGCTGACGCCATCTCCGGCCTGGAACGGAACGCCGCCGGTCAGCAGCAGGAGCGCGCCCGGTGTCTGCGCCAGCGCGTCGAAGTAGGACTGGAACCCTGCCCCGCCCCGGATCGCGTCGCGGTAGGTCAGCTGTTCGTCGATATAGATGAAGCCGGCCAGCCACTGCACCGGGCCGAGGTCGCCGGCCAGTCGCAGCTCCTGGCTGATGGTCTTGAAGCGCTGGTCGTTGCTGCCCCGGCTCCGATAGAGGATGTCGGCATCGGTGAAGTCTATATCCTGCGAGCGCTCGAGCTCCCAGTCGCGCCAGGCGGTGATCGAGGTCAGTGTCCCGAAGCCGAGGTCCCAGTTGAGCTCGGCCGAGATGCCGACTTCGTCCACGACCTGGTCGTAGCCGCGCTCGGCATTGGCAGTCATCTGCCGTCCGAACGGCCGTGCCGGGCTGATCAGCGTGCCTCCGGCCTGCGGGATCAGCAGCGCGGCCGTGCCGTCTATCAGCGTGACTGCGGCGCAGCAGCTTTCGTCCCGGCTGGCGTAGTCGGCGATCAGGCGAAGGTCGAGATCCGGCGTGATCTGGCTGGTCAGCTGGCCGCGCACCAGGTAGCGGTCGCGATCGTTGTAGCGGGTGCCCGAGGCAATATCCTCGACGAAGCCGTCACGCTGGGTCACGCTGGCATCGATCCGGAACGCAAGCTGCTCACCCAGGATCGGCCCGGTCAGGCCGCCGGAGAAGCGCGAGTGCGAAAAGTTGCCGAGCTCTCCCTGGATATAGCCGCTGAACTGCTCGGCATCCGGGCGCTGCGTGATGATCTGGATCGTTCCGGCGGAAGCGTTCTTGCCGAAAGTCGTGCCCTGCGGCCCGCGCAGCACCTCGACGCGCTCGATCGCCCCGAGGTCGGTCAGCGCGACGTTGTTGCGGTTTCGGTAGACACCGTCGACGAAGACGGCGACCGAGGACTCCAGGCCCAGGTTGTCGCCGGTCGTGCCTATGCCGCGGATCCGTGCCGTCGTGCCGGCGCTTTCGGACTGGGTGCTGGTCAGCACCAGGCTGGGCGAGAGCTGGGTCAGGTCGCGCAGGTCGCGGACACCGGCCCGGCTCAGCGCGCGCTGGTCAAACGCGGCGATTGCCAGCGGGACGTCCTGCAGTGACTGCTCGCGCAGCTGCGCCGTGACGATGATCTCCTCGACTACCCGCTGGGCTTGCGCGGGCGAGGCCAGCAGCAGGGCCGTGGTACAGGCGGCAGCGACACTGCCCTGCCTGTGCCGCCGCTGGAGGCGGACCACGCTGCTCGGGATAATCCGGTTGCGGTTCATGATGCTCTCTCCCCTGTACCGACGACTCCATGCATCTTAGGTCAAGTGCCCACCAGTGCAAGTGCCGGCATTGGCGCCGCTTTGCGTCGTTTTGCGTTTCTCAGGCCCGCTGCTAAGCTGAGCTGTCGTAACCTGCGGCCCGGACCGCCGCCTGTCCGTGGCGGCCTCTTCAGGAGTGTCCGATGCGCATGATCCTGTCCCTGTTTCCGATGCCGGCTGCAGCGCTGGCTGCCGGCCTGCTGCTGGGCACCGGCAGCGCCCAGGGGCTGGACATGAGCACTCCCGAGGGCCAGCTGCAGGCGATGCGCCGCATCCAGTGCGCCGAGGAGGATGGCAGGCCGGTCACGTACTGGTGGAACGGGGAAATGTGGAGCCGTGTCCCAGGAGAACCCGACCGGCTGCTGTTCCTCGTCGAGGGCATGAACATCCGCCAGTGTGGCCCGGCGGCCGAGCCCCGCGGGCCGAACGACTTTCGCATGGTGAGTCGCGAAGTGCTGCTATACAAGGACCCGGTCACCGGCGAGGTGCTGGATGCCTGGGAGAACCCCTGGACCGGGGAGACGGTCGAGGTGCTGCATATCACGAACGATCCGGTAAATTTCAGCTTCTCGTCCGTCGGCCGGGATGGCCGTCCGGTAGAACAACGCCTGAATATTGTCGGCAACCACTGGTGGCTGACGAGCACGGTGCCGCTTTTCTACCGCAACCCGCTCGGAGGCGACTTCCAGGAGGCGGTGGGCGGGGTCTATCACGCGACCGAGATGTTCAATTTCTTTGGTGACATGGACAACCTGACGTCCCGGCGCACACGGACTGCCGAGGTGCGGATCGGCTGGGTCCGGGTCAGTGGCTGGCTGCCCTGGATGAAGATGGGCGACCGGGTAGGCATCCTTTATTTTCACACGGCCGGGCGCAAGCTCGACCGGTACGAGGACATGTCGGACGTGATGAAGCGCGTGATCGCTGAGCGGTTTCCCGACTACAGCTCACCTCCGCCGCTTGACGATGACCGGCCCAACGAGACCAGCTGGACGTTTTTCAAGAGAGTCATGGAGGAGCGGTACGCACAGTGAACGAGAATTACCGCAGGCTGGCAGTCCGCAACCCGCGCACGGGTGCGGACGATTACGAGATACAGGCGCCTGGCGCTGCTTCCCTGGCCGCAACGGCCGGTCGGCTGCGTTCTGCCCAGAAAGCCTGGTCCCGGGCCGGTATCGAGCACCGCGCCAGCGTTTTACGCGACTGGTCTGCTGCCCTGCTGGCGCGGCCCGAGCCGCTGCTCGACGCGCTTTCGACCGACACCGGGCGCTTCCTGCTCGCACGCAGCGAGGTCAATGCGCTGGGGGGCATGGTGGCCGGCTACTCGGCTCTGGGCCGTCAGCTGCTGGCCGACAGCCCGGGTCGTGACTCGGTGACCCCGGGTGTCTTCATCCGCAGCCAGCTGGTGCCGTACCCGCTGGTTGGCGTGATCAGTCCATGGAACTTCCCGTTCCTGCTGTCGACGCTCGATGCAATCCCGGCGTTGCTGGCTGGTGCTGCAGTGATGGTCAAGCCCAGCGAGGTCACCCCACGCTTCGTCGCGCCGCTGATGGACAGCATCGCACGTTTCCCGGAGCTCGCCGGCGTGTTCCACGTGTTCGCTGGCGATGGCGCCAGCGGGGCTGCGCTGCTGGATCAGGTCGATGCGGTCTGCTTCACGGGCAGCGTGCGCACCGGGCGCAGCGTGGGCGAGCACTGTGCCCAGCGCTTCATCCCGTCCTTCCTCGAGCTGGGTGGCAAGGACCCGGCGATCGTGCTGCCGGGTGCCGACCCGGAGCAGGCAGCCTCCATCGTGCTCCGTGCATCCGTGCAGGGCACGGGCCAGGCCTGCCAGTCCCTGGAGCGGGTCTACGTGCCCGAGCAGGAGCACGATGCCTTTGTCGAGGCGCTGCTGCGGCAGGCCGCACAGGTGCGGCTGAACTGGCCTGACATGCACCAGGGGCATGTCGGCCCGCTGATTTTCGCGCCACAGGCGGAGATCATCGCCAGCCACCTGCGCGATGCGGTCGAGCGTGGTGCCGTCATCCGCCACGGTGGCCAGATCGAGTCGCACGGCGGGGGGCTTTGGTTGCTGCCTACGGTCGTGACCGGAGTGAATCACACGATGCTGCTCATGCGCGAGGAAACTTTCGGCCCGGTGATCCCGGTGATGCCTTACCGCGACCTGGACGAGGCTGTGGCGCTTGCCAACGATTCCGACTACGGGCTCTCCGCCGCTGTCATCGGCGATGAGTCGCTGGCGCAGGAGATCGCGCTGAGGATGGAGGCGGGTGCGATCAGCATCAACGATGGGGCCCTGACCACCGAGGTGTTCGACGCGGAGAAAAACGCGTTCCGCCTCTCGGGTCTCGGTGCCTCGCGTATGGGTCCGTCCGGACTGCTGCGCTTCCTGCGCCGCAAGGCGCTGCTGATCCAGCGCGGCCGTGCGCGCGACATCGCCATGCTGGACGAGTCCCTGGCGGCAGCAGGACCAGCCGCCAGCGCCGTCGGGGAGCGCTGAAGATGCCCAACAACCGCGTGATCTATGCCGGCATGCTGATCCTCGTGGTCACCGTGCTGATCTGGATCGGCGTCGCGCTGATGCGGCGGATCGAGTGGATGCTGCCATGGATCGCCGGCCTGGGCGTACTGCTGATCGTCGCCGGATTCGTGCACGAGCTCTGGAAGAAGCGCCGCGGGCCGCCGGCCGCCTGAGGCGCATGCGATGGGCAAGCAGCGTCGCGTCTCCCTGGTCCTGGGCTCCGGCGGCGCGCGCGGTCTTGCCCATATCGGCGTGATCCGCTGCCTCGAGGAGCAGGGCTTCGAGATCGGCTACATTTCCGGCTGTTCCATGGGCGCCCTGGTCGGCGGGATCCATGCGGCCGGCAAGCTGGATACCTACGAGGAGTGGGTCCGGGCACTGGAGCAGCGTGACGTCTTCCGGCTGCTGGACTTCTCCTTCAGCCGCGCCTCGCTGTTCAAGGGCGAGCGGATCATCAAGGTGCTCGAGGAGCTGATTGGCGAACATCGCATCGAGTCGCTGCCGATCGGCTACACTGCGGTGGCGGCCTGTATTGCCGACCAGCGCGAAATCTGGTTCAACCGGGGTGCGCTGTTCCATGCCATCCGCGCCTCGATCGCGATTCCTGGCATCTTCGCTCCGGTCCGGGATGGCAGCCGCGTGCTGGTTGACGGTGGGCTGGTGAACCCTTTGCCGATTGCGCCGGCCATGAACGACAGCAGCGACCTGCTCGTCGTCGTCAGCCTGGGCGGGCGCGACAGCCGGGAGGCACCCCTGCGCAAGGCCGGGGCTGCCGAAAAGGGGGAAGGGCCCGACGGCGGGCTGCTCGATCGTTTGCGCGAGCAGCGCTCGGCCATCGGGCAATTCGTCAGCAGGCTGATTCCGGAGGGCGGGGAGGATGGCAAGGGCGAGATGGATTTCGTCGACCTGATGACGGGCTCGATGGACCTGATGCAGTCCCAGATCACCCGCCTGAAGCTGGCCGCGTACCAGCCCGACGTGCTGATCGAGATGCCGCGCAACCTGTGCCTCTTCTACGAGTTCCACCGCGCCCGCGAGCTGATCGACTACGGCTACGAGTCCGCCCGCAAGGCGCTGCGAAGCGCACTGTAGGAGCGGCTTCAGTCGCGATTTTGGCGCCTGTAGTGGGCGCTTCAAGGCAGAGGAAACGGTGTGTTGATCCCGCTACCCCAGGCAGGAATCGGCGCCTTTACGCTGGCAGAGTGCTGTCCGCGGCGTGTCCGGGAAACCCGCTGCGGACAGCGCCCACTACCAACCCCAAAAAGGGGCGCTCTCAGAACATCGAGTTCCCGTCCGCCGCGCCCGGGTCGCTGGGTCCGTCGCCGCGCTGGCGGATGAAGTCGCCCGTGATCATCTGGTCGTAGGCCATGCCCGGCCCGACCATCGGGTAGACGCAGGCCTCCGGGTCGATGATGACCTCGAGGAAGGCCGGGCCCGGGTAGTTGATGAATTCCGCGACCACTTTCGGCACGTCGGCCTTGCGGTCCAGGCGTCGCGCGAACTCGAAGCCGTCGGCCTGTGCGGCGCGGACGAAGTCCTTGCGGTGCAGTGACTTGTCGCTGGCTGCGAGTCTGCCCTTGTAGTACAGCTTCTGCCACTGCTTGACCATGCCGTCGCCGAAGTTGTTCAGCACCAGCACCTTGATCGGCAGGTTGTAGGTCGTCACCGTCTCGAGCTCACCGAGATTCATCCGGATGCTGGCATCGCCATCCACGTCCAGCACGAGGCGGTCCGGCTCGGCGAACTGGGCGCCGATCGCGGCCGGCAGGCCGAACCCCATCGTGCCCATGCTGCCCGAGGTCAGCCACAGCCTCGGTTCACGGAAGTCGAAGTACTGCGCAGCCCACATCTGGTGCTGGCCCACCCCGGTCGTGATGATCGCTTCGCCCTTTGTCAGGCGGTTGATCTCCTCGATCACGTAGTTGGGCTGGATCAGCTCGCTCTCCCGGTCATAGTTCATGCCATGGTCACGCTTGAGCGCCGCGATCTCCCCCTGCCAGGGCAGGAAGGCAAGGTCGGCTGCGTGGCGCTCACCGAACTGGCGCAGCGTCTCCAGGTCGCGTGACAGCACGCCGACGTGGTACCAGTCCACTGCCTTGACCTTGCCGATCTCGCACGGGTCCACATCGAAGTGTGCGACCTTGCGCGCGTTGGGCGCGAAGCGGTCCGGGACCGCGGCCACGCGGTCATCGAAACGGGCACCCACCGCGATCAGCAGGTCGCAGTCCTCGACCGCGTAGTTGGCGAAAGCCGCCCCGTGCATGCCCAGCATCCTTAGCGACAGGTCGCTGGTGGTGTCGACGGCGCCGATGCCCATCAGCGTCGTCGTGACCGGGATACGGAAACGCGCGGCGAAGCGGCGCAGCGCGCTGGCTGCATTGCCGCTGATCACGCCGCCACCGGCATAGATCAGGGGGCGTTCCGACTGCCGCAGCAACTCGAAGAAACTCTTGGCGGCGCTGGCCGACAGCTCGTTGCGCTCGACCATCGACATACGCTGCTGGTAGCTGTGGATCGGCAGCAGTCCACTGCCATGGAACGTGCCGATCCAGTTCTGGACATCCTTCGGGATGTCGACGACGACCGGGCCGGGACGCCCGGTGCGAGCGATCTCGAAGGCCGTGCGCATCGTCGCCTCGAGCTTCTTGGGGTCGGTCACCAGGAACACGTGCTTGGCGACCGAACCCATGATGGCCGAGACCGGGGCTTCCTGGAACGCGTCGGTGCCAATCGCATTCGTGGGCACCTGGCCGCAGATCGCAACGACAGGTACCGAGTCGGCCATGCAGTCGCGGATTGGCGTCACCGTATTCGTTGCGCCGGGCCCGGATGTCACCATCAGCACGCCGACCTTGCCGCTGGCGCGGGCATAGCCCGCCGCCATGAATCCGGCGCCCTGCTCGTTTGCCGGGACGATCAGCGGCATGGGCTGGCGGCCGTCGGCGTCCTTGTGCTCGTCGTTGTAGCGGAACACCGCGTCGTAGGTCGGGAGGATGGCGCCGCCGCTGTAGCCGAACAGCGTCTCGACGCCTTCGTCGGCCAGGACCTGGACAACCATCTCGGCGCCGGTCATGCGTTTGCCGGCCAGCGGATGTGGCGAAGCGGGAACAGCCTGGGTGCGGATGGTCATAATCTGTGCCGGCAGTGTAGAGCGCGCGCCGGTCCCTGGCGTGCGCATGCTCTGCAGAGTCTCGGACAATTACCGGCGCATTGCAATAGATGGCCTTTGGCGCGATGATTGCCGGCCACCCTCCGCCAGCCACCGCGCATGCGTCATATCATTTCCATTCTGCTGCAGAACGAGGCCGGTGCCCTCAGCCGGGTTGCCGCGCTGTTCTCGACCCGCGGGTACAACATCGAGTCGCTCAACGTGGCCCCGACCGAGGACCCTCAGGTCTCGCGGCTGACGCTGGTGACGATCGGTTCCGACCAGGTGATCAGCCAGATCAACAAGCAGCTTCTGAAGCTGGTGGACGTCGTGAACCTCGTCGACATGACGCTGGGCGACCACATCGAGCGCGAGCTGCTGCTGATCAAGGTCCGGGTCGAGGACGCCGGGCTGGAACAGCTGAAGGAGCTGGTGCGGTCGGAGGGCGCGCGCGTGCTCGACGACAGCCGGACCAGCTTCACGATGGAGCTGACCGGCGCCGCGCAGCGCATCGACAGCTTCATAAACCGCGTGGACCAGCTGGCCGAGATACTCGCCGTCGTGCGCAGCGGACCGCTTGCGGTGGCGCGCGGCACGCCGGTGCTGAGCTCGGTACTGTAGACCGGCGCCGGCCATGAGCGTTGTCGCGAGCAGCGCGCGCCGTGACCGGCTCGCCTCGGCTTCATGCGTCGTCATCAAGATCGGTTCCTCGCTGCTGGTGGATGCCGCGACCGGCCGGCTGAATCGCGACTGGCTGGCCAGCGTGACGGACGAACTCGCCCGCATGCGCGCGCGTGGCCAGCAGGTGCTGGTCGTGTCCTCGGGGGCGATCGCGCTGGGACGGCGCTACCTGGGCCTGGGCCGTGACCAGCGCCGCCTGGAGGAGCACCAGGCCGCTGCGGCTGCCGGCCAGATCCTGCTGGCGCATGCCTGGCAGGACCTGCTCGAGGCACGTGGCCAGAAGATCGCCCAGGTGCTGCTGACCCTCGACGACACGGAGAACCGTCGGCGCTACCTGAATGCGCGCAACACGCTGACGACACTGCTCCGGCTGGGCGTGATACCGGTGATCAACGAGAACGACACCGTGGCCACCCAGGAGATCCGCTACGGCGATAACGATCGCCTCGGCGCCCGCGTCGCCGAGATGATCAGTGCCGACTGCCTCGTGCTGCTGTCCGATGTCGATGGTCTCTACGACGCTGACCCCAGCCGTCAGGCCGGGGCTCGGCTGATCCCGGAGGTCACTCGGCTGACGCCCGAGATCGAGGCTTTGGCCGGCGCCTCCAGCACCGAGTTCGGGTCCGGCGGCATGGTGACGAAGCTGGTCGCCGCGCGGATCTGCATGAACGCCGGTTGCTCGACCGTGATCGCCAGCGGCCGGCGGCTGCACCCGCTGGCAGCGATCGAGGACGACGGGCCCTGCACCTGGTTTCTGCCGACCCGCTCGCCGCGCGCGGCTCGCAAGCAGTGGATTGCGGGCTCCCTGGTGCCCCGCGGGACGCTGCAGATTGACGCCGGGGCGGCCTCGGCCCTGAAGGCTGGGCGCAGCCTGCTCGCGGTCGGCGTGCGCGCGGTCGAAGGAGAGTTCCAGCGAGGTGACCCGGTACTGGTCTGTGGCCCGGGCGGGACCTGCCTGGCGCATGGCCTCGTGGCCTATGGCAGCGACGAGGCCCGGCTCGCGATCGGTCAGCGCAGCGAGGCACTGGAGGCCCTGCTGGGCTACCGGGGCCCGGACGAGATGATCCACCGCGACAACCTGGCGCTGCTGGTCAGTCCTGAACCGGATGCCTGACCGGCCCGGGTCGGCGATAATCAACCCATGAGCACTGCCAACGCACCCGCGGCCGGCGGCGAGGACATCGCCGGCACCATGCAGGCGCTGGGTCGCGAGGCCCGCGCTGCCGCCCACGCGCTCGCGCTTGCAAGCCCCGAGCGCAAGAACTCGGCGCTGGCCGCCGCAGCGGAGGCGATCGAGGCCGCGATGCCGGCGATCCTCGAGGCCAACCGGCGCGACCTGGCCGCCGCCGGGAACCGTGGCCTGTCTGCGGCGCTGCTGGACCGGCTGCGCCTCGATGAGCAGCGGGTGGCCGCGATCGTACGCGGAATCGGCGAGATTGCCGCGCTGGATGACCCGGTCGGCAGCGTGCTGGCCGAGTGGACACGCCCCAACGGGCTGCGTATCCAGCGTGTGCGTGTGCCGCTGGGCGTGATCGGCATCATCTACGAGAGCCGTCCCAACGTGACCGCCGATGCGGGCGCGCTGTGTCTCAAGAGCGGCAACGCAGTGATCCTGCGCGGGGGTTCGGAGAGCTTTCACTCCAGCCGGGCGATACACGCCTGCCTGGTCGAGGGGCTCGCGCGCGCGGGACTGCCCGGCACGGCGATCCAGATGGTGCCGACGACGGACCGGGAGGCGGTGGGTTACCTGCTGCGCGAGATGAGCCAGTACGTCGACGTCATCGTTCCCCGCGGCGGCAAGAGCCTGATCGCCCGCGTGCAGGCCGATGCCCGCGTCCCGGTGATCGGCCATCTCGAGGGGCTGTGCCATGTCTACGTGCATGCCTCCTCGGACGTGTCGATGGCGCGCGACGTCGTGCTGAACGCGAAGATGCGCCGCACCGGGATCTGTGGCGCTGCAGAGACGCTGCTCATCGACCGGGCTGCGCTGGCTACGCACTGGCCGGCTATTGCCGATGCCCTGCGGGGTGCGGGCTGCGAGCTGCGCGGTGATGCGGCGATGCGCGACTTCGACCCGCATGTGCTGGCCGCGAGCGAGGCAGACTGGTCGACGGAGTATCTCGAGGCAATCCTGTCGGTCCGGGTGGTCGAGGGCGTGGACGAGGCGATCGCGCACATCAACCGCTACGGCTCCGGGCACACGGAGAGCATCCTGGCCGAGGACCCGGCAGCGGTGCAGCGCTTCTTCCACGACCTCGACAGCGCGATCCTGCTGCACAACGCTTCGACGCAGTTTGCCGACGGCGGTGAGTTCGGCATGGGTGCCGAGATCGGCATCGCAACGGGCCGCATCCACGCCCGTGGTCCGGTCGGCGCCGAGCAGCTGACGAGCTACAAGTACCTGGTCCACGGCGCCGGCCAGACTCGGCCCTGAGAGGTGCTCACCGGTTCGTTCGCCGTTGGTAGTGTGCACTGTCGCGGTGGCGCTGCCCCGGACACGCCGCCCGAGCCTACAGGGACGTATTCACGGCGTGTCCGGGAAACCCCTGCCGGACAGCGCTCACCAGCAGCGCACAAACAAAACCCAGGAACCACACGCCGCCGTGACCCGCCCCCTTGACCTGCTGGTGATCGGCGGTGGCATCAACGGTGCCGGGATCGCGCGTGATGCCGCGCTGCGCGGACTTTCCACGGCCCTGGTGGAGCAGGATGACCTGTGTTCGGCGACGACACGCTGGTCGAGCCGGCTGATCCATGGAGGGCTGCGGTATCTCGAGTACGGGGAGCTCGGCCTCGTGCACGAGTCGCTGCGCGAGCGCGAGCTGCTGTTCCGCAATGCGCCTCACCTGGTTCGCCCGTTGCCGCTGCTGATTCCCGTCTACCGGGACAGTCGCCGGGGTCTTTCGAAGATCAGCTTCGGACTCTGGGTGTATGACATGCTGGCCACTGGCCGTTCCGTGCCCGGCTACCAGCGTCTTTCACGCGAGGAGGCGCTGACCCATGCGCCGGGACTTGCGACCGACGGGTTGCTCGGGGCGGCGCTCTACCACGATGGCCAGGTGCCCTTCGTCGAGCGTCTCGTGGTTGAGAATGCTCTGGCCGCGCGCGAGGCCGGTGCCACGGTCCTGACGCACACGCGCGTCTCGCGCCTGCTGCTCTATGGCCGCAAGGTTTGCGGGGTGGAACTAGAGGAAGAGGGCGGGCGGCGCCGCGAGCTTGCCGCACGGTCTGTCATCAATGCGTCGGGCCCATGGGTCGACCGGCTGCTGCACAGCCTGCCGCGACCGCCGGCGCGGCTGATGGGGCCGACTCGCGGGACGCACATCGTGCTGGCCCGCTTTCCGGGTGCGCCGCAGGCGGGTTGTTACCTCGAGGCGCGCAGTGACGGCCGGCCGTTCTTCGTGCTGCCGTGGAACGGTCTGTTCCTCGTCGGTACGACCGACATCCGCGACGACACTGACCCCGCCCGGGTGCGTCCGGCCGCGGAGGAGTCCGACTACCTGCTGCGTGAGCTTGCCGGGATCTTCCCAAAGGCCGGACTGTCGCCGGCCAGCGTGCTCTATCGCTATGCGGGCCTGCGTCCGCTGCCGCGCCAGGGCCGGCGTTTCACTGGAAGCATCACGCGCCGGCACCAGCTGCGTCACCATGCGCCGCTCGTGCGTGGCCTGTACTCCGTGATCGGCGGCAAGATCACCACCTATCGCAGCCTGGCCGAGCAGGCGGTGGATCGCGTCTGCCGGCAGCTGGGCCTTGGGCAGCTTTCCGGCACGACTGGCGGGACGCCGCTGCCTGGGGCAGGTGAGCGGAGCGCCGTGCTCGGGGAACTGGCAGCGCGCTGGCCGGCGCTGTCTGCCGCGAGTGGCCGGCATCTCTGGGAGGTGTATGGTAGCCGGGCCCCGGGCGTTGCTGCGCTGATCGAGGAGGACCCGGCTCTGGCCCTGCCCATCTGTCCTCACAGCCATGCTGTCGGGGCCGAGGTGTTGTTTGCCCTGCAGCATGAGGCTGCGATGCATCTCGACGATGTGCTGTTCCGGCGCTGCATGGCCGGCCTCTCGCCCGATCTCGGTGCCGCGGCGCTGGAGCCTGCGCTGGCGGTCGCAGCGCGCCACCTCGGCTGGGACGCTTTGCGTCAGGCCGCCGAACGCGCGCGCTGCGAGGGCGAGCGGGCGCTTCTGTCAGCCCCCGGTTAGGCGCGCATTCGTTCCCGAAAGAGCCTCGCAGAAGCGGGGGAGGTCAGATGCGCAGCTCCCGCTCGCTCCCGGCCGGGGCCGTTGGCGTGATCTCGATCGCGCGCTCCGCGCCGTCCTGCCACAGCCGCAGGCGCAGCGGCTCCCCGTCTGCGCTGTCCCCGGACAGCTCGAGCAGGTCGAGGGGGTCATCGACAGGCTCGTCGTTGACGGCGAGCAGCAGGCTGCCCGCCTTGATTCCGGCTGCGGCCGACCGGCCCTCGACCTGGCTGACCAGCACACCGCCCTGATCCGGGAGGCCCAGCGCCGCACGCAACTCCGCGGTGGCCTCCACGACGGTGATGCCAAGCACGCGCACCACCTGCTCGCCGGGAATCCCTTCCCAAGGTTGTCCACCAGCCTCAGCCACGACCCTGGGAGCGACCATGATGCGCGCGCCGGCGCGAATCGCCACCGCAAGGCCATCACTCGGACGCGTGTCGACCAGCCGCGGTTCGGACTCGCCCTCCACGCTGATCTCGAGCATGCCGAAGAAGGTGCCGCCCGAGAGTTCGTCAATGAGCAGCCGACTGACCTGGGCGCCAGTTGCGTCCAGCAGGTTGCCTATCAGGTCATGGGTCATCGGCCGGGGTGTTTCGATCCCCTGCAGTGCCATCAGGATGGCCCTGGCCTCGAACGGGCCGATGAAGATCGGCACCAGCTCGCGGCTGTCCAGCGTGCGCAGCAAGGCCACGGGCACACCCGTTCCGGGCGCGACGCCGACCGTGACCAGCTCCGCCTCGCTGAACCGGTCAGGGTCAGCGGCCAGCTCGCGGGCCTGGCTGCCTGGGGTCAGCGCGACCGCAAGCACCAGACCCGCTGCCAGCCGGCGCCAGTTCACGCGCGCGGGACCCGTACAGCAACGCTGCTCACTCGCGACCCGGACGGCCCTGGCGACGCTGTCCCCTGTCCTCGAACATGGGCTGGCGATTCATGAACTCGACGTTCTCGGCCACATGACACCCCATGCAGGCATTGCGTACCCGGTCGAACGCAGCCCAGGCCTTGTCTGCATCGCCGGAACCGAAGGCCTCGTCGACCTCTTTCCAGAGCGATGCGGGGAAAAAGCGCTCCGAGTTGGCTGCGCGGCGCGGACGACGCTGGTTGCCGTCGTCCAGAGCTTCCTCCATTTCCTCGAGGTGATACTGGGCAAGCTCGAAATTGCCGTTGCGCAAGGCGCCCCGCATGCCCCTGAAGCGGTGGCCGATCTCCCACATGGCCCGGGCGTAACCGCCGAACTGTCCCTGGATCAGCTCGAAGCGCTCCTCGTCCGTGGGAGCGTTCATGACCCAGGCATTCGGATTCTCGTGGCCGCCGGCATGGGCACTGCCCATGACCATGACGGCAGCAGTCGCAGCGAGCAGGGATTTCAGGCGCATGAAAAACTCCTAAGGATTCAGCGTGTGAAACAGAAGCCGGCTTCCCGGCAGCATGCACAGCTTGTCCCGTCCCGAGTCCGGGCGTCAACCATGCCCCTGGCTAAAGGTTGTGCGGGGGCAGGCGCCAGCTCAGTTCGACGAGGATCTCGCGTTCGCGTCCGGGGAAGTAGCGGAACTGTCCGAACGCAAGGTCGGCGCGGTCGGCGACCAGCCTGTCGGTCAGGTTGTTGATCCGGGTGACGAGCCGCAGTTGACGGTTGAGATCGACCGCAAGCCGCAGGTTAAGCAGGTCATGGCCCGGGTAACGCGCGGTGTTTGCCGCATCCAGGTAATAGCCACCGATGTGCACCCACTCGAGTTCTGCCTGATGGGAGGCGCCGGCGTGCCCAAGCCGCACGCTGCCCAGCGTTCGGGGTGCCGTATCGATGTCGTTGCCGCGCGTGATCACCTCCCCCTGGCCGGCAGCCCGGTCGAAGCGGTAGACCTGTCGTGCCCAGGTCCCGGCAGCTGCGGCGTAGAGTCCACCCGGCAGCAGCCAGTTGCCCGAGAGCTCGATGCCATGGTGACGGCTGCGTCCGTCGCTGACATTGAAGCCCTCCGCATCGCGCAGGATGTAATCGCGCTTGTCCATCGCGAACGCTACCGCCTCCAGGCGCAGCCGCTCGGCTTGGTGGCGCAGTCCCAGCTCGAGGCTGTCGAGCGACTCCGAGTCGAGATCCGCAACCCGCTGGCCGGACTGCAGCCGGTAGAGCTCCGTAGCCTGGGGCGGCCGGAAACCGCGCGTCAGGCTGACCCAGCCCGAGGTCCGCGCGTCGATGCGCCAGAGCAGCCCAATGTTGGGGGCCACCTCGATGAAACTGTCGCGCCGGTCGGCCGGGCGGTTGTAGAGGCAGCCGCCGAAGCCACAGGGCGTGCCGTCATCGCGCGTGTTGCCGTCAAGCATCTGGTTGTCATAGTCGTAGAGCAGGTACTCGAGCCGCAGTCCCGCCTGCAGGATCCAGCGCGGCGACAGCGGCAACTCGATCTGCGCGTAAGGCGCAGCCAGCCAGCTCGTGACCTCGAAGTCATAGTGCCGCCCGGCCGGGCGGGTCTCGCGCAGGAAGTCGCTGCCTTCGGTGATCGGTTGGGCTTGCACCTGGCGCAGCCAGCCACTGGCGATCTCGATGTCGAGGCCCGTCGACAGGCTGCCGTCGCGCCATGGCGCCTGCCAGCCCAGCAGCACGCCCCCGCTGAGCTGCCCGTTCTCCTCGCGCGGCTGGCCGGGCAGGAAGTGCTGCAGGAAGTCCATCTCGGAGCGGCGCAGGTACAGGCGCAGGTCCAGGCCTGAGAGTGAGTCACCCGGCGGCGGAAGCCAGCGCAAGGCAAGGCGCTGGCTGTCGGCCTTGCGGAAGGATTCGGGGTTGGGGTTGGCCCGCCGCCGCTCCCGGTCACGGTAGGCGTCCAGGCCCGTGATGAACCCGGCGGTTTCCTGGTCGAGCCAGCTGCCGCTCGCGGTGACTTCGACGGCGCCGCGCGGCAGGGCCTGCTGCCAGCGCAGGAAGCCGCGCCACTGGTTGTAACCCGCATCATCCCGGAAATCGCCATCGCGCTCGACGGTCAGTCCACCGATCGCTGGCCGTCCAGCCAGGTCGCCATCAGCCAGTACGCGGCCGCGCCGGTAGCCGTAAGGCCCCAGCTCCCCGGTGAGCGTGAGACCCGGCGAACTGCCGGGGACAGGCAGCAGGAAGTTCAGCGTCCCGTGCAGTCCGTTGGCGCCGTACAGCGCGTTGGCCGGACCGCGCAGCACCTCGATCGCCCGGGCCTGGTCCACCGGCACCTCGAACAGCTGGTTCACGTTGCAGAAGCCTACGGGCCGGATCGGTATCCCGTCCTCCAGCATCAGGAACGAGCCGCAGGCACCGGGCCCTGTCAGCACCGGCGAGCGGATCGCGGTCAGGTGTTCCTGCTGCGTGCCGCGGCTGATCCAGGTGCCAGGCGCCTGGATCCCGATCTCGAACGGGTGGCGTGGACCGGTCATGCCGATAGCCTGCTGGTCGATGCGCGTGGCATTGCCGATCAGCGTCAGCGCAGGCTGTGCGCGCCGCTGGGCGGTGACAATGATTTCCTCGGCACCCGGGCCGGCGCCCGCCTCGGCGAGGGCCGCCAGAGCAATGAGGGCGCCGCCCGGCACCACGGCCAGGCGTATCGTCATGTCGGGATGTCGGTCCCGCGCTCTATCGGCTCCACGATGACGCTGGGGTTATCGCCAATGCGGTAATAGGGATGGCGCAGCCTGATGCGCTCCAGCGCCCGGTCACGCTCCGCCGCGCTGTGGAACCAGTGGACCTTTTCCCAGTCCTCGCCAAGCAGCTTGCGAAAGGTATCGCCAGCCGGCATGCGCACCCGCACGCCATAGCAGGCCTCACCCGGCTCCCGCGGGTGACTCAGGTTGTGGGGGTGGCAGATCTTCTCCATCGAGCGGCGATGGTAGCCAAAAAAAGCGGCCCGAACCATCTGGTAGCGGGCCGCAATGCGGAGGAACGCCTTGCTTCAGAACACCGTTTCGGGTGCCGGTGCCTGCGGTTCGTTGATCGGGAAGCTGCGGCTGGCGCCTTCGTTTCGCGTGGCGCTGCGGGTCGACCCGTCGTCCGCCGGCTGCCAGCGCAGGGCCGGCGCAGCGGCGCTCAGCGCCTGGATGAACTGGCGCGTGCTGCTGCGCGCGGATAGCGAGTCGTCCTCGAGGATCCTGGCCGCATCGGCCACGCCGTAGAAGCGCTGGTTGGCTCGCTCGTCCATCTGCAGCACGCCACCCTCGAGCGAGACCCCGGCAAAGAAGCCGCGGCTTCGCGAATAGGAGTAGATCTCGGACCTGAAGCTGCCGTCGGTGCCAGCAGCCGTCGTACGACCGACCGGGCCCGCCGCGACCGAGGCGCTGCCCCCCAGCGTCAGCCTGCCGCTCGCGATGTCATCGACCCCCTTGCGGCTCTTGAACACCAGCACGATGTCCGAGGCCTGGCCGCCGAACTGCCAGCCGAAGCTGGCCTGGCTCAGCCGTATGAAGGTCGGGTTGCTCCAGGTCCCATCCGGCCGCCGGACCACCAGCAGGCCTTCCCCGTGGCTGCCTCCGATGAAAAAGGCGCCCTTGACCACGTTCGGGATGACCGCCACCGCGTAGGCCCGGTTGAGCAGTGCGGGCGGGATGGCCGTTTCCGGCATGCGCTCCATCTGCTGCAGGACTTCTGTCGCTGCCTCGACCCGGCGGTCGAGCGCATCAGCCACAGCGGCATGGCTGGTGGTCAGCATTGCAAGACAGGCTGCCCCAAGAATCTTTTTCATGTGTCCTCCTGAGACCCAGGCTGCCCGTGGGACTACTGACGGTTGAGGCGATGCCGGGCCGAATCGATGACTTTGAGGGTTCAACTTAACAAAAATCAGGATGTTATGTAAGTATTTTTTGGCTTCGCCTGACTAATCCTGCGCAACTGCCGCAAATGGGCGGCGGAAGGACCTGTGCGGTTCAGTCGAGCCTGCGCTGGGCGACCGCTTCAGCGCAGCAGCGCTCGAACTCTGCCAGGCTGTCGGCGGCCAGCGAGAGATCCCGCAGCAGCCCGTCGCTGATCCGGTAGATCCAGCCATGCACCGTCAGTGGCTGACCGCGCGCCCAGGCGTCCTGGACGACCGTCGTCTGGCAGACGTTGTTCAGCTGCTCGATCACGTTGAGCTCGCACAGGCGGTCGATCTGCGCCTGCTCGCCAAGCCCCTCCAGGCATCCGCTGTGCTTCAGCGCCACGTCCTGCACATGTCGCAGCCAGTTATCGACGAGCCCGTGGCGGGCACGCGTCATGGCCGCGCGGATACCGCCACAGCCATAGTGGCCGCAGACGATGATGTGGCGGACCTTGAGCACCTCGACGGCATACTGGATCACCGAGAGGCAGTTCAGGTCGGCATGGACGACGACATTCCCGACGTTGCGGTGGACGAACAGCTCACCGGGCAGCAGCCCGACAATCTCGTTGGCCGGCACGCGGCTGTCCGCGCAGCCGATCCAGAGGAACTCCGGGGCCTGCTGCTGCGCAAGCCGGCTGAAGAAATCCGGGTCCCGCGCCGTCATCTGCCGCGCCCATTCTCGGTTGTTTTCGAAGAGGTTCTTCAGTATACGCATCGTTCACGTCCTCATGTCGCTGCGGCAAAGCTTAGGCAATCCCGGCCTCACGGGCCATCCCGTAGTGGCGCCTGTTCAGCCAGGATTCAGCGGGCCGCCTCATGCTGGTCCTGAGGTCGACGTCGTTGACACTGGTCGGGAGCCCCTGAAAATGCACCGGATGAAGCTCTGGCCGGGATCGAGAAGGGCAGCGACGGCGCTGCTGCTCCTGTTGCTTGCAGCTCTGCCGGCCACGACGCTGCCGGCAGCCGGCGGGGCGCTGACGCTGGACGAGGCGGTGGCGCTGGTGCGCGCGCAGGGTGCCGGGCGGGTCGTGGATTCCAGGAGCCGGCGCACGGTGGACGGACGCCTCGTGCACGAGGTGCGGGTGCTGCGCCCCGACGGGCGCGTGCGCACGTTTCGCGTCGATGCCGCGACCGGGCGGATCGAGTAGCCGTATGCGCCTGCTTGTCGTCGAGGATGACCGCGCGCTGCGCCAGACGCTGTCCCGCGAGCTGCGTGAGCGCGGCTTCACCGTCGACGAGGCGGCCAATGCGCGCGAGGGTGAATACTACGCACGCGAGTTCGCCGTACAGCTGGCGATCATCGATCTGGGCCTGCCTGACCGCTCCGGGCTGGAACTGCTCTGCAGCCTGCGTGCACAGGGCTTCAGCATGCCCGTGCTGGTGCTGACTGCCCGCGAGCACTGGCAGGACAAGGTCGCTGGGCTGAACGCCGGAGCTGACGACTATGTCGTCAAGCCCTTCAACCTTGACGAGCTCGTGGCCCGCCTCCATGCGCTGTTGCGCCGGGCCGCGGGCAGCGCGCGTCCGGAGCTCCGCGTCGGTCCGGTGGCCCTCGACATGCCTGCACGCCAGGTGACGCTCGACGGTTACCCGGTGACGCTGACGGCTTTCGAGTACCGGCTTCTGGAGGCGCTGCTCCACCGGCGCGGCCAGGTGCTGAGCAAGGCACAGCTTATCGAGCAGCTCTACGACGAGGACCATGCGCGTGACAGCAATGTGCTCGAGGTCCTCGTCACGCGCCTGCGCAACAAGCTCGATCCGCGCCGGCGGCTCGGCCTGATAGAGACTGTGCGCGGCCAGGGCTACCGGATTCCTGCACGCCTGTCCGGGGAAGAATGAGCGGTGCCGTCAGGTTCCCTCAACCGCAGGCTGCTGGTGATCAGTGCTGCAATGATGGTAATCACCTTCGCGGTCACCATAGCAGTACTGGACTTCGTGTTCCGGCGCAGCGCGGAACAGGCTGCAAGGGACCTGCTGGAGATCCAGGTATTCGCGCTGATCGGCGCGGCGATGCCGGATGCGGAGGGCGAGCTCATGATCCCGTTGTCCCAGCTCGACCCGCGCCTGCGCCAGCCGGGCTCGGGCCTTTATGCCGAGATCCGCGACGGTGATGGCAGCCTGCTGTGGCGCTCCCCCTCGGCAGTCGGCCTGTCGCTGGGGGCCAGTGTCGACCTTGGAGCCGGTCGGCAGTATTTCGCGCGGCGCGTGCTGGCCGACGGCCAGGCTGCGCTGGTTATCGGGCTCGGTATCAGCTGGGAGCTCGGCCCGGACCTTTCACCGGCATTCAGCGTGTTCGCTGCCGAGGATCTGGCCCCCTACGAACGCCAGCTCGCCACCTTCCGCCGGCAGCTGAGTGGCTGGTTCACCGCCGTGATGCTGCTGCTGCTTGGCGCTCTCTGGCTGGCGTTGCGCGCCGGACTTGGTCCGCTGCGCCGGATGCGCCGCGAGATTGCCGCAGTGCAGGCTGGCCGGCTGCCGGCACTGGGCGAGCGCTATCCGCGCGAGCTTGCGGGTGTCACGCAGGCGCTCAACGCGCTGCTGTCGGCGGAGCGGCGCCGCATGCAGCGCTACCGCAACTCGCTGGCCGATCTCGCGCACAGCCTGAAGACCCCGCTGGCTGTTGCCCGAACGGAGCTCGAGGCCGGGCAACCGGATCGCGGTCGCCTGGTGGCGGAGGTCGAGCGTATGCAGGCGGCCGTCGACTGGCAGCTGCGTCGCGCGGCCGCGACCGGTCCGAGCACGCTGAGTCCGCAGGCCGTCTCGCTGGCGCCCGTGGCTGAATCCATCGCGGCCAGTCTCGACCGCCTTCACGCCGCGCGCGGCATACGCAGCAGGCTGGACATCCCGCCGGGGCTCTCCTGCCTGGTCGAGGAAGGGGATCTTTATGAGCTCCTCGGGAACCTGATGGACAACGCGTGGAAATGGGCGCGCGGCGAAGTGGAGGTCAGCGCGCTTCGCTCACCATCCGGGCTGCTCAGGATCACCGTGGCTGACGATGGTCCCGGCATCCCCGGGTCGCAGCGCGACCGCGTGCTGGTTCGTGGCGTGCGCATAGACCAGAGTGGCGTGCCCGCCGGTCACGGGATCGGCCTCGCGGTGGTCCGCGAGATCGTCGACCTCTACCAGGGTGAACTCGCGATCGGCCGGTCCCCTGCTGGAGGTACGTCGATCACGGTCGAGATACCGGCCCAGCGGTGAGGACATCCCCCGGCAGGCTTGTCGTCAGCCCAGCCTCGATCCCCGCGCCGCATCCTCGAACATGCGGATCAGGAAGCTGCGTATCGACTGTTCGGCTTCCTGCCGGGACATCAGCTTCTGCGCCTCGAGCAGCTGCGCCATCTCCTTGAGCGAGCGCCGCCCGTCGATCAGGCTCATGATGAACAGGTGGATCCGGGTCGCGGCGACCTGGCCCTCGAAGGCCGGAAGCAGCGGCACCGGATCCCTGCCCGTGACCAGCCAGTCGGGCAGGGCGCGGTGGCGGGATGGCGCAGGCACATCCTGCCGCTTCTCCGCGCACCAGGCGACGACCCGCTCGCGCCGCCCGTGCCGGCTCGCCGGGGAGCACATGTAGGGTATCTCCTGGTTGCGTACGTCGGGCTCGGCGAAACCAGCCTGGCGAACCAGGTCGAGCATTTCCTCGAGACCCGGGCACTGGACCGGGTCGGCAGAGGAGAACTGCAGTGAGCCGAACTGCAGCCACCGTCCGCCCGGGCCGAGCAGCGCATTGATCCGGGCCACCTGTACGGCTGGCGTCTCCGGCAGGATGTCGATGACCCAGGGCGTGACGACGAGGTCGAAGCTGCCTGGAGCGAACGGTGGGCGCAGTGCATCAGCCAGCAGCGGCACGAAGCCTGGTCGTGCAGGCGCTGGGGCTGCCAGGCCGCGCAGCACGGCATGGTCCTCGAGCTTGCGCGGCGCCAGCGGAAACTCGTAGAGGCCCAGTTGCTCCCCACGCGCCAGTCGGTCCAGCAGCAGCACCAGCAGCGGGTTGAAGTCCAGCGCGACAGTCAGCGAGGCCTCGCCGCCCTGGTGCAGGTCGAAGGCCAGGCGCCCCGCGCCGGCACCCAGGACCAGCACGCGCCCCGTGACCCTGTTCCCGAGCAGCGGCAGCAGCAGCTCCAGCGAGGCCGCATTCTCCGCCTCGCCCCAGGCCCAGTCGCGGTGGATGTTCGGGTAATAGGTGGTCAGTCCCTGGTCGGCGGGCAGCCGGGTCCGCAGCGCCAGGTGGGTCTCATGGCTGGCCCTGTGTCCGGCCATCCCGAGCGGTGCGAGCAGCGCCGCCAGCCGCTCGCGGTGATCGTCGCTGGCCGCGGCCAGCAGCTCAAGCCGCTGCCGCGTGCGCGGTGGCAGACCCTCATCCCCAAGAGCGGCGACCAGCCGCTGGCGATGTGCGTCCAGCTGCACCAGCAGCGCATGCAGGCGCCCGCGCCACTCGTCCAGCGTCGCCACGGGTTCGGCGAAGAGCGCCGGAACCCTGTCAAGCAGCGGCCAGCGGGTACCGCAGCCCCGGCAGTGCCAGTCCTCGTCACCTTTTTCCAGCGGGGCCGTTCCGCAACGAGGGCAGGCAGTGATGTCGGCGGGCAGGCCGGCTGTCAGCGCGGATTCATCCATCGGCGCATCGTGAATTCATGTCGCCCGTCATGCAACAGGGGCTTCGGTGTTCCTGGAAACTGACCTGTGGGAGCGAATTCATTCGCGAATAAATTCGCTTGTATGTTGCGCGTGTCCGGGACAGCGGTGACGGACGGCGCAGCCGCCACGTCTGGAACTTCGCGAACGAACTCCCTCCTAGCCGGAAATCGTCCCGTTCACGATCGGCGCAAACGCCGTCAGGCTGTCACGCAGGGACGGCCCGCCCAGCCCGTGGTTCGGGAACAGGTTCGTGAAGTTACCCTGCTCGCCATGCAGCGCCATGTAGTTCAACACCACCATCTCGGCCAGCAGGTTCACATTGTTTGCTGCCGGGCTCGACGCCGTCTCGACCGAGCCATCGGGCCGGAACCAGCCAATCTGCCGGTGCCTTTCCTGCTGTTCCGGGGTTGCCCCGAGCAGCTGTGCGCGCCCGTTCGGGTTGTAGACCAGGATGAACGAGGCCGCCGTCGACTGGTTGTCCGAGGTCCACTCGCCCTTGCCCCGGCCCTGCTCGGAGTTGTCGATCACGCCGTTGCTCGAGAGCGAACCATCGCTGAAGACGTAGAGCATCAGCGGCACGCCCAGGCGCGCCGCATACTCCAGGCAGGCGCCCATGCAGCGTCCCGCGCGCAGGTCGCGCACCTCGCCCAGGGCGCGTCGCCCGCCATGGTAGTCGTAGCCGCCCATCGTGATGCAGCCGGCACCGGCAAAGCCGTTCATCACCAGCTTCATCACCGAGGCCGTCTTGCGGAACTCCGGGTCCGCGTTGAATTCCTCCGCAGAGAAGATGCCATTCGCCCCGACGATATCCGGGTCCAGGGCGGGATTCAGCGTCGACGGATCACCAAAGCGGTCCGCGATGTCGGCCGAGCGCAGGTAGCCACAGCGCACCAGGTCCTTGATCACCTCGTCGCGCGTGATCCCCGTGTTCGGGTCGATCGAGTTGAGGCCGGTGCTGACCTGCGTGAGCTTCCGGTCGCTGATCCGGTAGATCGACTCCATCACCGCGACGGCATCCTCCTGGCCAAGCAGCCCGACCAGCTGGCCTGTATCCACCAGCCCGGTCACGTCGGTGGGGCGGTCGACTTTAGTCGGGCGAACCTCGGGGTTGATCATCGCCGCGGGCGCCAGCGAGTTGCCGCCGGAGTCCGTCGGGCGTGAGCCGATCAGCGTCAGCAGTGAGCCGTCTGCGCCCGCGCGATTGATGCCATACATCGGGTTGTGCGGATTGTTCCCGGTATCGTTCTCGGAGCGGGCCGGGATCAGCGCGCCGTTGACGAAGGCGTCGACGCCGGGGGTCAGTCGCTCCGTGATCCCGCGCATGAAGGCGCTGTCGGCATGAAACCGCAGGCCCAGCCGGTCGTCGATGTATTCCTGGCCCGTCAGCGGGTTGATCGCGGGTGGAATCATGTCGCCGGGCAAGCCCTGGCGGCTGTACCCCTGCGTGCTGATGAAGTCGAGCTGGCCGCCCTGGCGGCCGCCGAGTACGTTCGATCCCACCATGTTGGCGCCGCCCGCCAGGTCGAAGCAGATGAAGGGGATCTTCCCCGCACCCTGGACCGAGATCCCGCAGCTCTGCGTCAGCGGCTGGAGGTCCCCCGACAAGGCCGCGAATGCCTCCCTCGGATTGGCGAACAGGCTGAACACGCCGCCGCCGACGATGGTGGCCGCACCGGTCATGAAGCCCTGCGCAATGAACTGCCGGCGGGTGACCGGACGAGGATGGTCCGGATGGCGCAGCGGTGCATTGAAGTCGATCGTCTTTTTCCGCCTGGTCATAGTGTCCTGCCTCGGAAGATCCTGTCGTGGGCCATGGAGCTCAGTGCAGCAGCATCGGGGCGCTGCCAAGCATCGCCGCGCAGCTGGCCTTGCCGATCTGCACGGTGCGTGATACCGGGCAGCTCGCACCGCCACAGTTGTTCAGCCGGTCAACCAGTGAGCTCAGCTCGCCACGGACCTCGAAGAAGTCCGGCTGCGCATTGAGTCCGACGCCCATCATCCGGTCGATCAGCGGGTCGAGCAGCAGCCAGCGGCTGCTGCCCGCCAGCGCTGTGTCCGGTGCCGCGTCGAAGTCGAAGCCGGGGAAGAACGCGGCCCGCCGCTGCGGATCCTCGAGCAGCACGTTGCAGTACTCGATCGCGAGCTGCGTGACGCCGATCTGATGCGCCGAGACGAAGGTGTCGAGCGCATCGATGGTCGGCAGCTGCTGGCGCACCAGGTTGAACGTGGCTGCCACCGCGCTGTTCGTCGCCGGAATGCCGGTCACCTGTGACATCGTCGCGTTGATCCGGTCGAAGGTACGCAGGCCGATGTCCGGCTGCGGTGGCCTGTCGGCCACTGCGGGTGGCTGCAGCGGTGCCGGGGTGGTCACGATGTTGCTGCTGTTGCCCAGCACCTCGAAGCTCAGGAAGAATTCGTCGCTGGCCGGTCCGTTCTGCAGCCCGATCACGGCGCCCTGTCCGGAGAGCAGCTGCCCCAGGCCGGGATCGTAGCCGGCCGAACCGATCGTCGTGTCTATCGCCGAAAAGGCCTGCCCGACTGCGGGCACGGCGCCATTGATGCCAATGCGCACGCCACGCAGCGGTATCGAGGACGGCACCACGTCGGGGTCCAGGCTGATGAAACGGGGCTCCACGAAAAGGTAGGCGTAGCTGTCGAACTGGCTTGCCTGCATCAGGATATAGCTGTCGGGCAGCCCAACATGCTCGCTGACGTTGAATAGCAGGAAGAACTTCTCGCCGACACCGGCATCCATGTTCTGCTGGATCTGCTGGGTGTTCAGCGCGCGGTTGTGGACGGCCACCAGCCTCAGCACGCCCTGCCACTGGCGGTCGCCCGACGGTTCGTTGCCGAGCACGAACGCGAAGCTGTCATCCCAGTCGGTCAGCAGTCCGCCGCCGGAGCCGTCATTGACCTGTACCTGCTGCCCATTGACATGGACGCGGCGGCCGTTGACCGGGTCCCAGGTGACGACGACATGCTGCAAGGTCGCCTGCAGCACCTCGGCCGCCGCGGGTGTCGACAGCACTGGCATGCCGTTGGCGTTGGTGGCGGTGCTGCGGTTCGCGAAGTCGTACTGGTACTGGGTCTGGCCAAGCGTGAAGTTGCGCGCCTGCGGGCCCGCCGAGTAGCTGATGATGCGCGCATCCTCCTGCGTCACGTTGCCCGGGACTACCCAGGCCTCGATCGAGTACTCCCCGGTCGCGCGGATCAGGTCGTAGAGCTTGCGGCTGGCGGCCGTGCTGCCCTGGGCCTTGCCGCTCTGGATATCGATGCCCCAGCCCCCGAACCAGCTGACTTCGCCTGACAGCGTCAGGTTGATGGCCGGTTCCACGCCGCTGGTATCGAAGGCCGTCGAGCCCTGCCCTTCCTTGAACTCCCAGAAGGCGATCTGGTGGGCCTCGAACCGGTTGCCACCCGCGGCCACGATTCCGTCACCCAGGCCCAGCGCGAAGCTGGTCACCAGCGCCGGATCGATTTCGCTCAGCGGCACGTCGTTGGCCATTGCCTGTATCGCCGAGGTCATCTGCTGGGCGTTGCTGGCACAGTCACCCCAGCAGTTGTGGAACTCACTGCCGAGCCTGACCACGAAGCGCGAGAGCTGCGGGTTGTCAAGGTCAAGCCGGCTCAACGAGGCCGCATAGGCGGTGTCGAGGTCGGCATCGGCGAAGAAGGGGGACTGTGCATTGGCCACGCTGCCGCTGTGGCAGGTGGCGCAATAGGCGGTCAGGACGGGATACACGGTCTGGGCAAACAGGGCCGGGTCGCCCGGCAGGATGCGGCTTGCACCGACCTGCTTGAGCGGCGGCGCCGTGAGCTCGATCTCTCGCCCGCCGCTGGCCTCACCGCCCGCCCAGTTCCCGATCCAGGTGGCCAGGATGTCGGCGCAGGCCTGGTCGCTGGTCAGCCAGCAGTTGTGACCGCCCGCCACGCGCGTGACCAGCACCGATTCGCCTGGGGAGGCGAGGTTCACCAGGCCACCGATCGCCTGATAGGCGAGGTTGACGTCGTCGGACCTGGCAAAGAAGGGCGTCTGATTGTCGGCCCCGTGGCAGGTTCCGCAGCGGTTGGCCTGGCGCAGGTTTTCCCAGAGGTTGATCATGAAGGCCTGGGTGTCCTCGGTGGCCGGCGCGGGCCCGGTATAGCTGCCCGTGACCGGCGGGGTCACCTGCTGGTTGGTCTGTGTCTCCGCACCGCCGCCGCAGGCGGTCACGGCAAGGGCAAGCCCGGCGATGGCCAGGGCGCGCAGCTTCAACGTCCGTGTGATCAGCTGTTTCATCTCAGTCGCCCATGCAGAAGACGGCGGCCTCGGCGAAGACCTGCCGCATGACGAAGTTGTTCGACCGGAACGAGTTCACCATCGCGGTGACCTGGCTGCGATCAGCGGCATCCACCGGCGGGCGCAGGCAGACGGCCCGGAAAACCTTCTCGACCTGGCACTGGGCGAATGCGAGACTGTTCCCGAGCTCCTGTCCCAGCGAGGCTGCGCCATAGCCGCCTCCCGGCAGCTGCATGTCCCAGCCGAGCAGCGCGTTCTGTCCCTCGCGCCAGTAGTTGTCCCAGCGGTCATCGGGCGTCCGGAATCCGAACGGAAAGGTGTCCTCATTCAGGAAGTACTTGGGCCGCACCTGTCCCGGTGAATAGACGAGGCGCCCTGCGGTCTCGTCCCAGTCGTAGTAGGCGAAGGCCTGGGACAGGGGGTCCATGCCGGCATGGCAGCTGACGCAGTTGTTGAGGAAGACCCGGCTGTCGCCACCCGGGCTGCGGGAGACATCCTGGCGGATGCGATCCGGGGAGCGGCTCGTGTCGGCCACCTGCTCCAGGTCGCGGCAGATGTGACTCATCATCGTGAAGCGGAGCATCGCGCGGTTGGTGCCGGCGATGAAGAACGCCTCGGCGGCCGCACGCGTCGTCATCACACCGGCCGGTGCGCCCGGGGGCAGGTCCGTCATTGCCGATTGGGTGGTCTGAAGCAGCGCATCGCGCAGGTTGACGCCCTGCGTTTCCATCGCGGCATAGTGATTGTTGTTGGTCATCGACCAGGCGGGCAGGCCCAGCGACGGGTCGCCGACATAGAGAATGTCAGCCGAAAGCAGCGTATTGAACGGTACGTCATCGCGCACCATGCCGATCACGGTGGCGATGTAGTCGTTCAAGGGTACGAAGACCGATTCTTCCCGGTTGGTCCATGGCGCCGCGAAGTTCTTCAGCGTGACGTCGTAGAACGCCCGGTTTTCCATCGCGAGGTAGGCTGCATCGAGCGCCTGCCCGCCGGCCACGAGATCCTCCATCGTGTCGAGCACGACGGGGCTGGGCGGCACACCGGCAAGCCTGTCATGGATGCGGCGAGCCTGGTCTCGTGGACCGGCGATCGCCTCGGTCATCAAGAACGTCGTCAGCAGCAGCACGATGCCTGCGGTGGCCATCCGGCCCGAGGCATGGCCTGCAGCGACGGTACCCCACCGTCCTGGCAAGCTAAGCGTCACTTTGTCCCATCCCGAAAAGCGGCGTATCGCACGCCGGGGACCATTTAGGGTTTTCGCGCCCGGGGATTCTGTGACTGCGTTAACAGTTCGCGGATATCAGGTGGATTAGGTTAGCTCGCGTCCCGTTCGGGCCGATGGGGATTGGCAGGAAGACGGGGCGAGCGCCACGCGGCGCAGCTGCACGGAAGCGAGGAGCCGTGCTCCGGGCCGCGAGGCCGGTCGGCCGGTTGCCGGTCATGTCGGGATGGGACTGGGTGTATGACTGCAAGCTGTCGCGGCAGCCTGCGCGGGCGTGGCCGAAGCCCGCTGCTGGTGTTGCTTGCCGGAGGGATCCTGGCCGGCTGTGGCGGGGAGGACGGGGTTGGTCTCGCCAGCGGGCAGGGCCCGGATCCAGTGATCGTCGACATCCCGATTGCCTACGTCAAGCGTGCTGTCCCGGTAAACAACCAGGGCAACGTCATTCAGACTGATGCTCGCCGGCTGCTTACCTTCCAGCCGGGTGCCGATCTCTACCTGCGCGACCGGGCTGCGCCAGCCGCAGCGGAACGCAACATCACCGGCGAACTCACGCAGGGTCAGTACGACATCCGCGATCTCAGCGTCTCCTTTGAGGGCGACCGTATCCTGTTCGCGATGCGGGGTCCGTTCATCCCTGGCGCGCAGCCGGAGGACCAGCCTACCTGGAACATCTGGGAGTACGACATCCTGCTCGACGAGTTGCGGCGCGTGATCGCCTCGCCGATCACCGCCGAGCTGGGCCACGATGTCAGCCCGCAATACTTGCCCGACGGCCGCATCATCTTCACCTCGACCCGCCAGCGGCGCACCAAGGCGATGCTGCTCGACGAGGGCAAGCCGCAGTTCGACCCGCTGGACGAGGACCTGCGGGAGCCAGCTTTCGTCCTGCACGTGATGAACGCCGACGGCAGCGATATCCGCCAGGTCACGTTCAACATGAGCCACGACCGCGACCCAGCCGTGCTGGACAACGGCCAGGTCGTGTTCGCCCGCTGGGACCGCTTCGGTCCCCGCAACGCAATCAGTCTCTACCGCATGAACCCGGATGGCACGGCCCTGGAGCTGCTCTACGGGCGCAACAGCCATGCAACGGGGACGGGTGGTGCGACCGTGCAGTTCCTGCGCCCGCGTCCCATGCCGGACGGGCGCGTGATCGCGCTGCTTCAGCCATTCCAGGTCGATGATCTTGGCGGAGACCTCGTGCTGGTCGATGTCGAGCAGTACGTGGAGAACACCCAGCCGCTGGCCCAGGGCATCGGCATCCTCCAGGGGCCGGCCCAGGAGCCCGCCACGCTGAACGATGTGCGCACCGACGGCAGCATCTCCCCGGGCGGGAAGTATGCCGGCGCCTGGCCGCTTTACGACGGGACCTCGCGCATGTTCGTCAGCTGGAGCCAGTGCCGGTTGCGCATGCCCGACGGCCGGATACAGCCGTGTACCGAGGCGCGCCTCGCGGAGCCCGGCGTGACGGCGGCTCCCCCCCTCTACAGCATCTGGATCTACGACTTCAGCTCCGGCACCAAGCGCCCGGTCCTGGTGCCGCAGGAAGGCCTCGTCTACAGCGAGATCGTCGCGACCCAGGCGCGTCCGCGTCCGCCGATCATCCTCGACCAGATGTCGGCCCCGGGCGGCCCCGGGCTTGCGGAGCAGGGGCTCGGCCTGCTCAACATCCGCAGCGTCTATGACGTCAATGGCGTCGATACCATCACGGCCGGCATCGATGTGCTGGCCGACCCCGCGCGCCGGAACTTCAGCCAGCGGTCGTCCGCCTGGCTGCGGATCGAGAAGGGAGTCGCCATCCCCGACGACGACGTGCGTGACTTCAGCAACCAGGCCTTCGGCCGTGGTGGCGTGCGCATCGGCATGCGCGAGATCATTGGCTATGCCCCGATCGAGCCGGACGGTTCTGTCGTGGTGAAGGTTCCCGCCGACGTGCCGATCGCGCTGTCGGTGCTGGACCGCGACGGCCGGCGGCGCACCAGCCGCCACCAGGCCTGGCTGCAGGTCCGCCCCGGGGAGATGCTGAGTTGCATCGGCTGCCACAGTGCGAGCAGCGGGCTCTCGCATGGCCGGCAGGACGCGTTCGAGAGCGCCTGGCCCGGTGCACAGACGACCAGTCTGCCGTTCCCGAACACCAATCCGGCCTTCTTCGCCGATTTCGGCGAGACCATGGCCGAGGCAAAAGCGCGCATCAGCTGCGCGACCGACTGTGCGTTGATCACGCCCAGCGTGGACGTGGTCTACGACGATATCTGGACCTGGGAGCCGGATGCAGGCCGGGCACCTGATCCCTCGATCGAGTGGCGCTACGCCGATCTGCAGACCGAGCCGCCAACCTCGCTGGCCTGCCAGATACAGTGGACCGCCGAGTGTCGCACCGTGATCAACTACGAGACACACATCCACCCGCTGTGGAGCGTGCCGCGGCAGGTGCTGGATCCCGAGGATGAGTTCACCGTGGTGGCCGACTTCACCTGCACAGCCTGTCACACGCGGACTGACGCCATGGGCATGCCGCAGGTGCCGGCCGGCCAGCTGACCTTGACGGATGGCCCCTCGGCGCAGCAGCCGCTTCATTTCATGTCCTACCGCGAGCTCCTGTTCAACAAGCTCGAGCTCGAACTCGTCGAGGGCGCCCTGCAGACGCGGCTGGTCGAGGTCGGGGTCGACGAGGAAACCGGGGAGCCGATCCTGGTCACCGTTAACATCCCGGCGCCGATGTCCACCGGCGGCGCAAGGTCATCGCCACGGTTCTTCAGCCTGTTTGCCCCGGGAGGCTCGCACGAGGGCTGGCTGAGCCCGGCCGAGCTGCGCCTGGTCTCCGAGTGGATCGACATCGGCGGGCAGTATTTCAACAACCCGTTTGACGCGCCGGAGCAATAGGCATGTACAGGACATTGCTCCTGGCGGCCCTGGTTTTCTCCAGCTTCGTCACACCAGCTCATGCCAGAGGCGAGCACTATGTCCTCGTGATCACCGAGCCGTTCCTGGACCTGCACACCGGTCCGGGCCGGGGGTTTCCGCAGTTCCACGTGGTGGAACGTGGCGGCGAAGTCAGCGTGCTCAAGCGGCGCACGGACTGGTTCAAGCTGCGTGACGAGCGCGGGGTCGAGGGCTGGGCCAGCCGCGCGCAGCTGGCGCTGGCCGTGGAGAGGGACGGCACGCCGGCCCGCATCGACCAGCCGGGCAGCCGCGAGTACCTGGAGCGACGCTGGGAAGTGGGCGCGATGATCGGGGATTTTGGCGGCGCCGACGTGCTGGCCGGCTACGCCGCCTGGCACTTCACCCGCAACCTGTCTGTGGAGCTATGGGCATCGGACATCAGCGGACGGTTCTCCAGCGGCTGGATGGTCAACGCGAACATCGTGCACCAGCCCTGGCCGGAGTGGCGTATCTCGCCCTTCCTCACGCTGGGTACGGGTGTGATCCGCACGGAGCCTGACGCAACGCTGGTCAGTTCGCCCGACAGGACAGACCAGCTTGCGCATGCCGGTGTCGGGCTGCGCATGCATCTGACGCGCCGCTTCATGCTGCGCGCCGAGTACAAGGGTTACGTGGTGTTCACGAGCCGTGACGAGAACGAGGGTGTCGAGGAATGGAAAGCCGGGTTCGCATTTTTCTTCTGAAGGGGGCGCTCGGCCTGGCGATCCTCGCCAGCGTCGCGGGGTGCAGCCGGGTTACGGGCACGACCGCCGATACCCGTGCGGGTGATCCTGTCATCGAGCCTGAGGTCGACCGCCGCGAGATCCGCCGGCCGCGTATCGACACCGAGAACTTCGAGCTCAGCGGTTTCGCCGGCTTCAAGAGCATCGAGGATTTCGGTACCAACACGGTGTACGGCGTGCGGCTTGCCTATCACATCACCGAGGGCCTGTTCGCCGAGGCGAGCTACGGGCAGACCGAGGCAGGCAGGACCAGCTGGGAGACTCTGGCCGGCGGCGTCGACCTGCTGACGCCTTCCGAGCGCAAGTACCGCTACTACGACCTCTCGCTCGGCTACAACCTGCTGCCAGGCGAGATCTTCATCGGTCGCAACCGCGCTTTCAATTCCGCACTCTACCTGCTGGTCGGAGCCGGCAGCACCGATTTCGCTGGAGAGAGCGAGTTCACCATCAGCTTCGGCGCAGGCTACCGGGTGCTGCTGACCGACTGGCTGTCCACCCACATCATGATCCGGGATCACGTGTTCCGGAGCGACGTCACCGGCCGCGAGAAGACCGTGCACAACATCGAGTTCGTGCTTGGGCTGGGCTGGTTCTTCTAGAAGCGGAGGAAAGCATGGGCAACAGTGACTTCAGGCTTGACCGGCGCAGCGTCTGCGGGCTGCTGGGCGTGTTGCCGCTGGCTGGGCTGCCGGCGGTCTTCGCCACGCCGGTGGGTGAGCCGGCACCTGACTTCACGCTCCAGCAGCGCGGCGGGGGCGAGGTGACGCTGAGCGGGCTGCGTGGCGAAGTGGTGATGATCAACTTCTGGGCCACCTGGTGTCCGCCCTGCCGCCAGGAGATGCCGCACCTGGACCAGATCTACCGGCGCTTCGGCCGCATGGGATTCACGCTGCTCGGCGTGAACGTTGAGCAGAACAGTCGGCTCGCCGATGCGTTCCTGCGCGATGTGCCGGTGACGTTTCCCATCCTGCTGGACCCGGAGGAAAGGGTCAGCCGCCTCTACAACGTGCCGGCGATGCCAAGCACTGTGGTGGTGGATCGCCAGGGCGCCGTGCGCTACGTGTTCCACGGCTACCGTCCGGGTGATGAAGCCAAGTACCAGGATGCGGTGCGCAGCCTGGTCCGGGAGCGGACATGATGCGCGCACTGTGCGTGTCAGCCGCCCTGCTGCTCTCCGGATGCAGCGGCATCGAGCCCTGGGTGATGCCTTACGAGCGCGACCGCCTGGCTGACCCGATCATGAGTTTCGAGCGTGATCCGGCGGCCGCTGCCTTTACCCGCCACGTCTACGATGCGCGTGAGGCAGCGCGAGGCGCCACCGGCGGGTCCGGCGGTGGCTGCGGCTGCAACTGACCATGCGTTCATGGCTCCTCACGCTTCCTGTCCTCGCGCTGCTGCTGGCCACCGGCGCGCATGCGGCCGTGCTGCCTGATGACCGCGCCGACTTCCTCTATCACTACTACTCGGGTGGTGGCGTAACGATCGACGGCCCGTCGATACTGGTTCGCAAGCAGGTCGGCCAGAGCTTCTCGCTGTCCGGAAACTACTATGTCGATAACATCAGCGGAGCGTCCATCGATGTCGTGACCACAGCGAGCCCGTACGAGGAGAGGCGCACCGAGATCAGCGCAGGCGTGGACTACCTGCGCGGAAGCACGCTGCTCAGCCTGGGTTTCACCCGGAGTGACGAAAACGACTACAAGGGCCGCTCGTTCCGTGTCGGCGTCAGCCAGGAGATCTTTGGCGCCATGACGACGGTGAGCCTGGGCTACGTCCGCGGATCGGACGAGGTGGGCCGGAGCACCGACCCTGATTTCAGCGAGGACCTCGACCGTCGCGCCTGGCGGCTCGGACTCTCCCAGGTGCTCACGCGCAACCTGATCGGCGAGCTGCTGTTCGAGGTGGTTGCCGACCAGGGCTTCCTGAACAACCCTTACCGGCAGGTCCGCTTCCTCGACCCGTCCTCGCCGCGTGGCTTTTCCTTCGAGCCCGAGGTATTCCCGGAGAGCCGCACCAGCACGGCCGTGGCGGTGCGTAGCCGCTACCATCTGCCGTTTCGCGCAGCCGTGCACGGCGAATACCGCTGGTATGACGACGACTGGGGCATCACGGCGCACACGATGCAGGTGGGCTACACGCACGGCACGATCCCGCGCTGGCTGTTCGACGTTCACTACCGCTACTACACGCAGAACAGCGCGACCTTCTGGAGCGACCTTTTCCCGTTCCAGCAGGCGCAGAATTTCCTGGCCCGCGACAAGGAGCTGAGCAGGTTCCGGAGTCATTCGGTGCGTTTCGGGGTCAGCTATGACTTGTTCAGCTCGCCGATCAGCGTGTTCGAGCGCGGTTCTGTCAGCCTGATCTACGACTGGATCTACTTCGACTACCGGGAGTTCCGCGATATCCGAGGCAGCGAGGCTCCGGGGGAGGAGCCGTTCTACAGCTTCGATGCGGACGTGCTGCAGCTGTTCTTCTCAATCTGGTTCTAGAGCGCAGTGCCTTTCCTGGATTCAGGCTGCGGTAGTTGCGTCGTCCGCAAGCTCTGCCGCAGACCCGCCGTGAATACGTCCCTGTAGGCTCGGGCGCCGCATCCCTGCGGCGCAC
>JAFIFS010000010.1 GCA_020831895.1 Chromatiales bacterium
CCGGACACGCCGTAAATCCATCCCTGGAGGCTCGGGCGCGGCATCCCTGCCGCGCACGGTTCGGTAAACCCGCTGCGGACGGCGCCACTACCCTACCTGGAGGCATACCCCGGCAGCCCTTCTAAGCTTGATTCGCCCGCCGGTGAACCTGCGGCAGCCGCGCCATCTCGATGCGCATGCCCGGTTCCGCCACGATGACCCTGGGTGCCCCGCGTGCCAGCAGGTGCTCGCGCAGCGCCGCGGATGCGCCCGGCTCACCGTGCACCAGCCAGAGCGGCGGCCGGCCCGGGATCGCTTCGTACCATTCGGTCAACCCCGACTGGTCTGCGTGGGCCGACAGTCCCCCGATGGTGTGCACCTGTGCCTTGACGCGAATGGCCTCGTGGTGAATCCGGATATAGGACTCCCCATCGACCAGCCGGCGGCCCACGGTTCCCTGTGCCTGATAGCCCACGATCAGCACCTGGCACTCCGGCCGCCATACGTTGTGCTTGAGGTGGTGGACGATCCGTCCACCCTCGCACATGCCGCTGCCGGCAATGATGATCGCGCCCTTGCGGATGCGGTTGATCGCCATCGATTCCTCGGGGCTCTGGGACAGGCTGAGGTTGGGCAGCTTGGGCATCTCCTCGTGCTCCGCCCGCATCGCCTGCGCTTCCTCGTCGTACAGCTCCCGGTGCCGCCAGTAGATGTCGGAGGCCCGGATCGCCATCGGGCTGTCGAGGAAGATCTGCCAGCGGGCCAGGTCCCATTCGTGCCAGTACTTGCTGAACAGGTACAGCAGCTCCTGGGTCCGGCCAACGGCGAAGGCAGGAATCAGCACATTGCCCTGCTGGTGATCGGCACCGCGCAGTACGCTGGCGATCTCCAGCAGCGTTGCCTCGCGCGAGCGGTGACAGCGATCCCCGTAGGTGCTTTCCATCACGACCAGGTCAGCCGAGTCCGGGATCGATGGATCCCTGAGTATCGGTGTATCGCGCTGCCCGAGGTCACCACTGAACACCAGCTTGCATTCGTAGCCGCCCTCGCTCAGCCAGAGCTCTACGATGGCTGAACCGATGATGTGTCCCGCATCGATGAAGCGCAGCCTGACGCCGGGCACGACCTCGCGACAGTCGTCGTAGGACAGAGTCTCGAACTGCCGCAGCGCCTGGCGGGCGTCGTCGACCGTGTACAGCGGTTCGACGGGTGGCAGGCCCTTGCGCGCGCGCTTGACAGATTCCTGCTCTGCATCACGCTCGGCGAGCCCGGCACTGTCCTCCAGCATGACCCTGGCGACGTCGCGCGTGGCCTGCTGGGCGAAAACCGGCCCGCTGTAGCCCCGCCGGACCAGCAGGGGTAGTCGCCCGCAGTGGTCGATATGGGCGTGACTGATGATGACGGCGTCCAGTGATTCCGGGTCGAGCGGAAAGGGCTCGCGGTTGCGCGCCGCCTGCTGGCGCCCACCCTGGAGCATGCCGCACTCGAGCAGGATGCGGCGATCGCCGATGCGAAGCACATGGCATGAGCCTGTCACCTCGCCGGCGGCACCGAAGAACTCCAGCTCCATGTGTTCGGGAAGTGTCATTCAGTCTCCATGCATGACTTGCCGGTATCCCGCTGGCCGATTAGCCTAGGCCGCTCTTCCCATGAGCACAACCATCGGCATGACAACCCTTGCGGCACGGTCCTTCGTGGCGTCCGGCTGCTCGGCAGTCTGCCGGTGACGGCCCGATCCATGAGTGGACTGCCAGCAGCGCGTGAGCCGGCCGACCTGCGGCTCACCGTGAGCCGGCGCGGCGCCCTGCGCTGGGCGGCCGGTCATCCCTGGATATTTCGCAGCGATGTGGCGACTGGCCTTGAGCCGGAGCACGGTGCACTCGTCGGCGTGCAGGACCCCCGCGGCCGGGTCCTTGGCACCGCCTGTTACTCGGCCCATTCGCAGATCGCGCTGCGCTGCCTGGCCCGCGGTCCGCAGCCGGTCTCGCTCAAGTCGCTGCTGCCCGCCCGGCTGGCCAGCGCGCTGGCTCTGCGCAGGCAGCTTTTCCCCGAATCCACGATGTATCGACTGGTGCATGGCGAGGCCGACGGGCTGCCTGGACTGGTCGTCGACCGCTACGGGGACTGGCTCAGCGTGCAGTTCCTGACCGCGACCATGGACCGGGCCCGGGGGCTGGTGCTCGATGCGCTGCAGGCGCAGGTCGCGCCCCGGGGGATCATCAACCGCTCGGACGTGGCCGTGCGACGCCTCGAGGGGCTGGTGCCTGAGAAAGGCGTGCTGCAGGGGCAGTGGCCGGGCCACCTGCTGATTCGCGAGGGCGGTATAGAGCTCGAGGTGGATCTGCTGGAGGGCCAGAAAACCGGCGCGTTCCTGGACCAGCGGGAGAACCACCTTCTCGCCGGCCAGTACGCCCGGGGCCGCGCACTGGACTGCTTCAGCTATGCGGGCGGCTTTGCGCTGCAGATGGCCCGCCAGGCCAGCGAGGTCACTGCACTCGACATCTCCGCCGACGCGTGTGCGGGCATCGAGGCCAACGCCCGGCGCAACGGCCTTGACAACCTGGAGGTCCATTGCGGGAACGCGTTTGACTTCCTGCGTGCTGCCCAGGCAGACGGCGCGGCCTGGGACACCATCGTGCTCGATCCACCGGCCTTCGCAAAGCAGCGTTCCGCGCAGCGCGCCGGACTGCGTGGCTACAAGGAGATCAACCTCCGTGCGCTCAGGCTGCTGCGCCCGGGCGGTATCCTCGTCACCGCAAGCTGCAGCTACCATGTCGACGAGACGCTGTTCATGCAGGTGGTCGCTGAAGCAGCGGCCGACGCCGGTCGCAGCGTGCAGCTGCTGGAGCGGCGCGGTGCCGGGCGCGACCACCCGTCGCTGCCGGCGATGCCGGAGGGGCGTTACCTCAAGCTGCTTGTGCTGCGGGTGACTGCCTGAGGCGGGCTCACCAGCCGACGACTTCGCCGTTCTCGTAGTTCAGGAAGAGCCCGTTGTGGTCTGCCGTAAGGCCGTCGATCACCGCGAGCATGCGCCTGACGCTTTCCTCCGGCTCGATGGCGCCGGGCATGGATACGCCGGGTGTCGTGTTGACGGTGCCCGGCGAAAGGGCCACCGTGATGATCTGCTGGCGCGCGCCCTCCCAGGACAGGTTCTGCACGAACATGTTGAGTGCCGCCTTGCTTGCGCGGTACTCGTACATCATCGGCATGCTGCGCAGCGCCTCGGGACCCTCGGCGAAGGACCCGGCCTTGCTCGAGAGCATGACGATTCGCCGACCTTCCGAGGCGGCCACCTGATCGAGGAACGCCTGGCTCATGCGCAGGGGTGCCAGCGCATTGACTTCCAGGCTGCGCCTGGCCAGATCGAAGTCCACCGCGCGCAGCCCGCGGAACACGCTGGGATCGCGGGGCGTGATGGCGGCATTGTTCAGCAGGATGTCGATCGGCTGTTCCGCGTACTTCCCGGCCAGCGCATCGATGGCCGCGAAGTCGGTGACATCCAGCAGCTCGACGACGATCCGCGGGTTGCCGGCAGCCAGCGCCTGGAGCTCGTCGGCACCCTCGAGGCTGCGGGTCGTGGCGATGACGTTCCAGCCCCGCTCCCCGAACTGGCGAACGAACTCCAGGCCGATGCCGCGGTTCGCACCCGTAACCAGCACCGTGCTGGCTTCGGGGTAAAGCTGTGCCTGTGAAGCGCCGGGAAGTGCGAGCAGCACGCAGGCGATCAGCGGCGTGAACCAGTTCCCGGGGCGTTTCATGGCGGTCTCTCCTGCGTCGGGTCCGGTCGGATGATTCGCCATTGTCAGGGGCGGGTCAAGCTGGCGTTGAGGCTATACTGGCGACTGGCTCAGGGAGTGTATCGATGAAGAAATCCAGGCTGCTGTTCGGCGCGACCCGTGGGACGGGCCTCGAGCTTGCGCGGCTGCTGGCCGCCCGCGGCGAGCCGGTGGTTGCGCTGGCGCGTCCCGGTTCGGACAGCAGCGCCCTGGCAGACACCGGTGCCGAGCTGGTCACGGGTGACGTGCTTGATCCCGCGGCGGTCGCCGCGGCGTTCGCCGTGGCGCCGGTCGACGCCGTGATCTGCACGATCGGCGGGCGGCGAGGCCAGGTGCCGAGGCCCGATCATGCCGGTGTGCGCAACATCGTCGCGGCGGCCGATCATGCCGGCGTACGCCGCCTGGTGCTGGTCACGATGATCGGCGCCGGTGACAGCGCCAGCGCGGTGTCTTCCCGGGTGCACGAGGTTCTGGGTGAGGCGATCCGTGAGAAGACGGCCGCCGAGGCGTGCGTGCAGGCCAGCGCACTGGACTGGACGATCCTTCGCCCGGGCGGCATGACGTTCGACCCCGCAACCGGAACGGCCATCATGACGGACGACCATGCCGCGATGGGCGTGATCACGCGCGCGGACCTGGCGCGCCTGGTCGTCGAGTGCCTCGACGACCCCTCGACGATCGGGCGTATCTGTCACACCGTGGACCCCGAGATCCGCTGGGTGCCGCCGCTGCAGCAGGGCGCGGCGCTGCCTTCAGGCGGCAAGGCCTGAATCCGCCGCCCGCAGTCGGGCGAATCCACCCTGCCCGGAGCTTATTCCGGGCTGCTATAGTCGGGCGGTAGGACGATATGACGGGACGCCGGAAACGCATGCCCAGGGGTAACAGTTTCGCCGCCGACCTGCTCGAGCGCAGCGCGGCCGGCTATGGCGGCTATGCCGCTGGCCTCATGCTGGAGCGCGAGCCGGATCTGCGCGAGAGCCAGGGTCCGGATGCCTTCGGCAGCTGGAAGACCCACCTGACCCAACGCGTTCTGGAGCTGGCTGCCGCAGTGGCGACCGGCGAGTCGCGGCTGTTCACCTCGCGCGTCGCCTGGTCCAACAAGGCCTTTGTTGCGCGCGGGCGCGATCCTCGCTGGCTTCGCCTGAGCCTGGAGTCCCTGGCCTCGGTTTTGGGCGAGCGCCTCCCCGGACCAGCGCGCTCGATGCCGCTTGAGTTCATCCAGCTGGCGATTGCCGCGCTTTCGGACCCTGCGCAGGCCGAGGAGCCCTCGTCCCTGGACCCGCGGCGGCAGACCGATCGAATCGCGCTGCGCTACCTGCAGCAGGTCCTGGAGGGCAACGTTGCCGAAGCCATTCGCGAGCTGACCGAGGCGGCGGCCAACGGCCTCGGCCTCCAGGCCGCCTATGTCGATGTCCTGCTGCCTGCCCAGCGTGAGATCGGCAGACTCTGGCACCTCGGCGACGTGACCATTGCCGAGGAGCACCTCGTCAGCTTCGCCACCCAGCGCGCGATGGCGGTACTGTCCAGCCAGGCCGAGGCGGCTCCGCCCAACGGCCGCACCTGCGTGGTGGCGGCGGTCAGCACGAATGTTCACGACATCGGGCTGCGAGCCCTGGCCGACCTCTACCAGCTGGCTGGATGGCGCACCATCTTCCTGGGCTCCGATGTGCCCATCGACGACATGCCCGCTGTGCTGACCTTTTTCGAGGCCGACCTGCTCCTGCTGGGGGCGATGCTGAGCACCCAGATTCCGAAGGTCGAGCAGACAGTCTCCCTGGTGCACGAGCGCTGCGAGCGGCCGGTCAAGGTGATCGTCGGCGGGTCCGCCTTCGACGATGCACCTGAACTCTGGCGCGAGATCGGCTGCGATGCTTATGCGCCTACGGTCCAGGATGCCGTAGCCGAAGGTCGGCGCCTGGCCGGTCTCTGAGGGGCGAGCCCGTCATGTGGCGTAATCGGGGCCAGGAACGACCCCCGTTCGCCGAGCGGCTCCGGCCCGGCCAGGAGTCCGCCTGGGACTACCCCCGGCCTCCGGTGGCGCTTCGGGAGTGGCGTCTCGTCGAGATCTTCCTGGATGGCGTGCAGGTCGCCCGCAGCAGCAGTGCCTGCCGGGTTCTGGAGACCGCAAGTCCGCCAACGTTATACCTGCCACCCGACGACGTCGACATGGGCCTCCTGGTGCCTGCCCGCGGCGAGTCCTTCTGCGAGTGGAAGGGCGTGGCAAGCTACTTCGACATCCGTGCCGGCGGACGCGTCGTTCCGGGTGGTGCCTGGTGCTACGAGGCACCGCGCGAGCGGTTCGCCCACCTCGCCGGCTGGCTGGCCTTCTACCCGCAGCAGCTCGACTGCCGCCTCGGCGGGGAATCCGTGCGGGCGCAGGACGGGGGCTTTTACGGCGGATGGATTACCAGCGAGGTCGCGGGTCCCTTCAAGGGCGATCCGGGTACAGGCGGCTGGTGACGCGCCTCAGGAGACAGCCGGGGCGGGGAGGCGGCAGCCCGGCTTGTCGAAGACCAGGTGCTGGGCGCTGATTGCGCGCTCCCGGAAACCACCCTCGCAGTAGGCCAGGTAGAACTCCCACATGCGGATGAACTCGTCCGTGTAGCCCAGCATGCGGGCCTCGCCAAGCCGGTCCAGGAACCGCTGGCGCCAGTCGTGCAGCGTCCGCGCATAGTCCAGGCCGATATCCTGCAGCCCGGTCAGCTGCAGGTCAGTCATTCGCGAAACCGATGACAGGATGCTGCCCAGCGAGGGCAGCGCTCCGCCCGGGAAGATGTACTTCTGAATGAAGTCGACGGAGCGGCGCGCCTGCTCGAAGTGGCGGTCGGCGATCAGGATGGTCTGCAGCAGCATGCGCCCGCAGGGCTTGAGTCGCTCGCTGCAGGCCCGGAAGTAGGTGTCGAGATAGCGCAGTCCGACCGCCTCGATCATCTCCACCGAGACCAGCTTGTCGAACTGCCCTTGCAGGTCCCGGTAGTCCTCGCCCACCACCGTGATACGTTCGGTGAGCCCGGCACGCTTCACGCGATCGCGGGCAAACGCCAGCTGGTTTCCAGAGATCGTCGTCGTCGTTACCCTGCAGCCGTAGTGGGTGGCGGCATGCAGTGCGAGGCCGCCCCAGCCGGTGCCGATCTCGAGCAGGTGGTCAGAGGGACAGAGCTCAAGCTTGCGGCAGATGAGGTCGAGCTTGTGCACGGCCGCGTCCTCAAGCGTGCTGCGCTCGTCGGGATAGACGGCAGACGAGTACATCATCGTCGGGTCAAGGAACAGCTGGAACAGGTCGTCGCCGAGATCGTAGTGTGCGTGGATGTTGCGCCGGCTGCCCCTGCGCGTGTTCCCCCGGTACCAGTGTGCCAGCCGGCGCAGCGGCTGCACGAGGGCAGCTGTACCACCCTCGAGGCTGTCCATCACGTCGCGGTTCAGCACCATCAGGCGCATCAGGCCCGGAAGGTCGCTGGTTTGCCAGAGCCCGTCCATGTAGGCCTCGCCAGCGCCGATGGACCCACCGGTGGCGAGTTCCAGCCAGGCGCGTGGCGAGACGACCTCGATCGTGATGTCCGGCGCGCCGGGTGCCTGCCGCCCCAAGGTCCGGCTGCCCAGCGCGTCCTGCAGGTGGAGCCGGCCCGTATGCAGCCTTGCCAGTCGTCCGAGGCAGGCGCGGCGGGCCATCCTGCTCAACAGGTCTGCCCGCGGCGCGCTCTCCGGGGCCGCGCGATCCAGGGTCTTTTCCAGTTTATTCATTGCTTGCCGCCTCCCCGTCTGCGGTCAGGCCTTGCGCGGGTGGTCATGCAGCGTCGCCTGCTTCAGCCATAGTTTAGCTGCCTGCCAGTGGATCAGCGTAGTCACCCGTGCCGTGATCAGCGGATCTCGCAGGAGCGTCCTTGCCAGGGCCGCGCTCGTGATCGCCTCGCGCTCGAGGTTCAGGTGTGCGTCGAAGACCTTGCGCCCCTCCCGCCGGTTTTCCAGCGCGAGGCGCAGATGCGGTCCAGGCGGGGAAAGCCGGCAGCGGTATTCCATCTCCATGGGCATGAACGGTGAGACATGGAAGCGCTTGTCCCAGCGAAAATCCAGGATGCCGTTGGGCAGGCGACGCCCGTCAGCCAGCACGTAGCAGTGCATCTCGCGCCAGGGCAGGTTGCTGACCTCGAGCACGACGGCGGCCAGCTCGCCATCCGCCGAGTGGCAGTAGTAGACGCTCAGCGGGTTGAAGACGTAGCCGAAGTAGCGCAGGTTCGTCAGCAGGAAGACCGGCCCATCGGGCCGGTTTCCGGTTGAATCGGCGACCAGCTCGCGGATCGACTCGTCCAGCGGCACTTCGGGGTCGCCATGGTGGTCGCGACGGCTCAGCCAGGCCAGAGCCGGGCGGCGGGCCGACCAGAACCAGAACGGATCGAGTACATCTCCGGCACGGCCCAGCTCAAGGCAGAGCATGAACAACGGATAGCGGAACCGGTTGCTCGCGGCGCCGAAGCGCCGGTGGCTAACCTGTCCCCGATAGATACAGCTCTCCATCCCGCTCCCCGCTCAGGCCGATCAGAGCATCGCAGACTGCCTGGGCACTGCGCACCCCGTCCTCGTGAAATCCATACCCCCAGTAGGCGCCGCAGTACCACGTCCTGTTGCGGCCGCTGATCTCGTTGCGGCGCTGCTGTGCTTCGAAGCTCTGGGCCGTGCAGAGCGGGTGGGCATACTCCATGCGCTGGATCACTGATGACGGGTCGATATGGTCACTGGCGTTCAGGGTCACCAGCAGCTGCCTCTGGGTCGGCAGTTGCTGCAGCCGGGTCAGGTTGTAGGTTACCGCGACACGGTCCTCGCGCTGCTGCGGATGGCGATGATAGTTCCACGCCGCCCAGGCCAGGGGTCGCGTCGGCAGCAGGCTGGTGTCGGTGTGCAGGACTGCCTCGTTCATCTGGTAGGGCAGCGCCCCGAGTATCGAGCGCTCCGCGGGGGTAGGGTCGCGCAGCAGGGCCAGTGCCTGGTCACTGTGGCAGGCGAGTACGACCTGGTCGAAAGCCTGCGGCGCGCGCCCACGTGCCTTCAGCAGCACGTGGTCTGTGTGACGTTCGATCCACTCCACGGGGGTGTTCAGGAGCAGGCGCTCACGCATCGGATGGATGATCGCCTTGACGTACTCGCGCGAGCCTCCCGTCACCGTGAGCCATCGCGGGCGGCCGTTGACCTGCAGCAGTCCATGGTTATGGAAGAAGTTGCCGAAATGCCGGGCAGGGAATTCCCTGATCTGGGCTGCCGGGACCGACCAGATCGCCGCCGCCATCGGCAGCAGGTAGTCGTCGATCACTGGTCCGTCGAACCCCTGGTCGGCCAGGAAATCTCCCAGGCTCAGCTCGGGCGGGCTGGCGAGCAGCCTGGGCGTGCTCCGATTGAGGCGCAGTACGTCCCGCAGCATCTTCCAGAAGCGGGGGCGCAGCAGGTTGCGTCTTTGCGCGAACAGCTGGTTCAGGTAATCACTGCCACAGTACTCCAGGCCGCTGCGACGGCAGCTCATGCTGAATGACATTTCGCCCGGCTGCCAGGCGACCCCGAGCTCGCGGAGCAGCGCCGTGAACAGCGGATAGTTGGTCTCGTTGAACACGATGAAGCCGGTGTCGACGGCCAGCTTGCGGCCGTCCATGACGACCTCGACGGTATGGCTGTGGCCGCCCGGGTAGCTGCCGGCCTCGAACAGGGTGAGATCGGTCCGCGGCTGAATGCGGTGCGCGGTATAAAGCCCGGCAATGCCGCTGCCGACAATGGCGATTCGCACGAAGTGCCGTCCTTGTAAGTTCTGGCGTGTCGGGTTTCGCCAGCTGGCGCATACCGGATGCACTCGCGACCGGCGGCCGGGCTTGCCGGGAATCGGCCTGTCACTTGGCCGCGAACTGCCCTGCTGGCTGGCAGAATATAGCAGGCCCGTGCGCTGGCGCTGGCCTGATTCCCCTGGATGGAGTACCCGGCATGTCCCGAATCCCCGCTGCACGTCGCCGCGCTGGCCACATGGTGGTCATCCTGTGGGCCGCAATGCTGGCCGCCTGTGGCCAGCTTCCGCGGCAGACCGCCTCCGAGCTCAACGAATCCTACCTGCAGGCGCTGGAGCGCACGGCCCGGGCAATGCACACGTTCGAGGCCGGTGACCCCGCGGAGCAGGGCGCGCTGGCGCGCCTGGCCGGCTACTTCGGACAGCTTGACGAGGCGACGGTCCGGCGCGACACCAGCAGCCTGTATGCAGCCGAGGCTTACCTGAACGACAACCTGACCGCGGTTCAGGGGGTGGATGCTATCGAGGCCTACTTCCTGCATGCTGCGTCGGCCGTCGAGGCCATGTCTGTCGAGTTTCTCGACGTGGCGCGCAGCGGTCCCGAGTACTACCTGCGCTGGCGCATGGTGATCACTGCGCGTGGTCTCAACCGGGGTCAGCCGGTCATCAGCTTCGGGGTTACGCACTTCCGTTTCGACTCTGAGGGCAGGGTGTTGCTGCACAAGGATTTCTGGGATGCGGGTACCGGCCTGTACGAGTTCCTGCCCGGGGTGGGCGGGCTGGTCCGCCGGGTCCGCGGCGCGGCCGGAGGCGGCCTGTGAGTGCCAGTCTGATCGACCTCTGTGAACGGGGGTATGTGCCCGATACGCTGATGAGGGCCGGGATGCGGCGGCTGATGGCCAGACGCCTGACAGATGAGCAGGCGGGTGGGCCGGAGGCGGTCTTCGGGCGTTTCATGGCCCGCATCGACGAGCTGCGCCAGAGCCCGGTCGCGATAGATACGGACAAGGCGAACGAGCAGCACTATGAGGTACCCGCCGGTTTTTTCCGCCAGGTGCTCGGGCCACAGCTGAAGTACAGCTGCTGCTACTACGGGCCCGAGGACCGGGACCTCGAGGCGGCCGAGGTACGCATGCTCGACATGACCTGCGAGCGCGCAGGGCTTGCGGACGGGCAGCGCATACTGGAGCTCGGCTGCGGCTGGGGGTCCCTGACGCTCTGGATGGCGAGCCACTATCCGGGTACCGAGATCACCGCGGTCTCGAACTCGAATTCCCAGCGGGAGTACATACTGGCGCAGGCGCGGATGCGTGGCCTGGGCAACGTTCGCGTGATCACCGCCGACGTCAACGAGTTCGCCATAGCCGAGCAGTTCGACCGCGTGGTCTCGGTCGAGATGTTCGAGCACATGCGCAATTATGCGACCCTGCTCGAGCGCATCGCCGGCTGGCTGGTGCCGGGTGGCAAGTTGTTCGTCCACATCTTCTGCCATCGTTCGCTGATGTACCCGTTCACGGTCGCGGACGAGAGCGACTGGATGAGTCGCTGGTTCTTCACGGGCGGGCTGATGCCGGCGGAGAGCACGCTGCTGTATTTCCAGGAGAGGCTGCGCATCGAGTCGCAGTGGCGGATCTGCGGCACGCATTACCAGCGCACCGCCGAGGACTGGCTCGCACGCATGGATGCCCGCCGCGATCCGGTGATGCAGGAGCTGGCCGCTGCCTATGGTGCAGACGAGGCCCGGCTGTGGTTCAATCGATGGCGGATGTTCTTCATGGCCGTGGCTGAGCTGTTCGGCTACGCCGGTGGCGGAGAATGGTTTGTCGCTCATTATCGCTTCCGGCGTGACTGACTCATGAACTCTATGCTTACCTGGCTGTTCTCCGGGCTGCTGGCGACCGTATCGACGATGGTGATCGCCTGGCTGATCAGCCTCGTCAGGCGGGACGTCAGTATCGTCGACGTCTTCTGGGGCCTCGCGATCGCTGCCGCCGGAGTGACCTGGGTGGCCCTGCAGGCCGAGGCGGACTGGCGCGGACAGCTGGTCGGCTGGCTCGCACTCCTGTGGGCGCTGCGCCTGGCTGGTCACATCCTGTGGCGCAGCCGGGGCCACGGCGAGGACCGGCGCTACCGGGAAATCCGTGCCCGCAATGAGCCTGGATTCGCGTTCAAGAGCCTGTATCTCGTGTTCCTGCTGCAGGCCGTGCTCGCCTTCCTCGTCGCGCTGCCACTGTTCGGCGCACAGCTGGGCACGCAGGGTCCCGGCCTGCTGGACTGGCTTGGGATCGGCCTGTTTGCTTTCGGTTTCCTGTACGAGAGCGTGGCCGACTGGCAGATGCTCCGTTTCCAGGACAAGCGTGAGCAGCGCGAGCGTGGTGTGATGGACCAGGGCCTCTGGCGCTACAGCCGTCACCCGAACTACTTCGGCGAGTGCTGCCTCTGGTGGGGTCTCGGGCTCGTGGCGCTCGCTGCCGGCGCCTGGTGGGCACTGGCCGGCCCCCTGTTGCTGACCTTCTTCCTGCTCAAGGTTTCGGGTGTCGCGCTGACCGAGAAGGACATCGCGGAGCGGCGCCCGGAATACCGTGACTACATGCGCCGGACCAGCGCCTTCGTACCGCGTCCGCCGCGGCCGGCCGGGCGGTGATGCGCAGCGCCTGAGATTCTCCCGGCGCCGGGCAAGCGTTCAGCGGCTCAGGCGCTTGTCCGCGACTCGAACACGGCCACAGATCTCGGCGCGACCCGGGCCGCGTGCCGCGACAGGGGCTGCTGGCGTTCGGGTTCGACGATGTCTGCCGGGCTGTCTGCAGCTGTGTCGACGGCCCGGTGCCAGCGCCGGCCCGGGATACTGGGCAGCGGCAGGTCCATGTCCGCCTCGCTCATGTTCAGGATCACGTGCAGGTGCGCCTCCTCGCCGGACAGCCCTGAAAGCGTGAAGCGAAGCATCCGGCCTTCCGGGTCATCCCAGTCGACGGTTTCCAGCTCCGGGCCATGCCACTGGACGTCCGGCAGCTCCATGTCCGGGTCGGGTTCTCCGGTCAGGAAGTGGTGCCTTCGCAGCGCGGGGTGGCGATGACGCAGGGCAATCATCTCCCGCGTGAATCGCAGCATCCACTCGTTGCGTCCGGCCAGCGTCCAGTCCAGCCAGACGGACTCGTCGTCCTGGCACCAGGGGTTGTTGTTCCCCTGCTGGCTGCGCAGCATCTCGTCGCCGGCCAGCAGCATCGGGACGCCCTGGCTGAGCATCAGGATAGCGATGAGGTTGCGGGCCTGCCGCGCGCGCAGTGCCAGCACCTGCGGATCATCGGTCTCGCCTTCCGTCCCGCAGTTCCAGCTCAGATTGTTGCTGCTGCCATCCTGATTCCGCTCGCCGTTGGCTTCGTTGTGCTTCTGGTCGTAGCTGACCAGGTCGTGCAGCGTGAACCCGTCGTGGCAGGTGACGAAGTTGATGCTGTTGCGGGGTCGTCGGCCGCTGGGCGCATAGATGTCGCTGCTGCCGGCCAGGCAGCTGGCCAGCTCACCCAGCAGTCCCGGCTCACCCCGCACGAAGCGGCGCACGACATCGCGGTAGCGGCCATTCCACTCAGTCCAGGCCAGGCCGGGGAAGCAGCCAAGCTGGTACAGGCCCGCGGCATCCCAGGCCTCCGCGATCATCGGCAGCTCGGCCAGTACGCGCGAGAACTCGATGCTCCAGGGCAGTGGCGGGTTGGCCATGGGCTCGCCGTCCTCTCCGCGCGTGAACACGCTCGCGAGGTCGAAGCGGAAACCATCGACACGGTACTCCTCGACCCAGAGCTCCAGGCAGCGGACCAGCAGCAGTGCGACCAGCGGGTGGTTGCAGTTGACGGTGTTGCCGCAGCCCGTGTAATCGCGCCAGGGGCGGGGGGAGCACTCGTCCGGGGTTGGGCCGCGGTGGTAGAAGATATCGTTGACCAGTCCCTTGAAATTGATCACGGGGCCGCCGTCACCGCCCTCCGCGGTGTGGTTGAAGACGACGTCGAGGATGACCCCGATACCTGCGCCATGCAGCGCCTTGACCAGGTCGCGGAACTGCTCGGCTGGTCTCCCGGAGTCTTCGGGGATGCAGTATCCAGGGTGCGGGGCGCAGAACGCATAGGGGCTGTATCCCCAGACGTTGCGCAGCCCGCGCTCGGCTACGGCTGCCGGGACGTCCTCCGGATCGAAGGCGGCCACCGGCATCAGCTGCACATGGGTGATGCCCAGCGACTTGAGATACGGGATTTTCTCGATCAGCCCCGCGAACGTTCCGGGCTCGCTGACCCCGGCTGTGGGGCTGCGCGTGAAGTGACCGACATGCAGCTCGTAGATCACCGCATCGGCCAGGTCATGCCGGACCGGCCTGTCGCCGGACCAGTCCGCCTGCGTGTCGAGGACCAGGCCACGCAGCCCGAGCTGTCGCCCGGGGCCGGGCAGCGCCCGGCAGCGCACCCAGTGGCGGTCGCAGATTCCGCGCGCGAGCGGGTCGAGAACCTCCAGGCTCTGGCCGTGTTCGCTGCCTTCGGGCAGCAGCACCCGCCAGTTGTAGCCGGCCCCGGCCGGGAGGTCGCGCACCAGCACATGCCAGAAGAAAAACGTGTGGTTGAGCTTCGGATCCAGCCGGATCACGCGGGTCGGTTCAGGGCTGTCCGCCGGCAGGTAGATCAGCAGCTCCATGCCCTCCGCCTCGCGGCTGAACACCGAGAAGTTGGTGCCGGCCGAGGTCCAGGTGGCGCCCAGCGGATAGCGTGAGCCGCGAGCGACCTGCCAGTCCTGGCCGGACGTCACTGCAGTGCCTCCGGCAGCGGCTCGAAGGCAAAGAGCCGACGCCACTCCCAGCGCATGCTGACCACGCGCCAGCCGCCTCGCGCGGCGGCGGCGAGCGACTCCGGGTCCTCGTCGAAGAGGGCGAAGTCGCGCTCGAAATCATCATGGATGATGAGCAGCTGCAGCGAGGGCCGACCGAGCCGCTCGCTGTAGCGGAGCATCTCGATGTCGCCTCCATGACGGGCACGTCCGACCGCGACCAGCGGGCGCTGGCCGATCTGGCTGTCGATAGCGAGGACCTTCTGTGCGCCATCGACGAGCAGTACGTCGCCAGGGATGCGCCGCAGCTCGAGCTGCCCGTCTTCTTCGACGAGTCCCGTCTCGACCTGGCTACCGATCACGCGCTCCGGCGGAATGCCATACATATCCTGGGAGATTGCACGGACGAAATCGGCGCTGCCCGCAGTGACGATGAATATTCGAAAGCCCTGGCTTCGCAAGAGATCCAGGAGTTCCTGCATCGGCAGGTAGGCCGTACGTGACCATGCCACGCCGTGGGCAGGGTGCCGGGCCGTGCGCCAGAATGACTGCACCTCGCGGCGGAACGCGGACTGGGTGAGTCCCGAGTGTGTCGCTGCCATCACCACCAGCGCCGTCTCCGGATCCACTTCCCGGAAGAAACGCTCTCCAATTTCCAGTGCACCCCGAAACGGCATCAGCGTCTCCCACTCCGGGTGACGGTCGCGCTGGGTCCGCAGTCGCTGCAGCGTGAACACGCCCTGTACACGCGGGATCTCGGGTATCAGCACGCCATCATGCTCAATCACTGCGATGCGCTCACCTGGCGGCACATAGCTGCTGCTGCCCGGTGTGGTGACCTGGTTCACGAACTCGAGTATCGCATCCCGCGTCGCTCCGGGTCGCCAGGACACCAGCGGCTCGGCGCTCAGGGGCCCTGCGGTCACAATGCATAGCAGCAGGAAGAGGCCTGTTGCCCGTCCGTTGGCGCTGATTCGGGAGAACAAGCAGGGATATTCCGATGCAAGCCTGGATCGAAGGCGGCATGTTAGCAGCCGGGCCGGGCGGCGCAACGGTCACCACGCGCACGGCTTGTGTATTGTGCGGCGGGGCTGGCAGGCTCGGAGTAAGCTTGTTCCTGAACTTCGGTACCAGAACAGTGTCGCAACGAAGCATGACGGGAGTGATCGACAGGCTGCGCGGCCGGTCCGCACGGGGTACTTTCCGGCGGCTGGGCGTCGCCGGGGTGGTCCTGTGCTTTCTGGTCAGTGGCCTCGCCGGCTTCAAGCCGGGCCAGGCCCATGCTGCCATGCATATCGATGAGCCGGCCGGATTGCAGTCAGGGCAGGTGGAGCCCCAACCGGGCCATGCCCATCATGCTTCTCACGGTGACACGCCGCTTGGCGATCACCTGCATGCGCCTGAGCAGTGCCAGCTCGAGCGACACTGCGCAGCGACCTGCGCGCAGGGCAGCTCCCTCCTGCCGGCCGCCCGTGGCGGGCCTCTGCCAGGTGCGCCCCGTACCAGCCTGCGCGTGGCCGATGAGGCGCCACCGGCCGAACCTGACGCAGACCGCCTGCTGCGACCCCCGCGCATTCTCCTGACAGCCTGAGGGCGCGACCGCGCCCGGCCGGTTTCCGTCCGCACCCCTGTCGGGTGCCGTGAGGCCGATCCCCGACGCCGCCTGCATGCATGCACCCGAAGCGACAACGCCAGGGCGCCTGAAGCCGGCCCCTGTCGCTACAGGAGAATGCAATGAACAGATATCGACACGATGCGGGCCGCCGCCGTGTCCTGAAGGGCCTGGCCGCTTCCGGCATCGCCGGGGGCCTGGGTCTCTGGCAGGACCCGCTCTGGGCCCGCGCACAAACCGGGCGCATCATTCCGCTGACCGGCCCCGACTTCGACCTCATCATCGACGAGGCCCCGGTAAGCATCACCGGCCGCCGGCGCACGGCGGTACTCGTCAACGGCTCGCTGCCTGCGCCACTACTCCACTGGCGTGAGGGCGACACCGTGAGCCTGCGCGTGACCAACCGGCTGGCTGAGCCCACATCGATCCACTGGCACGGCCTGATCCTGCCAGCCAACATGGACGGTGTCCCGGGGCTCAGCTTCGACGGCATCGCGCCAGGTGAGACCTTTACCTACCGTTTTCCGCTCGAGCAGGCGGGCACCTACTGGTACCACAGCCATTCCGGTTTCCAGGAGCAGCTCGGCCATTACGGGCCGCTGGTCATCCAGCCACGCGAGCCCGATCCCTGGACCTATGACCGCGACTATGTCGTGATGCTGAGCGACTGGACTGATGAAAATCCGGTCCGCGTGCTGGCCAAGCTCAAGAAGTACGCCGAGTACTACAACTTCAACGAGCGCACGGTGATGCACCTGCTGCGCGACTTCAGGGACCAGGGGTTCCGCCAGACGCTTGCCGAGCGTGCGATGTGGGGCAGGATGCGGATGAGCGAGGCCGACCTGGCCGACATCAGCGGCTACACCTATACCTTCCTCGTCAACGGTGCTGCCCCTGCCGACAACTGGACCGGCCTCTTCGATCCGGGTGATCGGATACGGCTGCGCTTCATCAACAGCTCGGCCATGAGCTACTTCGACGTCCGGATACCGGGACTGAAGATGACGGTCGTCGCTGCCGACGGACTGAACGTGAAGCCTGTCAGTGTCGACGAGTTCCGCATCAGCACGGCCGAAACGTTTGATGTGCTGGTCGAGCCGGAGGATCGCGCGTACACGATATTCGCGCAGCCGATGGACCGGACGGGTTACGCGCGCGGCACGCTCGCGCCTCGCCCGGGCATGAGTGCTCCGGTCCCTGAACCGGATCCCCCGGTGTTCCTGACGATGGCGGACATGGGTCATGGGGACCATGCCGGGCACGGTGATCGGGCCCAGCATGATCATCATCGGCACCACGGAGACCATGCCCATCACGGGCATGCGCAGTCACGAGCGATACCGGTGCTACCCGAGGGGGTACGGCATCATCCTGCCGAGTTTGGTCCCGGTGTCGACATGAGGGTGGATACACCCTCGATTGCGCTGGACGACCCAGGTGTCGGTCTCCGGGACAACGGCCGGCGTGTGCTGACTTACGCCGACCTGGAGAGCGACTTCCCCGACCCGGACGGGCGCGAGCCCGCACGCACGATCGAGCTGCACCTGACCGGGCACATGGAGCGGTACATCTGGTCGTTCAACGGCAGGAAGGCCTCGCAGGCCGAGCCCATATTCCTCAGCTATGGCGAGCGTGTGCGTATTGTCTTCGTCAACGACACTATGATGGCCCACCCGATCCACCTGCACGGCATGTGGAGTGACCTGGAAGACGAGCAGGGCCAGTTTCGTGTGCGCAAGCACACGATCAACGTGCCGCCCGGTTCCCTGCGCAGCATCCGGGTGACTGCCGATGCGCTGGGTCGCTGGGCGTTGCACTGTCACCTGCTGATGCACATGGAAACCGGCATGTTCCGGACGGTCATTGTGGACGAGGGTCCCCTGCCGGAAGGTGCCGTGAAGCCAGAGCCACAGCACGGACCTCACCCTCGGCACCACGGGGGGCATCACCATGGCTGATTGCAGGCGTCTGGTTCTTGTTGCGGCCTGCAGCCTGCTGCTGGCGAACGTGGGCTCCGCCCTCGCTTCCGGCCCCGGGCTGCCACCGGTGACCCCGGAAATGCGCGCCGCGGCTTTTCCTGAGCTCTCTGGAGACAGCAAGCACATGGATGACGACGCGGTTTACTGGAAGCTGCTGTTTGATCGCTTCGAGTGGCAGGACCGGGCTGCGGGTGACACGCTGGCCTGGAAGACACGCGCCTGGGTGGGCCGCGACTTCAACCGCCTCTGGCTGCGCAGCGGGGGCTCACGCAGGGGCGGCAGCACCGGCTCCGGTGACGTGGAGCTGCTGTGGGGCAGGGCCGCGGCGCCATGGTGGGACCTGGTGGCAGGCGTGCGCCAGGACATCGGATCGGGCGCCTCGCGCACCTATGCCGCGCTCGGCGTACAGGGTCTTGCGCCGTACTGGTTCGAGACCGAGGTCACGGCCTATGTCGGTGAGCGGGGCCAGCTCGGGCTGCGCCTGGACCTGGAATACGAGGTGCTGCTGACAAACCGGCTGATCCTCGTCCCGGAAACGGAGATCGAGCTCTGGCGGCGCACGGATGTCGATGCCGGTGCGGGCAGCGGCTTGTCTGGTGTCAAGGCAGGGCTGCGCCTGCGCTACGAGGTCAGGCGCGAGTTCGCGCCCTACCTCGGAGTCGAGTGGTCAGGCAGGTTCGGTCCGACTGCGGACATTGCACGGGCATCCGGCAAGGCCATTCGCGATACGCGCATGGTCGCGGGCCTTCGGTTCTGGTTCTGAGCGAAGGCACCCGCTGGTGCCTGGCTGGCTCCCCGGGTGTTGCGCAGTGAGCCGCCCGGGGCCAGTCTCTCCGGGCGACCGGAGCGCGTGCGCGGCTCAGGGTGCAAGGCGGGAAACGTCCCAGGCGCCCTCGGCGCCGAGCCGGTAAGTGAAACGGTCGTGAAGCCGGTTCTCGCGGCCCTGCCAGAACTCGAACAGCGCCGGCAGCACGCGGTAGCCGCCCCAGAAGTCAGGCAGCGGAATCTCGCCAGCGGCAAATTTCTCGCGCATCCGGGCGAACTGCATCTCCAGCGCCTGGCGTCCGCTGATGGCGTTGCTCTGGGGCGAGGCCCAGGCACCAAGCTGGCTGTCGCGCGGGCGGCGCAGGAAGTACCGCAAGGCCTCGGCGGTCGCAAGGCGCGTCGCCTCACCCTCGATCCGGACCTGGCGCCGCAGTTCCGGCCAGAAGAGCAGCAGCGCGACACGTGGACGGGCATCGATCTCGCGCGCCTTGCGGCTCTGCAGGTTGGTGTAGAACACGAAGCCCGACGGGTCGTAGCCCTTGAGCAGCACCATGCGGCTGGATGGCTGGCCCTCGGGTGAGCAGGTCGCGACGCTCATCGCATTGGCGTCGAGGGCCTCTACCTCGAGCGCCTGGCGAAACCAGCGGTCGAACATCCGGAAGGGGTCAGCGTCCAGGTCTGCACGGCGCAGCGGCTGGCTGCGGTAGTCACGGCGCAGGTCCGCCAGGTCCGCGGAGAGATCAGCCATGGGTATTGCCAGCCGGGACGCGCCCGGGTTCAGCGGGCGTCGCGGGCTACGGTACCCTGCTGCGCCATACTGCCGGTCGCACGCCAGGGGAATTCGGCGAAGATCTGGGCAACTGCCTGGTCGATGGCATTCTGGCGGTTACGCAGGTCCTGTTCGCGCACCCTGTCCACGGCGATGCCTTCCCAGACCAGCTGGCCCCGCCGCGCGTCGACGAGATCGATGATCAGCGTGCCCTCGGTGAACTGGGTAATCCGGGTCTCGTAGCCGCCCCAAACGCCGTAGCGGCGGAAGCCGTAAAAGCCGCCAAACCCGGGACCGGCCGTCGTGGTGGCCTGCAGCCGCTCCCGGCTCTCGGTGTAGAAGTTGACGAGAATGTCGGGGTTGTCGCTGAGCTGAAAGCCCCTGGCCGCGAGCTCCCGGTTGACCGCGGTGCGCAGGAACTGGCTCTCCAGCGAGCTGTAACCCGCACGATCGGTGCCCAGCGGCTGGACGAAGTTGTAGGTCCGAAAGCTGCCGATGTCGGCCGCCGGATCGGTATTGGTGAAAATGCGCGGCCCGGTCGCGCAGCCTGCGAGCAGGGTGACCATTGCCGCCAGGGCGAAGGGTAGTGTCAGACGGGGCAGCTTGCGGTTCATGCGATTCTCCTTGAGTTCCCAGCATAAGCCCTGGCCGGGCTCAGCGCACTTCCACCATCCGGCTGCGCAGCGACACGCGGCCGAGCAGCCGGATGTTGCCTGACAGCTGCAGGGGTGCACGGCTTTCCGGTTCGAGCAGCAGCTCGAGCTGACCGCGCAGGCCGAGCAATTCAAACTCGTCATCTTCATCGTCTTCGCCCAGGGACTCGCCATGGATGAGCACGCGGATCGCCTGCTGGTTGCCGCGCCGTCGTTCGCTGCCGCCTGGACCCAGCCGGCGGTAGTCGCTTGCAATCCGCACAGGTTCGGTGACCCGGACATTGACCTGATGCAGATTGCGCCGGGAATAGACGACGAAATCGAGCGTCTGGCCAGGTCGCTCTAGACCCGTCGCGGCGATGATGTAGAAGATCCCGGTAGGCTCGGCAATGATGGCGTTGCCAAGCTCGTGTGGAAACTGGCGGAAGCCGCGTTCGCGATCCGTCCACTGACCGGGCGGCAGCGACTCCTCTGCGCTGGTCGCCGGGTGGGCGGTCTCCAGCCAGGCACCCTCGTCAGTGTAGCGATAGACACGCTCGCGCAGCCGGCCCTCGTAGTCATGCTGCGAACGCTGCAGGGCTGCGCCTGTCCGCGGATCGCTGAACAGCATGATCTGCGAGCGCTGGCCCACAGCGCGCGTCCGGTAGGTAGTCTGCTGGATCTGGGGGCCTGGCGCCACTGGAAGGCCCCGGCTGTCGTCGACCACGAGCAGCTTGGGCTTGACCACGACGGCCGGACGCAGGCTCAGCCGGACCTCGGCATCGACACTGAGAAACAGTCGCGACCCCTGCATCTGCACCGCCGACCAGGCGACCCGGTCAGGGTCGAGTTCGAGCCCAAGAACCGGCGTGCCGGTCAGTAGCGCCAACAGCCCAGCCAGGCAGACTGAGCGCTTCAACATCTCGACGTTCATTCGCGGATAATACAGTGCCATCGAACCTGCCTCTCATAGCTATGACCCTCCGGCCTGCCACAAGGTCCCGATGCCTGGGCTGAAACCCCTGCTGCGACGCGGAATGGTCCTGGCGCTGCTGATGGCGCCTGCGGCCCTGCCGGCCGCGGTCGAGATCACCGGGCTGTCCCGCAACCTCGAGCGGCTGGTCCTGTCCGCGATCCGTCTCGACGAGGAGCCCTGCAGTTCCCCGGAGTGGCGCGTGCGGCGCCTTTACCGTGAGGCCATCGACGACATACGCGAAGTCCTCTCGGTGCGCGGCTTTTACGATGTCGAGATCGAGCGTTCGCTCAGGTTCGAGCCAGGCTGCTGGCAGGCACGTTTCCACGTCATGCCCGGGGAAGCGGTCCTGCTGCGCGAGATCAGCGTCGGTGTAAGCGGCGAGGCCGGGCAGGACAGCGTGTTCCAGGGCATCCTCGGCCGGAATCCGCTGCAGCCCGGGGCTGCGCTGGATCATGAGATCTATGAGTCCTACAAGCGCCGCTTCAGCGATGCAGCCACGCAGCGCGGATACTTCGACGGCCGCTTCACGGCCAACCGGATCGATGTCTATCCGGAGGAGGGGGCAGCAGACATCCTGCTGCAGTATGACTCCGGAGCCCGCTATGTTTTCGGAGACATCACCTGGGAGCAGGAGGTAGTCAGCGAGCGACTCATCCGCCGCTTCCAGAATTTCGAGGCGGGCACGCCCTACAATGCGGCGCGAATAGGAGACCTGTTCGCCGCGCTGTTCGAGACCGGCTACTTCGATGTTGTCGACATCCGCAGCGACCCTGACTCCGAACGGCTGGAGGTTCCGGTCCGCGTGATCCTGACGCCGGCGCCGGCGCGCAACTGGACGGCAGGCCTGGGTTACGGCACCGATACCGGACCGTTACTGCTGAGCCGCTACCTGAACCGGCGTCGCAACCTCCAGGGTCACCAGCTGGAACTCAGCGCCAGCCTGTCCCCGGTGATCTCCGAAACCGGGGCCGTCTACCGCCTGCCGCTGAACGACCCGCGCGCCGAGTGGCTCAGCTTCAGCGCCGGATACAAGATCGAGCAGCCCGACAACATCCGCAGCGAACTGGTGGAACTGGGTGCGCGCGCCGTGGTGCGACGACCGCGCGGATGGCTGGAGACACGTTTCATTGACTTTCGCTACGAGGATTTCCGCATCGGTACAGATGCCGGCGTGAGCCGGCTGCTGACGCCGGGCGTCAACTGGGTGCACAAGACGGCCGGCGCCCCGCTGCGCCCGCAGAGAGCGCACCGCGTCAGCTTTCAGGTAAGCGGCACCGGCGAGTTCCTTGGTTCCAGCAGCCAGTATCTGCAGACGGAGGCCTTCGGCCGCATCATCCGGCCGCTCTGGCGCGGCGCACGGGTGCTGGCCAGGGCAGAGGCCGGGTTCACGGCCAAGGACGAGTTTCGCAGCCTGCCATTCTCTGTCCGTTTCTTCGCCGGTGGCGACTACAGCGTGCGGGGCTACGACTACAAGACGCTGGGTCCAGTCGACGAGAATGGCGATGTGATCGGTGGCAGCTACAAGCTGGTCACCAGCATCGAGATTGACCAGCTGGTAAGCCAGAACTGGGCGGTTGCCGCCTTCGTCGACAGTGGCAACGCGTTCGATGACTTTGACCGGATACGCCTGAAAACAGGCGCCGGGGCCGGGGTTCGCTGGATCTCGCCCATAGGTCCAGTCCGTCTCGACGTCGGCTTTCCGCTCAGCAGCAGTGCGCGTGACAACTGGCGCATTCACGTGACCCTGGGGCCGGACCTGTGATCGGCCTGTTCCTGCGACTGTTCGTCAAGGCGGTGCTGCGCGTAGCTGCCGCGGCGATAGCCACGCTGCTGATGCTGGCCCTCCTGTTGGTCCTTGTCCTCGGAAGCCCTCCCGGCACCGCCTTCCTCCTGGAGGCGCTCGAGGAGGCTACCGACGGGATGATCAGGGCCGAGCGCAGCGAGGGCTCGCTGCTCGGCGGGCTGCGTGTCGAGCGCTTGCTGGTTACTACCGAGGCGGTCGGGGTCGAGGTGCTGGGCGTTTCGCTGGAGGCCTTCTGGCCTGACCTCCTGCGCGGGCGTGTCACGCTGACCACCGCCCGCGCCGACCGGGTCAATCTCGCGCTGCGGACGGAAGGGCGCGACGACGATGCGCCGGCAGAGCCTCTGCCCGACTCGATCAGCCTGCCGATCGGGCTGGTGGCGCAGTCGCTGGAGGTTGCCAGGCTCGCGATCAGCGCCGGGGATTTTAGCCAGGAGATCGAGGCCCTGTCGCTGTCGGGGCGCTGGATCGGTGACCAGCTGAGCATCGAGCGGATCACCGCGCGTGCGGCGGACGTGAGCGTGATCGCCACCGGCGAGGCCCGCCTCGGACTGCCGTTCCCGCTGGACCTCGAAATCCAGTGGAACGCGCCTGCACTCGATCTTTCCGGCGGTGGCCGCGTGGCCGGCGATCTCGACGAGCTGCGCATTCAGCAGTCGGTGCAGGTGCCGGAACCTGTGCGCATTCAGGCAAGTCTCGTGAGTCTGCTTGAGGCGCCGGGTTTCGACCTGCTGGTCGACTGGCGAGCGCTCGAGCGTGCCTTGCCCGGGATCGGCGAGCTGCGCAGCCGCGGCGGATGGCTGCGCGCCAGCGGGACCCCCGAGGCCTACAGTCTGCTGGCCAGCGCGGGCCTCGTACTGGACGAGTGGCCGGGGCTTGAGATCGTGGTCGAGGCGAGCGGCGACACTCGTGAGCTGCAGCTCGATGCGCTGCGCCTGGCCTTGCTGGGGGGCAGCGCCCTGCTCACCGGGCGTGTCGGCCTGCAGGATCCGTTTGCAGGGCAGCTGAACTTCTCGTTCCGGGGGATCGACCCCTCGGGCCTGCTGCCGGAATGGCCGGGACGCCTCGATGCGGAGGGTGACCTGACGTTCAATGCTGCCGGCGACTTCACGGTCGGGATGACCGAACTGGGCGGGACGCTGCGCGGCCAGGCCTTCAGCGGTTCCGGGGTCATTGCCAGGCTGGGCGATGACTGGCGCGTTCGCGAAACCGAGCTGCGCATGGGTGACAACCGGCTGGCGCTCGATGGGCGCTGGACCGCGCAGCGCGCGGAGGCCGACTTCAGCCTGGACGCGCCTGACCTCGGTTTGCTCTGGCCCGGCCTTTCAGGCCAGCTTGCCGGCGCCGGGACGCTGGCCGGGACCGCCGCGCTGCCGGAGCTTGTGCTGGAGCTTTCCGGCCGTGAGCTGGCCCTGGATGGACAGCGCATCGGTGAGCTGCAGCTCAGGGGCTCACTGGCGTCTGACGGGCAGATTGCGCTGGACTTGCGTGCAGACGGGCTGTCTTCAGGAGAGCTTGAGCTTGGTCTGCTCGAAGGCTCCTTGGCGGGACGTGTCGATGACCATCGCTGGACGCTGGGGCTTGCCGGGGAGCCTCTGGCGCTGGAAATGGATGGCTCGGGCAGCTTCAGGGACGGGCAGCTGCGCCAGCTGCTGGAGTCGGCGCGTCTGGTCGATCCCCTAGGTCAACCCTGGGTTCTGGAGGGGGCGCCGGAATTCCAGCTGGCTGAACGTGCCGGCGGGCTGGACGCACACTGCTGGCGCAGCGGCGAGGCCTCGGCCTGCCTGGGAACCCTGTCCTTCGATGGCGACGACTTCGAGCTGGCCGCCAGCCTGCGTGAGCTGCCGGTCGCGCTGCTCGCCGCGCTGCTTGCGCCCGAGGACCTGGTCGTCACCGGGCTTGCGGTCGCGGATCTCCGCCTTGCGCGGCGCGATGGCGGCTTCTCAGGCCGCTTCAGCTGGCGCCAGCAGGACACGAGCATCAGCTACATGCTCGCGGAGGGCGAGGAAATCGGCACCTCGCTGCCTCAGCTGGTGCTGGACCTGAACCTGCAGGACGACGAGGCGAGGTTTGTGGTCGCGATGGCCACCGAAGTGGGCCTGCGTGCGACGCTGGGCGGCAGGGTCCTGGACCTGGACTCGGCGTCGCCCCGCATCGAGGCGGCCGTGATCGGGGACCTGCCTGACCTGGGCCAGCTCGCGCCCTTCATCCTGCGTTTCGCCGACATCGGCGAGCTGGAGGGTCGGGCCAGCCTCGAGGCGACGCTTTCCGGGGACCTGCGCCGGCCAGTGGTGGCCGGCGGCCTGCGCCTGCGCGAGGGCAGGCTTTCGGTGCCGGCGACCGGCATCGTCGTGGAGCAGGTCAGCCTGGATCTCATCGGCCGCGGCGCCGGCGGCCTGGAGCTGACCGGCAGCGCGGTCTCCGGCAGCGGCCAGGTGACGCTCGACGGCGCGCTGGGCTGGGACGAGGCACTGGTCGTGACCGGCGAAATCGCGGTACAAGGCGAAAATTTCCAGGTGATCAGGCTGCCGGACGTCCAGGTACAGGTATCTCCCGATCTGCAGGTCCGGCTCGTCGAAGGCCAGTTTCGCGCAACGGGGCGCGTGCTGGTGCCACTGGCCCAGATCCGCCTGCGGGAAATCCCTGCCGATGTGCCCCGGCCTTCGCCCGATGTGGTCGTACACCGGACGGACCAGGAGGCTGTCGGCGCGGCGGCGCAGCCCCTGCTGGTGCTGGAGCGTCTTGAAGTCGACCTCGGCAGCCGCGTGGCACTGCGGGGTTTCGGTCTGGAAACCAGTCTTGCCGGACGGATGGTGCTGAGCCAGTCCCTGCGCGCCAACGGTGCCGGGCCGCTCACGGCCGACGGCATCATCACGCTTGAGCAGGGTAGCTTCACGGCGCTCGGCAAGCGCCTGCGCATCGACCGTGGCGCCCTGATCTTCTCCGGCCTGATCGACAATCCCGGGCTCGATGTCCGCACCAGTCGCACAGTGACCTGGGAGAATCGCGACGTTACTGTGGGCCTGCTGCTTGGCGGTACGCTGCGCGAGATCGAGACGCGCATCTTTTCTGAGCCTGCCATGAGTGAGCTCGATGCCCTGTCCTTCCTCACCCTCGACCGGCCGATCTCGGCGGCCGGTGCGGGCGAGGGCGCAGATCTCACGGGTGCTGCGATCAGTCTCGGCCTGCGTCAGGCGCTGCCCGTCGCTCAGCGCCTGGGCTCCGCGCTGGGGCTGGACGAGGTCGGACTTGAGGGTGGTGAGCTCGAGGAGACGCAGATCGTTGCCGGCAGGCAGCTCGGGTCGGATCTTTACGTCCGCTATGCCTTTGGTCTGTTCAACCGCATAGGGACCATCAAGCTGGTCTACCGGATCACGCGCCGGTTCAGCGTCGAGGCAAGCTCGGGTGAAAACCAGGCGCTGACGCTGCTCTACTCAGTCGAATGGTGAATCATGCGGCGAGGACGATGCCTCCGGTCACGTTGAGCACGCAGCCGGTCATATAGGCCGAGTCGGGTCCGCAGAGAAAGCCGATCGGCCCTGCCACGTCCTCCGGCGTGCCGCGGCGTCGCAGCGGGATCAGGTCCAGTTCACCCCGCGGGAAGTCAGCCGTCATGTCGGTGTCGATGAAGCCGGGTGCGACCGCGTTGCAGCGGATGCCCAGCGGGCCACCGTTCCGGGCGATGTGCCGGGTCATGCCGACCAGCGCGGCCTTCGAGGCGGAGTACTCGGTGCCGACAATCACGCCCCCCTGGTACCAGGCCATCGAAGTCACGATCACGATGTTGCCCGCGCCCTGGGCGCTCATCGGTTCCCAGGCGGCCGCCACGCAATGCTGCGTCCCGTGCAGGTTGATGTCGATGACACGGTGCCACTGAATCCAGTCGCCAGCGACGCTGCCGGGCGGGCACACGCCGGCGTTGCAGACCAGCGCATCCAGGCGTCCAAAGTCGGTAATCGCTTCCCCGATGACCCGCATGCAGGCGTCACGATCGCTGATGTCTAGGGTCCAGGCGCGGGCGGTGCCGCCAGCTTCCCTGATGGACGCCAGTGTATCGTTGCAGTCCAGCACGTCCGCAAGGCCCACGACGGCGCCATCGGCGGCCAGCCGGCGCGCCGCAGCGGCACCGATTCCGCGCGCGGCGCCGGTGACGAAGATCGCCTGTCCCGCAAGCGGTTCACGGGCATCACGAGGCATCAGTCATTCCTCCGGCATGGATCTCGGCCGCGCGCAGCGCATCAAGTGTGGCCTCGAGGATCGTGGCCTGCTGGGCAGAGCGCGGGATCGTTGCTTCCCACTGCTCCTGGTATCTGCCCCCTATGAAGGAACCGAAGTTCATGTGGTTGCCTCCGGGTATCGCGACCCAGCGGCTGTCTGCCGGGTAGAGGTGCCTGCGCTCCTCGAAGCTCTCGGGTGCCGACCCGTCGGGGCGCGCGCGATGGATGTTCCAGACCGGCATGTTACGCCCGGACAGGTCTGCCCCTGCCGGCGGGTAGGAGTCCCACATGACGAGGCTGGCCATCGCATCCGGATGTTCGAAGACGAACTGGGCCGCCATGGCTCCGCCCATCGAGTGGCCGACGATGACCCACTGCTCGATCTCCGGGAAGGCCTCCTTCACCGACAGGGCGCGATTCCGCGCGAAAATTGCGAAATCGAACGGCATGTGCACGTTGACGACAAGGTATCCGGCGGCAGCGACCTCGCGCAGCACCGGGGCATAGCCGCGAACATCGCAGCTGGCACCCGGGTACAGGATCACCCCGGTCCGCGGCGTCGAGGCCGTCGGCCGAAAGACCAGCCAGCGCTCCTCGCTCACTATCACCCGGTCGTCCGGCTCCAGGGCAGCCAGCGCATCCTCGGCTGGGGTGGCCCTGCGTATTTCGGCCATGATCGTCAGCCCGGCAAACGCCAGCAGGACCACTGCCAGAGCGCTCAGGCCGACAAACTTGAACAGTCGTCGCATCTTGGGTTCTCCCGGCCGCCCGCTCCGACGGCCACCATGAGACTGAGGCTGCCGCAGTCTAGCACCGGCAGCTTCTGCAGGGCGCGCGCGACGCTGATGCAGCAGGGTTTGCAGCGGTGATCAGCCGCGCTGGATAATTCATGCATGTTCCGACATGCCACAAGCTGCCTGATGCTCTGCCTCGTTGCCGGTGTCCTGGCGGCCTCAGCTTTCGAGGAAGGCCGCGCTCAGTACGCGGCGGGTGACTATGAGGCGGCGGCCGACGCCTTCCGTGTGGCGATCGAGGAGTCCGGCGAGGTCGCCCGGTACCACCACTGGCTGGGCAAGGCCTATGGTCGCCAGGCCGAGCAGTCGGGCTGGACGAGGGCTGTCCGCCTTGCGGGCAAGACGCGCGATGCGCTCCGCCGCGCCGTCGAGCTGGACCCGGACGACGTCGCTGCGCTGGAGGACCTAGCCGACTACTATGACAGCGCGCCGGGCTTCCTGGGCGGGAATCGCCAGGAAGCCCGTGCGCTGCGCCAGCGCATCGCGGAGCTGCAGCAGTCGGGTGCCGCTACGGCGCCTTGACCCAGAAAGCGAGCAGGCTGACGAGGAACAGTGCGCCAGCACCGAACAGCATCGGTGCGTTTGGTGCCAGCTGGTAGGCGGCCACCCCGGCCACGGGCCCGCAGATTGCCCCGACCGTATTGGCTGCGCTCAGCAGGCCGGCAGCCGAACCTTGCTCCTGGGGCGTCACCGACAGGCTCGCGCAGCCATTGAGGCCAGGTGTCGCACAGGCGAATGCCAGCCCCAGCAGCGCAAACCCGCCCAGCAGCATCCAGAACCCGGTCGACACCGACATCACCAGCAGGGCCAGCACGAAGATCGGGCCGAACATCCGCAGCAGGATCCGCGGCGGTACCCGGAAGATCTGCAGCACGCTGATCTGCACCACCACGATGAACAGCGTCATGCCCATCAGCAGCCAGGCCGCCGTCTGGATGATCGCACGCGGCTCCGTGACGCCGAGGCGGTCCTGAATGTAGAACGCAGTGATGAACTGGACGGCCATGAAGGTCATGAAGAACACGCCCCACATGATCATGTAGGGCAGTATTCGCCGGTCGAACACCGCCATCCGCGGCGAGGGCTTGCGGTCACCTGCCCGTCGCGGCTCCGGCAGGTAGAGCAGCGAAAGCAGCGCGCCGGCAAGGCCGATGGCCGCCGCTGCATACATCGGCACCAGCACGCCGGCAAAGGCCAGCGCAGCGCCGAGCAGCGGGGCGAGGATGCCGCCCATGCCGTTGGCTGCACCGATGATCGCCATGCCCTGGCCACGCGTGCGGAAGTCCGTGATATCCGCCATATATGCCGTCGCTGCCGGGTAGATGGCCGAGGCGACCAGGCCATAGGTGGCGCGGGCGATCACCAGCGCCACCAGCACGCCGGTTGCGGTCAGCCAGCCATTGAGACCTGCCTGGAGCACGAGTGCGACCAGCAAGGTGCCCACTGCGCTGCCGGTCATGCCGATGAGGAACACGGGCTTGCGCCCGATCACGTCGCTGCGCCGGCCCCAGAATGGCGAGCCGATGATCAGCGTGATGCTCGCCAGCGACATGGCGGCACCGAAGGCCAGCTCGTTCAGGCCGACCGTCCGCGCCAGCGGGTTGACGATGATGAACAGCAGCGACTGGCCGATCGCAAACATCACGATGCCCATGCCGAGCAGCAGCTTGGCGCTCAGCGGGCCATTGACGGGTTCGTCGCTCACGGGCGGCAGCATCCTTCTGCGAGGTTCCAGGGTGGCTATTGTGCAGCATCGCGGGCCTGCATGGCGGATCGCCCGCGGACTGCGTGCCGCTGGGTGGAGCGACGGCACTTGACGGCATGCACCGCCGGCGGCTTAGCATGACCCGGTTGTCAGGCAGCAGGAACGGGACTGCGATGCAAAGACGTGAATTTCTTGCGGCGGCCGGGGGTCTTGTCCTCGCCGGAAATGCGCTGGCGAGGCCCAGCCCCGCCGGGGGTTACGACCTGTCGGATCCTGAGCAGTCCCTGGCCGCCATGCTTCGGCTGCAGTCGCGGCTGGACGACCTCGATGCGCCCTGGTGGTACTTCGGGCGCATCTACGGGATGCTGGAGGGGCAGGCGCCGATACCGCTGGTACGTTTCGAGGGTACGGAGATCATCCGCATCACGCGGACCGCGGACGGCGAGTTTGCCGCCACCGGCGTCACGACCTCGTTCTTCCAGGGATTTCATGACAAGGCGCTGCTCGAGTCGATGGTGAACCCCGTCACCGGCAGGCGCGTCACGGTCGAGCCCAACCTCATCGGCGGCACTGCTGTCCCCGCCGTCTACTACTCGACGCGTGGCGCGCGGCCGGGCCGCGTCGCGCCGGGCGACTGGCCGGAAGACCGGCTCAAACTCACCTGGGACCACCACGAGGAAAACCTGTGGATGAGCCTGGACCGGACCTATCCTCCGGGTATTCCGCAGCCGGCGGGTGAGTCCAGCGTGATGCGCGCGCGCGAGGAGGACCTGCACGACCGGACACGGGTATTCGTGCCGGCGACGTTCTCCTCGACCTACTTCGCGCCCTGGCCCCGCTGGATGGAGATGGGCGACCATCCCGGCTACGTCATCTGGCACGCCGATGGCGTCAAGCTGGACACGGTTGCGCGCATGCCCGCTCATTTCCTGGGCTGGATGGAGTCACGTTTCCCCGAGCGACTTGCGGCGAAACCTTACCAGCCCCCTTCCAGCTGAGGCGGCCGAGATGAATGTCGTGATCACCGGCAGCTCTCGAGGGATCGGCTTGGGCCTGGCCCGCGAGTTCCTGCGCCGCGGGCATGATGTCTGCATCTCCGGCCGTGACGAGGACCGCCTCGGCGAGGCAGCCAGCGAGCTGGTCCGCGAGTTTCCAGGTCGTCGCATCGTCGCGCAGTCCTGCGATGTAGCGGACTTCGCCCAGTCCGAAGCCCTCTGGCAGGCAGCGGCCGCCGCGCTGGGGCAGATCGACATCTGGGTCAACAACGCAGGGCGTGACGGCGCCAAGGTGCCGTTCTTCGGGATCCCGCCTGAGGACTATGTGCAGACCGTGAACACGAACCTCGTCGGCCTGATGAACTGCTGTCGCGTCGTGATCCCGGCCATGTATGCCCAGGGCGGCGGGCGAATCTTCAACATGGAGGGCTTCGGCAGCGACGGGCGGATCCGGCCACGCATCGGCCCCTATGGCGCGACCAAGTGCGCGCTGCGCTACTTCACCCGCGTGCTGGTCAAGGAGCTGGAGGGTACGCCGGTGCGCATGTGCTTCCTGAGCCCTGGCATGGTGCTGACCGGGATGCTGGTGCCGCCACCCGAGAAGCGCACGCCGGCCTGGCAGCGCAACCGGAAAATACTGAACATCCTGGCCGACCGCGTCGAGACGGTGACGCCGTTCCTCGTCGAGGGCATGCTCAGGTGCGAGCGTAACGGCGATGCCGTGCGCTGGCTCACCGGGCCGAAGATCGCCTGGCGCTTCGCCAGCAGCCTGTTTCGCAAGCGCGACGTGCTCTCGTCGGTCGGGGCCTGACTCAGAGCCCGACGGCCTGCCTGTCCGGTGCGAAATGCAGCCGGACCTCGCTGCGCACGGCTGTGACCTCGCCGTCGATCGCGACGGGCTGAAAGCGCCAGCTACTGACGGCCGCGATGATGGTCTCCGGCGCGATTTCGCCCTGTCCGCCATCGATGATGCGCACGCTGTGCGGCAGGCCCCGGGTGTCTATGACGAAGCTGATGTCGACCCAACCATCCGGCCCCGTCCCGTCCGTCGGGAAGAAGTCGGGCTCGGCATAGCGGCGCAGGCGCAGGGCACTCATCGGTACGAAAGGCTCCTGATGCCCGGTCACTGCCTCTTCCGTCATCCGCCGCGGCGTGTCCCTGGCCGGAACAGCTACGGCCCGGACCCGCGGCAGCGCGAGCGGTTCGAGGGCGATGCGCGGAACCTGTGATGCGACCGGGTCGGGCTTGCGCGGCGGCGGGCTGATCTCCAGAGCTGGCAAGGGGTCGTGCCTGCTCGCTACGGGCAGTGGCGCCTGTTCCGGAAGCGCGCTGCCCACTGCGTCGGGCAGGGTGCTGTCCTGGCCTGGCCTGGGCCAACCGAGCAGGGTACCCAGCGCTAAGAGCCCCAGCAGGACGGCTGCGGCGGGCAGCCTCCAGCCACCAGCCTCGCCCGGGTCTTGCCATGCGCTGTCTGTCAGTCCGTCCGTTCCGGGTGACTCTTCCGCCGCTGCAAGCCTGTCTTCCCCGCGAGGCCCCGCGACCCCGCGGGCCTCGGCAAAGTGTTCCGGCCGGGGCCCCTTCAGAGCGGCGATGAACTGGTTGATGTCCGGATGGCGGTCGGCGCGGCGGAATGCGAGGGCCTGGTCGAGGGCCTGCCACTGCTGCGCCGGAAGGTGGTCGATCACTGCCGGCCTGTGGCCGGCACTCTCGGCTTCGAGCGCAGTTTCGTGACCGAAAGGTCGCCGGCCTGCCAGCATCCGGTAAGCGACGCAGCCCAGAGAGAACAGGTCGTCGACAGGACCCGGCGGCTCGCCCTCGAGTACCTCGCAGCTCGCGTACTCTGGCGTGTGTCCGCGAACCGGGGCCCCGTTGGCCTCGTCCTGACTGCTCCGGGCGATGCCAAAGTCGAGCAGCTTCACCTCGCCGTTTCCGCACAGGAAGATGTTTCCCGGCTTGATGTCCGCGTGGACGATGCCCTGGGCATGTGCATGAGCCAGCGCGCGTGCGACCGCCTCTATGACCTTCAGCGCATGTGGCCGTGCGACCGGGCGGCGCTGACGCAGGTCGAGGAAGCGCGCCAGGGACTCCCCGTCGAGCCACTCCATGACCAGGAAGCTGAGTTCGCCATCGCGATCGAAATCGTGGATGCGCACGATGTTCGCGTGCGCCAGCGTGCGGGCCAGCATGGCTTCCTGGTGCAGGGCCTCGCGCGACTGCGAGTGGGCCTGCCACGCGGGGTTCACGATCTTCAGCGCGACGCGGGGCTGTGGATCGCCGGCCTCCTGCCGCCGGCTGTCCAGCGCCTGGTAGATCTGCCCCATGTTCCCGGTGCCGATCCGGCGCTCGAGCATGTAACGCTCGCGCAGCACGCGACCGTCCAGGCGCGGCGGTGGTGCGCGCTCGGTGCCCGCACTCGAGCAGCTGGCCGAGGTGGGTTCGTCCGCGTGCAGCCTGTCCGTGCGCAGGGGCAGCTCGGCCGAGTCGGTCGGCAGGTCCTCTTGCATTGCGTCATCCGGGCGTGGTGTGCGCACGCCTGCCAAGCGTCACAGTTTAGGCGTGGCAGCGCCCGCGCTTGTGCGAACGGATCACGTTTCGGGTCGTCGACTCCCCGCGTTTGCCAGCGAGGCTGCGGGGGGTGATGATCGCTGCATGAACACCAATGCGCGGGAGTGGCCAGCGAACCCGTTCTGGGACTTTTCCCTGAAGGTCTATGCTGCTCCGGACGTTGCCCCGGGCCTGCTCGAACTGCAGGACGCGCACGGGCTGGATGTCAACCTGCTCCTGTTCTGTACCTGGGCTGGCCACTCCGGACCGGGCCGGCTGACCGGCTCGGCGCTTGACCGGAGCTGCCTGGTCGTCGGCGACTGGCAGCAGCAGCTGGTCCGCCCGCTGCGCGCACTGCGTCGCGAGGTGGCCCGGCTGCCCACGGTACCCGCAGGCCTCTCCCGGACGATGAAGGCGGTGCTGCTCGATGCCGAACTGACCGCCGAGCGCATCGAGCAGCAGCTGCTGGCCGGGCAGCCCGGGACAGGAGCCGCCCATGCCCGTCATGGCCTGGAGGTCGCCGCCGCCAACCTGCTCGATTACCTGGCCCGCGCCGGACTCGGCATCGATGATGGCGTGCGCGAGGCCTTGTCACCGATGCTGGCCGCTGCTTTTCCCGCGGAGTCGGCCGGACGGATCGCGAAGGCGCTCTCGCTGCACTGAGCATGAGACCCGGCGCGCCCTGTCCGGGCGTCCGTGGTCATGCCGCTGCCAGAGTGTCCCGCTCGGCTTATACTTCGGCCTCCTGCCACAGGGCACAGATCAATCCAGCACAGTATTCAGGGGGTATTCATGTCGACAGAGCATTCGGACGGACCGGAGTACATGGCAGTCGCGCTGCAGGTTTCGGTCAAGGGGGTCAACCGCTGCAAGGACCGTGAGTCCTCGCGTGCGCGTATCCAGGAGAACATCCAGAGGATCAGCGAGTACACGACGACCGCGGCAGGCTTCCTGAAGTTCTTCTATGGCGCCCCGGTCCAGCTCGTTGCGTTGCCCGAGTACGCGGTGACGGGGTTCCCGATGAAGGAAAGCCCCGCCGAGTGGCGTGACCGCGCCTGCCTGGAGCAGGGCGGACCGGAGTACGAGGCGCTGGGCAAGGTCGCGCAGGCGAACAATCTGTTCCTCTCCGGCAATGTCTACGAGATCGACCGGCACTTCCCGGAGCTTTACTTCCAGACCTGCTTCATCATCGGACCGAATGGCGACGTGATCCTGCGATACCGGCGCCTGACCTCCTGCTTCGAGCCGACGCCCCATGACGTCTGGGACAAGTACCTGGACATCTACGGGCTGGACGGCGTTTTTCCGGTAGCCTGCACCGAGATCGGGAAACTCGGGACTATCGCCTCCGAAGAAATCCTGTATCCAGAGCTCACCCGCTGCATGACCATGCGTGGCGCGGAAGTCATCCTTCACCCGACCAGTGAACCTGGCAGCTCGAACCTCACGATCAAGGAGGTCTGCCGGCGCGCGCGCGCGATCGAGAACCAGGTGTTCGTCGTCGCCGCCAACACCGCCACGATCGACGACATCCCGATCCCGCCCTATACCTGCAGCGCAATGTCAAAGATCGTGGACTTCAACGGTCATGTGCTGGCCGAGGCCGCTCCCGGCGGCGAGGCGATGAACGCGAACGCGCTGATCGACATCGGCGCACTGCGTCGCGTGCGCCGGCGCACCGCGATGGCGAACGTGATGTCGCGCCAGCCGCTCGACATCTACCGCCAGGGCTACGAGGGCTTCGACTTCCACCAGGGCAACTTCCTGCTGAAGGATGGCAAGGTTATCGAGCCGCCGGATCGCGAGACTTTCCGTCGCCGCCAGGAGGCCAACATCGAGCGGATGATCAAGGCCGGTGCGTTGTGAGGACCGCTGCGAGACGGCAGGCGACCCGTTGAACGGGCGCTGCGCCGTCTGGTCGAAAAGAATGGCAGTATTTCGCTAGACTGCTGGCAGGCAGGGCGTGACCCGGCGGCCTGCCTGCCTCTGTCGCTGGAGATGAAGCATGACCCTGCCCCGAACCGATCGTCGTGAGTTCCTGAAAGCCGGCGGTGCCGCCGCAGCCTTGGGACTGTCGCTCAAGTACACCGGCGCCGCCGCGATGGCCGCCGGCGGTGACCCGGGCTATGTGGCCTGGGAGGACATCATGCGGCAGAAGTGGACCTGGGACCGGGTCGTTCGCGGCAGCCGCGGCATCAACTGCACCGGACACTGTGCGTTCAACGTCTACGTGAAGAACGGGGTGGTCTGGCGCGAGGAGCAGCAGGGCGAGTACGGTCGCTCCGGCGAGGACACGCCCGACTACGGCCCGCGTGGCTGCCAGAAGGGCGTGCGGCACTCCAAGTACATGTATGGCCGCCAGCGCGTGCTCTACCCGATGAAGCGCATCGGCGAGCGCGGTGAGGGTAAGTGGGAGCGGATCAGCTGGGAGCAGGCGATCGACGAGGTCACCGACCGGATGATCGAGCATGTGACCGAGTCCGGCCCCAACTCGGTCACGTTCGCGATGGGCACCCAGATGATCCTGAAGCGGGCATCACTGACGGCGATGTTCCGGTTCGCCAATGTGACCGGCATCGTCGTGCCGGAGACATTCGCCGGCGTCGGGGACCTGCCGGTGGGGGCCTACATGACGCTGGGGCATGAGCTGCCCGGCGACAACATGGCGGCGGTCTACAAGTCAAAGTGCTGCCTGATCTGGTTCTGCAACCCGGCTGCCACGCGCATACCTGATGCCCACTTCTTCTGGGAGGCGCGCTACAACGGCACTGATGTCGTGACGATCTGCCCCGACTTCAACGCCAGCGCGATGCATTCCTCGCGCTGGGTCAACCCGAATCCCGGCACCGACACCGCGCTCGCGATGGCGATGGTGCAGACGATCATCGCCGACCGCGAGCACATCGAGTGGGACTATGTCCGTGAGCAGACGGACCTGCCTTTCCTCATCCGCCTGGACAACCGCAAGTATCTGCGGGGCAGCGACCTGGGCGAGGGGGACGACCGGGCCGATGCCACGTTCTACTTCTGGGACGAGGAGCAGCAGCGTCCCGTGAAGGCGCCGGCCACGGATGCGGCAGTGATCCCGGGTGCGCCGCCACCGCCGGCCATGAGCGAATCCCTGTTCCTGAACGGAATACGCCCGGCGGTCGAGGGTCGCTGGACGGTGCGAACCGCTAACGGCGAGGAGGTCGAGGTCACGACCGTATTCGAGCTGGTCAAGGAGCTCTGCGAGCGCGACTACACGCCGGAGAAAGTGCAGGCCGTCACGGGCGTTCACCCCGACGTTACGCGCGACGTGGCGCGCAGCTTTGCCGCCTCGGGCGCCGGCATGATCTACGCCGGCTACCGGTCCTGCAAGTGGCTGCATGGTGACAAGCTGCAGCGCGCCTGGCTGCTGATGTGCGGTCTGACCGGCAATACGGGGCGTGCCGGTGGAGGCATGCAGACGACCCAGCTCAGCAAGGCCGACGGCATCATGCAGTTTGTCACCGAGGGCATCGGCCCGCGGCTGAAGATCGCGGCGATTTCCATCTGGGACTACGCCCACGGTGACGGCAAGGAGCTCAACACCCAGGCCTACGGTGAGGAGACCGCCAACTACATCGATGACCACTACCGTGAGTCGATCCGCAACGGCTGGCTGCCCGACTATTCCACGACGCCGTGGAAGATGGCCTTCATGTGCGGGCACAACACGGCGAACTGGCGTGCGTCGGGCACGAGATTCCGGGATACCGTGATGGCGCGACTGGAGACTATCGTCGCGATGACGCCGCACATGAGCGTGACGGCGATGTACTCCGACTACGTGCTGCCCGTCGCCGATCACTACGAGCGCGAGGACATGGTGATGGAGGGCCGCACGCCCTATGTCCAGGTGCTGGACAAGGCCGTGCCCCCGATCGGCGATTCGCGCGATGACTGGACCATCATGGGCATGATGGCCAAGGCGCTCAGTGAGAAGGCGGTCGAGCGCCAGCTGCCGCCGGTGCCTGACGTGATCTTCGGCAACCCGGTGCAGCACGATTACAGCCAGGCCCATCGGCTGTTCACCTACGACGGACGGGTCAACGGATCCAGGGACCTGGTCGAGTTCCTGCTCGCGCGCTCGTTCGGGCTGCCCAGGATCTCCTTCGACGAGTTCGCGTCCCGCGGTTTTGTGCGCGTCGACGACTCGGATGACGTGCAGTTCGGCCCGAACTCCCCCTACAGCTACCAGATTCTCGCCAGCGTACGCGACCGCAAGCCCTACCAGACCCTGACCGGCCGCCAGCAGTTCTACATGGACCATGACTGGTTCATCAAGGAAGGTGAGGAACTGCCGGTGCACGTGGATCCGCTGGTCACCGGCCGCTACAAGATGCGCCTGACAATGGGCCACGCGCGTCACAGCATTCACAGCATGTACCGCGACGACACGCTGCTGCTTTCGCTGCAGCGGGGCGAGCCCGACGTCTTCGTGAACCCCGATGACGCACGCGAGCGGGGTGTGGCCGACGGGGACATCATCCGTGTCTACAATCACACGGGCGCTTTCATCGCCATGGCGCACGTCACCCCGGTCGTGGGGCGCGATACGCTGTTCATGTACCACGGCTGGGACCCGATGCAGTTCCGTGGACGGCAGAACTTCAGTGGCGCCATCCCGACCGCCGGCCTGCTGAAGCCGACCTCGCTGATCGGTAACTATGGCCATATTTTCTACCGCACGCCGAATTACGTGCCCAACCAGACCTATCACGACTTCACCTGCGACTTCGAGAAGTACGAAGAGCGGAAGACGGCCTGAGTGGTTTGGCGAGATTGAGGTGACGCAGAGATGACGCAGAAGCAGATAGCGATGGTGATCGACCTGAACAAGTGCATCGGTTGCCAGGCGTGC
>JAFIFS010000076.1 GCA_020831895.1 Chromatiales bacterium
ACCCCCCACGTGGCGGGGGGGGGCGGTTCCTCCCTGCAACCTTTTTAACCGCTTCGGGGGCTTACGCGCGTCCCACACGCTACAGCAGACGCTCCAGGGTCTCCCTGGCCTCTTCCACGCCCGGGAACTGCACATCCTCACGGGCCAGGGCCTCGCTCAGCTGCTGGCGGGCGCCGACCTCGTTGCCCATGGCCAGATAGGTCATGCCGAGGTGGTAACGCAGCACCGGGACGTCGCCCCGGCGCGAGACTGCGCGCTCGAGCAGGCCGACAGCCTGGGTGTACTGGCCGGTCCGATAGTAGGCCCAGCCCAGCGTGTCGATCATGGCGGCGTTGTCACTGGCAGCGAAGCGCCGCGCCAGGGCCAGTGCACGGGTGTGGCTCTCCTCGTCACTGCGGTGGTCGAGCAGCAGCGCGGCGAGGTTGTTCACGGCCGGGTCGTAGTCCGGGTGCACGGCGACCAGGTCCTCGTAGAGCGCGATCGCCTCGTCATAGCGCCCGGCGATCTCCAGCTCCGTGCCCAGCAGCATGCCAAGATCGGTGTTGGCCGGGATGGCCTCGAGCCCGCGGCGGTAGACGGCCTTGCGCTGCGCGGCGCCCTCCTGCCCGGGATACAGGCTGGCGAGGCTCGCCCAGGCGATCGGCACCTGGGGCCGCTCGGCGATCACCTGTTCCAGGTACTGCTCGGCGCGCGCGGTGTCGCCGCCACGCGCATGGGTCGCGGCCAGCAGGAAGCGGGCGTGCACGTGGTCCGGGTTCTCCTCGAGGTGCCGGTTCAGTAGCGTGATGTTCTCGGCGTTGCGTCCGGCGGCAGACTTCACGTTGACCAGCGACTCCAGCGCCGGCGGGTCGGCCGGGCGCTGCTCGTAGGCGACTCGGAAATACGGGATCGCCTCGGCGAACTGCGAGCGCGCCTGGAAGACGCGGCCAAGCTGGAACTCGCCCAGGCCCTGGCTGCCCTCGATGGCCGTGAGCCGCCGGGCCTCGGCCTCGGCCGCATCGAACTCACCCAGCTGGATCAGCGCCTCGGCATGGCGGCCGGCTGCGACGATGTCGTTCGGCGCCGCCTCGGTCCGGCGCTGCAGCAGCGGCTGGGCCGCCTGCAGGTCGCCCTCGGAAGCGAAGATCGCCGCCAGCTGCATCAGGCCCTCACCATGCGTCGGGTTCACTTCCAGCAGCCGCCGGTAGCTGTCCCTGGCCAGCACCATCTCTCCGCTGCGCACGTAGGACTGCGCCAGCAGCAGCAGAGCGCGCTGGTCCGCCTCCTCGCGGCGCAGGACGATGCGCAGATCGGCGATCGCATCCTGGAAGCGGTTCTCGTTGAAGCTCAGCGCCGCGCGCAGCAGCAGTGCCTGCGCGTTGTCGGGCACGTCGCGGAGGATGCCCTCGATGCGCTGGCGGCCCGCGTCCATGTTGCCCGCCTGCACATCGAGTGCGGCGAGACGGTTGCGCGCGATCAGGCCCTCGCTGCCGCGCGGTGCCAGCCGGGCCAGCTCCTCGTACACGCCGCGCGCGTCGTCCAGGCGACCCGTGGCCTCATAGATCTCGGAGAGTGCAAGCCGCAGCTCGAGCTTGTCTGGTGTTTCCTCGATGAAGGCCTTAAGCGTGGCCTCGGCATCCTCGACACTGCGCTGGGTCGCGAGGAACCCGACATAGGTGAGCCGCGGATTGACCTCACCCGGATCGCGCTCGGCGACGGTGCGCAGCACCTCGTCGGCCTCGTCCATGCGCCCCTGCTGGGCAAAGAAGCCAGCCAGCTGCTGCTGGAAGCGCTGCTCATCGGGGAAATCGCGCAGCAGCGCACGAAACTCCTGCTCGACCTGGTCGGTACGCCCGGCCTGGCCGAGAATCAGCACGCGGATCTCGCGCAGCGGCTTCGCCCGCTCCGCCGACAGCCGGGCAATGCCCTCGTCGAGGATCGACAGCGAGAGATCAACGTCCGACTCGGCATACGACGCCGCGCGCAGGATGATGGCCTCGCTGTTGCCCGGGTCGATCTGTGTGGCGCGCTCGAAGCGCTCCAGCGCGGCGGCAAAGTCGCCCTGCTGGGCCTTGTGCCGGCCCTCGAGGATCACCACCTCGGCGTTGCCCGGGTCGAGCTCCAGCAGCGCCTGAAGCTGCTCGAACGACTGGTCATAGGCCTGGCCGAAGAACATCAGGTTGCCCAGCTTCAGGCGTGCCTGCACGTGGTTCGGGTCGGCGTCCACCGCAATCATCAGGTTCTGGATCATCGGCCGGACTTCCTGCTCCCGCTCGGCGATCTGCGCCAGCAGGAAACGCGCCTCGGCGTTGCGCGGCTCGATCTGCGCGGCGTTGCGCGCCTCGAGCTTCGCGCGCGTGAGGTTGCCTTCCTCGAACAGCGTCTGGGCGCGCGTCAGGTAGTTCGCTGCACGCTCCTCGGCCGGCGTACACGCGGCAAGAACGGCAACGATGGCGGCGAGGGCAATGGTCTTGTACCGGGTCACGGTGGGCTCTCCTGGAGGTCAGGGCCGGGATTTCAAGGCGGCCACGGCGGGAACCGCGGTGCGCGTTCCAGCGGCGCTGGGGATCGGATGCGCGGACGGATTCGCGGATAAATCCGCTCCTACGGGGGTGGGAAACAGGAAGCGGTGCTTCAGGCTGGCGACGCAGCGGGCGGCGGTTTGGCCATCCCAGAGCTCGGGCTTGCGGCCACGCGGCCAGTCACCTGAAGCCGCGCGGCGTGCCTGCCCGACCAGCTCGGCCGGCGGCACCAGCCGGTTCGTGCCCTCGCTGATCGTGACCGGCCGCTCGGTGTTGGGCCGCACGGTCAGGCAGGGGATGTCGAGATAGGTGGTCTCTTCCTGCACGCCGCCGGAATCCGTGATGACCAGGCGTGCATGGCTGACCAGGTTCATGAACTGGACATAGCCGACCGGGTCGACCAGCCGGATGCCGGGAACTGACTCCAGCTCGCCGGCCAGCCCATGCGCAGCCAGGCTCTTGCGTGTGCGCGGATGTACCGGGAAGACCAGCGGCAGGAACTCCGCAACCTGCCTGAGCTGGCTGACCAGCAAGGCGAGCGGCTCACGCTCATCGACGTTGGCTGGCCGGTGCAGTGTCACGACACCGTAGGCGCCGGGCGCAAGCCCCATCGAGTGCATCGTGCCGTCTGCCTCGATGCGCTCGCGCATCAGTTCGTAGGAGTCGAGCATGATGTTGCCGACACGCTCGATGCGCGACTCCGGTATCCCTTCGCGGCGCAGGTTCTCGTCGCCATCCGGCGACGGTGTCCAGAGCACGTCGGCGAGCACGTCCGTGACCAGCCGGTTGATCTCCTCCGGCATGGTGCGGTCAAAGCTGCGCAGCCCTGCCTCCAGGTGCACCACCGGTATCAGCAGCTTGGCGCAGACCATCGCCACCGCAGCCGTGGAGTTCACGTCGCCGACGACGATCGTGCAGGCCGGCCGCTCGGCCTGGGCCACAGCCTCATAGGCGATCATCACGCGCCCGGTCTGCTCGGCATGTGAGCCGCTGCCGATGCCGAGGTGGTGGGCGGGCTCCGGCATGCCGAGGTCACTGAAGAACGCGTCCGACATGTTCGCGTCGTAGTGCTGGCCCGTATGCACCAGCCTGGCCTCGAAGCTGCCGTCCTCACGCAGTGCGTGCAGCAGCGGCGCCACCTTCATGAAGTTCGGGCGCGCGGCAGCAATCACGTGGATCACGGACCTGGCCATCAGTCGGCACTCGCCTGGCGCAGTACCGCATTCTCCTGCGGCAGGTGGTAGGCCAGCTGCGGGTCGAGCGAACGGATGAAGTTCTGCAGCCTTGCATCGGCCTCGGGCAGGTTGGCCGCATCACCGACATTGGTCACGACGCGCACCAGCGCCCCATCGGTGCGGTTGCGCGTCAGGCCATCCCAGAAGATGTACCACTTCATCGCGTACTCGTTGGTGACCGTGCGCCCCTGCTGGACGAACCAGTAGTAGACCAGCTGGCGCTGCTCGCCGATGCCGATCACGGCACGGTTCACGTTGAGCCCCTGCAGCTCCGGGCCAACGCCCGGCAGGCGCACCTGATGGAACTGCTCGAGGCCCCAGCCGCCGCCCGGCAGGCAGGTGCGCGGTGAGTGGATGGCGGCACCCTTGGTCTGCGAGTCGTAGTAAGCGATCCAGAGCTGAACCGGGAACGGGTCCCCGTCGCGCGTGAAGGTCGCCATCAGGTAGTCGTCGACATCGAGCTCGTCCAGAAACACCTGCTCGACGAGCTCCTCGCGTCCGCGCCAGTCGCCCAGCACTAGCGGGAACAGGTTCAGCGACACTCGCTCCGGGATCAGGCTGTCCGGGCGCTGAACCACGAACGAGGCCAGCAGCGCGGCGGCGAGGATGCCGACGGCCGTGATCGCCTTGCCGCCCGCGCGCATGTTGTATGCGGCTTCCTTCAGGCGGTTCATCGGCGGGCTGTCGAGGTCGAAGATCTTCAGCAGCCGGGTCCCGTTCATCCAGGCGAAGACACCCATCATCAGGAACAGGATGCCAACCGAGGCCATGAAGACGACCCAGCCCTCGAAGTCATGCAGGAAGCCCTCGGCCTGTTCGATGCCCCAGAAGTTGACCAGGATGCCAATCACGCCGATGCGGAAGCTGTTCATGAACACGGTGATCGGGATGGTCGCGACGAACAGCAGCGCACGCTGCCACCAGCGCCCCTGGAACAGCACCGCGCAGAGGAAGCCGAAGCTCATCAACGGGAACATGTAGCGCATGCCGCTGCAGGCATCGGCAACCTGCAGCTGGTAGGGACCGAGGTCGATCACGTTGCCCTCGAGAAATACGCTCAGGCCCCACATGCGGATGAAGGCGACACCGATCTCCGAGGAGATCAGCTGCAGGCTGGCCGACAGGTTGACCTCCAGGAATCGCGGCAACGGGATCATGAACGCCAGGTAGACCAGCGCCGGCCACACCGGCTTCACGCCGCGCCAGCCCAGCGCGGCGAGGAACAGCCCCCAGATCACCAGCAGGAACGAGAACTGGATGATCTGGAACACGGTGCTCATCTCGCCGAGCACCATGCCGAACAGCCCGATGACCACCATCACGATGCCGGCGACGGAGCCGCCGCGGCGCGCAGCCAGCACCTCGTCGTAGCGCCGCCAGAACATCCAGGCGGCGACCAGCGGGATCATGTAGGCGTGGTTGTACTCCGGCTGCTGCCAGCGCCGGGCCATGTAATGCACGCCTTCCCAGAACAGTGCGATGGCTGCGAGGAGCCCCAGCGCGATGAGGCCCCACGCAAAGTAAGGCGACTGCCAGAAAGGCTGCCCCCCGGCGGCCGGTTGCTCTTCGCGCGGATTGTCCTGCGAGGTGGTTTCAGCGGTCATGGTTGCCCTGGCCCTGTTCTCGTTGTGATTGGCGGCACCGGCCCGGCTGCGGCGACGTCTGCCGCTGGACCTCTGCCCCGCCTCTACATTGAGCCCGCCGGAAAAAAAACTTTCCGTGACCGACCCGGCATGTTTGGCGGCGCATCTGCCGGTTCTGGAAGGATTATTAGTGCCCCGCGCGCGGGAGGTCACCTTAATGATTCGCAATGCTGCAGTGCTGTAGGAGCGGCTTCAGCCGCGAACCATGATCAGCTTAAGGGTGGATGCACTCCCTCTGTAGGAGCGGCGCCTTGCGTGGGAGCGGCTTCAGCCGTGAACAGTCATCAGCTTCAGTGTGGGAGCGGCTTCAGCCGCGAACAGTCATCAGCTTCAGATCTCGTCCAGCAAAAAAACAAGGCCCCGACTGTCGGGGCCTTGTTCGTGGCTGCTGTTCGCGGCTGAAGCCGCTCCCACACCATTTGTCCTGTGGGGACAGTTCGCGGCTGAAGCCGCTCCCACACCATTTGTCCTGTGCGGACAGTTCGCGGCTGAAGCCGCTCCCACAAAAGCCGCTTCTGTCGGACGGATCAGCTGGCGCGGCGGCGGCGCAGGAAGGCCATCAGGCCCAGCGCCGAGCCGAACAGCCAGACCGCGGCCGGCACCGGAACGAGGACGTAGTTCAACTCGATGGACTGGAGGTTGAACGGAAACGAGCCGTCTCCCGCCGGATCCAGGCACACGAAGCCACCGGCAGCGGGACACACGAAGAACTCGGTCGAGCGGAAGATCGTCAGCGTGTCGATGCCGATCTGGGTGGTGCCGGTGACGCTGACGTTGACGGCCGACTTGTCGCTGGCCGTGCCGTCCTGCAGCTCACCGCTGATCCAGTCGCCCTGCAGCCCGCGCGGGCCGACACAGTTCTGCGGTGCATTGACGCCGCCGCAAGTCTCGTCGAGCTTGAGCAGGTTCACGCCGCTGCCCAGCACGGTGGACCAGTCGCCGGCGTAATCGTAGGTGGCGTTCGGGAAGTCGACACTCCACTGCGCTGTTCCGGTTACTGCCCCGGTCGCGATGTCGAGTGTCATGAACCCTGCATCACCGAGTACCGCACCCGGGCCATCACAGACCGCATTCTCGGTGCAGAGGGCACCGAACGGGGTTGTGACAGTGACCGAAACCAGTTCGTACTTGGCCGTGGCGGCATGGGCGCCAGCGGACACCAGGGCCAGAGCAGCCACTGCAAACAGCTTTCTCATGATCGAATCCTCCCAGACCTGCAGTTACCCGGCATTGCCGCCGGAACGTTTTTTATATTTGCTTTTGCGCAGGGCCTGAGCCCAGCCTCCTTCGCACGTTACCGGACTGCGACACAAATACAAGCTGCGTTTGACAAAACGCCGAAGGCCGTGCGCGGAAGCCGCTCAGCCCGCCTCCAGCTGCCGCAGCGCATCACGCGCCTCGTCGATGCCGATGAAATCGACGCTGCTGTCGGCGAGCGCCTCGCGCAGCTGCTGGCGTGCGCCGACCTCGTTGCCGAGCGCCAGGTAGACCATGCCCAGCCGGTAGCGCAGCACGGCGACATCGCCGCGCTGCGCGACCGCACGCTCGAGCAGGCCCACCGCCTGGGCGTACTCGCCGCGCCGGTAGTGCGTCCAGCCCAGCGTGTCGAGGAAGGCCGGGTTGTCGCTGCGCGCGAAGCCGCGGGCCAGCGTCAGCGCACGGTCCAGGCTCTCGGGGTCACCACGGTGGTCGACCAGCAGGCTGGCCAGGTTGCTGGCTGCAGCCTCGTTGGCGGGATTGGCGGCGACCAGCTGCTCGTACAGTGAGATCGCCTCCTCGTAGCGGCCGGCCTGGTAGAGCTCGGTGGCCAGCGCCGAGGACAGGCTGGCGTCGCCCGGCACAGCGGCCAGACCCTGGCGCAGCGTCGCCAGCCGATGGTCGCGGTCCTCCGGGTACAGCCCCGCCAGCGCCAGCCAGGCTGGCACGGCGCCGGGCTGCTCGCCGATGATGGCCTCCAGAAGGCCACGGGCCTCGGCATCGTTGCCCTCAAGGGCCAGTACGCGCCCCAGCAGGAAGCGGGCATGCAGCTGCCCGGGATAACGCGCGACATGCTCGCGCAGCAGCACGATGCTCTCGCGGGCACGGCCTGCGGCGAGCTGCGTATCGACCAGGGTTTCCAGAGCGCGGGGGTCCGCGGGACGCTGGGCCAGCGAGGCCTCGAACAGCGACAACGCGGTGGCAGTATCACCCCGCCCCTGGTAGACGCGCGCCAGCTGGAACTCGCCGAGACCCTGCTGTCCGGGCAGAGCGATCACGCGACGCGCCTCGGCCTCGGCCGCGTCCAGCGCGCCCTGCAGCAGCAGCACCTCAAGATAGCGGCCGGCCGCGACCAGGTCGCCAGGCGCGGCCTCGGTCGCGCGCGAGAGCAGCGGCTGCGCAGCCGGGAGATCGCCCTCGGACACCAGCAGCATCGCGAGCTCCATCAGGGCGTCGCGGTTACGGTGATTCAGGTCCAGCAGCTGGCGGTAGGCTTCCTTGGCCAGCACGCGGCTGCCGCTGGCCTCGTACGTGCGCGCGAGCAGCAGCAGTGCGGGCTGACTGGTCTCGTCGCGGCGCAGGGACACGCGCAGGTCGGCAATGGCCTCCTCGTAACGTCCTGCGGCGAAGTACAGCCCAGCCCGCAGCCGGAGCCCGAGCAGGTTGTCCGGGACATCGGCAAGGATGCGGTCGAGCCGGCGGAGTGCGGACTCGCTGTCACCGGCCTGCAGCTCCAGCACGGCGAGACGATTGCGTGCGGTCAGGCCGTCCTCGGTGCGCGGGCCCGCGGCGGCCAGGCGCTCATAGACCTGGCGCGCCTCGTCGAGACGCCCGTCGGCCTGGTACAGCTCGGCCAGCGCCAGCTGGAACTCGCCGCGCTCCGGATTCTCCTCGGTGAAGGCCAGCAGCGTGGCCTCAGCCTGCCCCGGGTCACGCTGCGCGAACAGGAACCCGGCATAGCTGATGCGCGCGGCGAGGTCCGCCGGGTCCCGGTCGACACGCTCACGCAGCAGGGCATCGGCATCATCCACCCGCCCCTGTTCGGTCAGCAGCTGCACCAGCTGCTGCTGGAAACGCTCGTCTTCGGGGTAGTCACGCGCAAGCGCGCGGAACTCCGCCTCGAGCTCATCGGTACGGGCCAGCTCCGCCAGGATCAGTGCGCGCACCTCCCTGAGCGGCTTCACCTCGGCGACAGGCAGGCGGGCGAGCCCGGCATCGAGCATCTGGAGCGCGAGCTCGAGGTCGTCGTCAGCAAAGAACGCCGCCTGCAGCAGCACGGCCTCGGCATGGTCGGGATTCACGGCGAGCGCCTGCTCAAAGGCAGCCAGCGCCGCTGGACGGTCCCCCAGGCGCGCAGCGTGCCGGCCCGCCAGGACGAGCACGTCGGGGTCTTCCGGCGCCAGCGCCTGCAGCGCCTCGAGCTGCTCCAGCGACTGATCCGGCGCGCCGCCGAAGAACATCAGGTTGGCAAGCTTGAGACGCGCCTCGACATGGTCGGGGTCGAGATCGATGACGATGAACAGGTTCTGCACCCAGGGGCGGATCCGCCCCTCGGCCTCGTCGAGCTCCGCCAGGAACCAGCGGCCCTCGACATTGCGCGGCTCGATCTGCACGGCGTTGCGTGCCTCCAGGCGGGCCCGCTCGAGGTCCCCGCGCTCGAGGAAGGTCCCGGCGCGCTCCAGGTAGCGTGCCGCGCGCTCCTCCGGCGGTGCGCCGCAGCCGGCCAGCAGGCCCAGGGCAAGAAGTGCCGGCAGCAGGTGCCGGCCGGTCTGGAGATGGGTCATGCTTCTGGCAACCGAAGGACGGAACATCGCTGGATTATCCGTCCTGAACCCGGCAACGTCAGCTTACTGATCGGCAATTTCCCACAGTGGGGTGACACGCGGACCCCCGGCATTCAGGGCAGCGGGCGGCGCCTCAGCCAGCCGATCACCATCAGCGCCGAGCCGAACAGCCAGGCGGCGGCCGGCACCGGGATCAGCGCGATGTCACCATCGCGCACGGCCCAGACACGATGGTCACGGTCCTTCTGCCGGTAGCTGTGGCCGCCGGTGGCCATGCCGAAGTACCAGATCAGTTCGTCGTTGAACTCGTACTCAGTGCTGGTCCAGAAGATGTCGGCCAGCATGGCGAGTTGACCGATCGCCGTGCCGGACTTGAACGGGCCGGTATTGCTCAAGCCCCAGCCTGGCTGGCCCAGGCCATCCAGCCCGGCGCCCCCCTCGATGTCGAAGAACGCCAGGTTGCCCAGCGTGATGTAGAACAGGTGCCCCAACTCGCTCTGCGTGCTGCCGGCGAACGGCGTGCCGGGCGCACCGACGTTGTAGCCGCGGTCATTGACACCGGCGAAGCACAGGCCCTGGCCGGGGTCCGTGGTAACCCCGGGCGGGGGTGGTGGTGGTGTCGGGCAGTCGACAAATTCATTGTCGTTGACCGGCGCAAGCGTCGGCAGGCGCCAGTCGCCCGCGCCCAGCCATCGGGCCTCGTTCAGCCGGCCGATCCACTCGATCGCCGTCGGGTAGTTCATGCGCCCGGTCCAGCCGATGCCACCGGCCGGCGGGTTCTGCACACCCACCGGGCTCACGGGCAGGCCGAAGGAATGCGTGACCGGCAGGCTGGTATCGGCCACCCAGGTCACGTCGAGCACGGTATCGTAATAGGCTTGGTAGTCGGTACCACCTGGTGTCGCGGGCAGGCGGCCCTGCAGCGTGGTCTCCCAGGTGCCCTGGCCCGGCACCGGAGCAGCCCCAACCGGCAGGGCAAGGGCGATCAGCGCCAGCGTGGCAGCACGTCGATACATCGATTTCCCCTGAATCCAGCCGCTTTCAGTGCGGCTTATCTTGGTGTTGTTGTCGCTCAAGAATAGGCCGGCCATGTCGGTCGGTAAAGCGCCTGCGAAAAAAAAAGCCCCGCCATCAGGCGGGGCTTTTTCAGCGGAACTTCCGCTGCTCCAGGCCGCGACCTGAAGCCTGCTGCACTCAGGCCGTGACCGTGGCCCGGCGGCGCAGCCAGCCGATGATGCCCAGCGCCGAGGCGAAGAACCAGACGGCGGCAGGAACCGGCACGATGGTGAAGGTGGCCGTCAACGTGCTGGCATTCAGCGGGAAGGTCAAACCGCCATCGAAGCTCAGGCAGGCGCCGCCCGGACCCGGTGCCGGCACCACCGCGCAGTCCAGGAACTCCGTGCGGCGCGCAATGATCACCTCGTCACCGATCGAGCCCGTGCCCGTCACCGTCACGTTGGTCGTTGCAATCGGCGTGGCCGGGGCAATCAGCGCCGAGGCGCTTCCGTCCTGCAGCAGGCCCTGGATGTAGTCGCCCAGCAGGCCACGCGCCGGATCGTTGCAGTTCGATACTTCTGCGGGAAAATCCGGGTTCGCGATGCACTGCTCGGCCCCGAGCTTGATCACGTTGACGCCCGTACCGACAGACGTGCTCCAGTCCGCAGCCTCGTAGCTGTAGCGCGCGTTGGGCGTCAGGCTGGTCCATGAGATCGAGCTGATGTTGACATCCGTGCCCGAAATCGAGCCGCTGCCCTCGAAGATCGGCAGCGTGATCGTGCCGAAGGGCACGGTCAGCGTCAGGTTGGTCAG
>JAFIFS010000016.1 GCA_020831895.1 Chromatiales bacterium
GTCGCGTGGAATGCGCAATAGCTCCACCAGCTGCTCGAAGGGCAGGTCCTGGTGCGCATACGCATCGAGCGCCGTCGCACGCACGCGTGCGAGCAGCTCGTCCACCATCGGGTCGCCCGACAGGTCCACGCGCAACACCAGCGTGTTGACGAAGAAGCCGACCAGCGCCTCCAGCTCGCGCCGCGAGCGGCCGGCCACCGGCGTGCCCACCAGCACGTCCGCACTGCCCGACAGGCGACCCAGCAGCAGCGCAAAACCGCTCAGCAGCACCATGTACAACGTGCAACCCGTCTCGCGCGCCAACGCCTCGAGTGCGTGCCGGCGCGCAGGCGGCAGGCGGAGCCGCTGCCAGTACGCGCCGGGCTCGGCCTCGACGAGTCGCGGTCGGTCGGTAGGCAGCGGCAGCTCGACCGGTGCACCGGCCAGGCGATCGCGCCAGAACGCCGCCTGCGACGACAGCCGCTCACCCGACAGCCAGGACCGCTGCCAGCGCGCGTAATCCGTGTACTGCAGCGCAAGCGCAGGCCACGACGGCGCCTGGCCCGACAGCCGCGCCGCATAAGCCTGCGACAGCTCGCGCAGCAGCACCGACAGCGACCAGCCATCCGCCACGATGTGGTGCACCACCACCAGCAGCACCTGCTCGCCCGGCGCATCGGCCAGCGGCACCCGCGTCGCGCGCAGCAGCCCACCCTGTGACAGGTCGAACGGCCGCTCGACCAGACCGCGCAGCCGCACCGCGAGTTCACCCTCGCGCACCGGCGCATGCACTTCCAGCACGCGATCAGGCACCGCCTCCACCTGCTGCCAGGGCTCACCGTCGCGCTCGATGATCCGCGTGCGCAGCACCGCGTGGCGCCCGATTACGTCAATGAGTGCCTGCGCCAGCGCGGCCTCGTCGAGATCACCCGACAGGCGCAGCGCCAGATGCAGGTGGTAGGCCGGATCTCCCGGCCGCAGCTGCTCCAGAAACCAGAGCCGGCGCTGGGGCAGCGCGGACGGCGCATCGCGCGCATCTCCGCGTACTACGGGCATGCCGCCATCGGCGGCAGGAGCAACAACCACGGCGCGGGCGAGCCCGGCCACCGTGGGCTCGGCAAACACCGCGCGCAGCGCCAGCTCACGGCCCAGCACCGAGCGCACGCGCGCCACCAGCTGCGTGGCCAGCAGCGAGTGACCACCCAGCGCAAAAAAATCATCCGTCACGCCCACCCGCGCAACGCCCAGCACCTCGGCAAACAGCTCGCACAGCACACGCTCCTCCGCCGTGCGCGGACCCACAGGCTCCACCGACTGCACCGGCACTGGCACCGGCAGCTCGCGACGCGCCAGCTTCCCGTTCGCCGTCAGCGGCAGACGATCCAGCCACACCAGCTGGCCCGGAACCATGTACTCCGGCAGCCGCGACAGCAGCCAGCCGCGCAGGTCACCCGCCGCCGACTCATCCCCACTCACGTAAGCCACCAGCCGCCGGTCTCCCGGACGGTCCTCGCGGCAGATCACCGCCGCCTCGCGCACCGCATCATGCGACAGCAGCGCAGACTCCACCTCGGCCGGCTCGATACGGAAACCACGCAGCTTCACCTGGTCATCGACACGGCCCAGCAGCTCCAGCTCACCATCACCCCGCCAACGGGCACGGTCCCCCGTCCGGGACATGCGCGCACCCGGCTCTTCCGCGTACGGATCCGCGACGAAGCGCTCCGCCGTCAGGTCCTCCCGGCCCGCGTAGCCCAGCGCCACTCCCGAACCACCAATCCACAGCTCGCCCGCCACACCCACCGGAACCGGCTCACCATGGACATCGAGAACGTAGCAACGGGTGTTGGCGATCGGCCGGCCGACCGTGATGGGCGCCGTCCCGTCGCGCACCCGGGCGACGGTCGACCAGATCGTCGTCTCGGTCGGCCCATACAGGTTCCAGAGCACTGCGCCACGCTGGAGCAGTGCCGAGGCCAGGTCCGGTGCCAGTGCCTCGCCGCCACAGAACATCCGCAGGCCCGCCCGTCCCTGCCAGCCACTGGCGGTCAGCGCGCGCCAGGCCGATGGCGTGGCCTGCAGCACATCGATGGCCGCCGTATCGATCAAGGCAGCCAGGCGTCGCGGGTCGCGCACGTCATCACGTGTTGCGATCACGGCAGTGCCGCCGGCGACCAGCGGCAGCAGCAGCTCCAGCAGCGCGATGTCGAAAGACAAGGTCGTGACCGCGAGCAAGCGCTCGCCCGCTGCGAATCCCGGCCGCTCACGCATGGCGGCGAGAAAGTTCGCCAGCGCACCGTGCGCGACACGCACTCCCTTTGGCTTGCCGGTCGAGCCCGAGGTATAGATCAGGTAGGCGGGGTCCTGCGGGTTCGCCAGCCCTGCTGGCACCGGCATCCCGGCCTCGCCGGCCTGTGGCGAAATCACCGCGATGCCCGCCGGCACGAGCGGGTCATCCAGCGCGCGATCGCTGACGAGGATGCGTGCGCCGCTGTCCTCAACCATCCAGTGCAGGCGTGCTGGCGGCAGTTCCGGGTCCAGCGGCAGCCAGGCCGCGCGGCAGTGCGCGATCGCGAGCAGCGTCGGGACCATCGCCGGCCCGCGGGCCAGCAGCACGCCGACCACGTCGCCCGGGCGCGTGCCGGCCGCGCGCAGGGCTGCTGCCAGTGCACGTGCCCGCTGATCGACCTGCTCGCAGCTCCAGCGCTCGCCCGCGCACTCGACCGCGATCCCTGAGGGCGACTGCGCCAGGCGCCGCTCGAACTGCGCGAGCAGGTGATCATCGGCGCCGGGCTCGCGCGCGGTCGCATTCCAGTCCTGCAGCAGGCGCTGGCGCTCGATCGCGGGCAGGAATGGCAGGCGTCCCACCGGTTCTCCAGGCCGCTCCACCAGCACGCCCAGCAGGCCCTCGAAAGCAGCGGCGAGCCGGTCGATCGTCGCGGCCTCGAACAGGTCGGTGTTGTACTCGAACGCGAGCCAGCACTCCCCCAGGTACTCGCTGGCCGAGACCGTGAGGTCGAATTTCGCGCTGCCGGTTGGTGCAAGCTCGGCCGGCTCGACCCGCAGTTCGCGCATCGGCGCGGCCTCCCACGGCGTGTTCTGCTGGATGAACATCACCTGGAAGACCGGCGAATGTGCAAGGCTGCGCACCGGGCGCAGCGCCTCGACCAGCTTCTCGAACGGCAGGTCCTGGTGATCGAAAGCCTGCAGCACGGTGCTGCGCACGCGCCCGAGCAAGGCCATGAAGTCCGGGTCACCGGACAGGTCGGTGCGCAGTGCCAGCGTATTCGCATACAGGCCGATCTGGTGCTCGAGCTCGGTGCGTCGCCGGCCGGCGACGGGTGTGGCAACGACGATGTAGGTGCCGGCGCCAAAACGCATCAGCAGCACCTTGAACGCGGCCAGCAGCAGCATGAACTGCGAGACCTGCGCGCGCGCGGCCAGGACCCGCAGTCGCGTGGTGAGTTCCGGCGGCAGCGCACGCGCGACCCGGCTGCCACGGAAGGTCTGGCGCGCCGGCCGCGGCCGGTCCAGCGGCAGCGCGATCAGCTCGGGCGCGCCCTCGAGGTGCCGGCGCCACCACTGCAGCTGTGCCTCGAGCGCAGGCCCGGCCAGCCACTCGCGCTGCCACAGGGCATAGTCGGCGTACTGCAGCTCGAGCGGGGGCAGGTCCCTGCCCTCGTACAGCGCGACCAGGTCACGGAACAGCACGCCGGACGACCAGGCATCGGCAATCACATGGTGCATAACCAGCAGCAGCACATGCTCACCCGGCCCCTCGCGGACCAGGCTTGCGCGCAGCAGCGGCGCACGGCTGAGGTCGAATGGCCTTGCGACCAGTTGCCCGGCCAGCTCGCGGATGCTGCTGGCCACACTGCCGGCATCGAGCTGCTCCAGCGGCACGCTCACCGTCGGGGCAATGCGCTGCGCCGGCTGGCCATCCCGCACGACGATGCTCGTGCGCAGTATCTCGTGACGCGCGGCCAGCGCAGCCAGCGCCTGCTCAAGGCGCCCGACATCGAGCGGCCCCGTCAGTCGCAGCGGCAGGCGGACGTGGTAGGCCGCACCCGTGTCCTCGAGCTGCTCGAGGAACCAGAGCCGCTGCTGCGCGAACGACAGCGGAAACTCGTCCACCATCCCGGAATCGGGTGCCGTGTTCATGATGACCCGACCTGCCGGCGGGCCACGCGTGCGCGCGCGCTGATCGGTGGCGGCTGCAGGGACGAGGCGGTGCCGGCGCCCTGCTCGAGCTGCCGTGCCAGTTCCCTGATGGTGGGCTGTTCGAAGAAGGCGATCAGGGGCAGCTCGATACCCAGGCGCTCGCGCAGCCGCGCGATCAGCCGCGTCGCCAGCAGCGAGTGGCCCCCAAGGTCGAAGAAGTTCGCCGTCACCTCCGCCGCAGCCGGGCCCAGCACCTCGGTCCACAGCGCCACCAGCTCATGCTCCAGCGCCGTCTGCGCACCCGAGCCCCCGGTCGACACCGCCACCTCCGGCGCCGGCAGCTGCTCG
>JAFIFS010000032.1 GCA_020831895.1 Chromatiales bacterium
CCGCTCCCACAGCGCGAGGTTTTGCTGTGGGAGCGGCTTCAGCCGCGAACCCCATGCCTGTGGGAGCGGCTTCAGCCGCGAACAAACCCTGGCAAAACCCCCTCCAGGCCGCCCACCACTACGCCACCCTCATCAACACCCCCGAGGCCCGCCAGCGCGCCGCCGAGGCGGTTGCGCTCTGCCGCCCGCCGGGCAGCTTCACCCCGGTGCTCTGCCACCGTGACCCGACCGCGCCCAACCTCGTCACCACCCCGGACCACCGGCTGGTCCTGCTCGACTGGGAATACGCCGGCCCGGATGACCCGTACTTCGACCTCGCGGTCCTCATCGAGCACCACCAGCTCCCGGACCGGGCCACCCGCATCCTCCTCGACAGCTGGTCCCCGCCCGGGGAAGCAGCCGAGCCGACCCAGCTCGACCGCGCACGGGAGCTCTACCGCCGGGTCGCCTGGCTGTGGGAGGAGGCCCACCGGGCCATATCTCCACTGAAACATCAAAAAGCAGACTGATACTCCGGGACAACCGTCCGGCATGCTGCCACGTCCGCAAGCAAGCGTATGGCGGCGGTGTATCCTGCCCACAGTCCTGCGTTCCGGCCCCTACAGGCTGTTCTGGTACAGTAACGAAGGTATGGAGCCACCGCATGTGCACGTCGATCGCGCTGGCTGCTCAGCCAAGTTCTGGCTGCAGCCAGTCGCCGTGGCCCGGAACAGCGGATTTCCCTCACAACAAGAGGTCTGGCGCATCCAGAAGCTTGTCCGGCCCCACCAGCGCCAGTTCCTGGAGCAATGGCATGAGTACTTCTCCAGTCACCGTTGACCAGCGTGTCGCCTCGGTGGAGTTCACCGGGGACCTGCTCGTGGTCGGGCTGCGCGACGGCCGGCAGATCAGCGTCCCGATCAGCTGGTACCCACGCCTTGCTGCAGCCACGCCAGAGCAGCGCAATTGCTGGGAGGTCTGCGGCGGCGGCTACGGCATTCACTGGCCCGAGATCGATGAGGACCTCAGCACTGAGGGGCTGCTGCGTGGCCAGGCCTACCCGGCCTGACCCGAATCCACCACCCCCGCCCAGCCGAATTCAATGCTATGGAGCACAACCATCACACCGCTGCCGCACTGCCCCTACTTTGCCTGGGATTCACCATGACCCTCGCCGCCGAACCCCTGCTGCTCGATGACTTCCGCCACACCGATGGCCTGGCCGCCATCGGCACCACCTGGGAGGGCTTCACGGACCGCGTCATGGGTGGCATCTCCAACATGGAGGCCGGCTACACCCCCGGGGAGGGCGACGGCCATCACCTGCGGATGCAGGGTGAGGTCCGGCTGGAGAACAACGGCGGCTTCATCCAGGTGCGCCTGCCGCTGACCTACGACCGGGCTGGCTTCGACGCCAGCGCTTACCAGGGTGTGGCCGTGACACTCCGGGGCACACCCGGCAGCTACTTCCTTCATGTGCGCTGCAGCAATACCCGCCGTGTCTGGCAGTATTTCTCCGCGCCGCTGCCGGTGGGGGAGGACTGGCAGCGCGTGGTCGTGCCCTTCAGCGCTTTCAGCGCCCGCTACATGGGCCAGGAGCCGTTGAACCTGGACGCGCTGCGCTCCATCGCCATCGTCGCCTATGGCGAGGCCTTCAGCGCCGACGTACAGGTCGCCCGGGTGGAACTCGAGCCCCTCTGACCCACCTGCTGGGCAAAAAATTACCAATCCGTAAGCGCCGCCCCGCTGCGGCAGGGTGCTAGACTCTGGCCATGTTTATGGGTTCCGGGTCACAGACCCGCGCCCCGGAGTCAATTAGCATTCCACGCCATAACAGCAACAACAACATGGCGTAACCCACGGAGAGAAGACCGCACATGTCTTATGAAATAGCGGTGCCAGAGGAAGAATCCCGCAGCCTCAGTGACTATGTCGACGCGCTTAAACGCCGTGGCAGGGTCTCCGGCCTGATCGCGCTCGCCGTGTTCATCCTCGGCGTGTTCACGATCTTCATGCTGCCGAACACCTACAAGTCCGAGGCCGTGATCCTGATCGAGGACCCGGAGATCCCGCCCGGGCTGGTGCCGACCACGGTGACCACCTTCGCCGCCCGGCAGATCCAGCTGATCAACCAGCGGGTGATGACACGCACCAACCTGGCGCAGATCATCGAGCGCTTCGACCTCTATGAGAGCGAGCGCCGCTACCTGCCGACCCTGCTGCTGGTCGACCGCGTACAGCGCGACATGAACATCAACGTGATCGACATCCAGACCGCCGACGACCGTGGCCGGCCGACCACCTCGACCATCGCCTTCCGCGTCGGCTTCCAGCACGAGAGCCCGGCCCGTGCGCAGCAGGTGGCCAACGAGCTGGTCTCGCTGTACCTGGCCGAGAACGTGCGCCAGCGCACCGAGCAGACCCAGCAGACCGCGCAGTTCCTGCGCAACGAGGCCCAGCGCCTGGATACCGAGGTGCGCCGGCTGGAGTCCGAGATCGCCCGCGTGAAGTCCGAGGCCGACGGCAGCCTGCCGGAGTTCGTTGCCTTGAACATGCAGCTGATGCAGCGCGCCGAGCAGGAGCTGCTGGAGATCGAGCGTCAGCTGCAGAACGTGCAGCAGTCGCGCATCCTCGTCGATGCCCAGCTGGTCCAGGTGCGCCCGATGGCGCCGATGGTGCTGGCCGACGGCAGCGCCGTGCTGTCCCCGGCTGACCAGCTGCGCTCATTGCAGACGCAGCTGATCGTGCTGGAAGGCCGCTACAGCGCCGACCACCCCAGCGTCAGGCTGGTGCGCCGGGACATCCAGGCGCTGCAGACGCAGCTGGGCCTCAGCGACGAGGTGAACCTGGGCGAGACCAGCGCCGCCCTGACGCAGGTGCGCAACGACCTGGCCGTGGCGCGCGAGCGCTACAGCGACAGCCACCCGGAGGTGCTGCGTCTGCAGCGCGAGGTGACCAACCTCGAGGACATGGCCGCCCGCACCCGGCAGAGCAACCGCACCGGCGGCCTGGAGCCGGACAACCCGGCCTTCATCCAGCTGCAGGCCCAGCGCCAGCAGCTCGACGGCGAGGCTGCCTCGCTGCGGACCAAGCGTGAGCAGGTACGCGAGCGCATCGCACAGTTCGAGACCCGCATGGTGCGCAGCTCCGAGGTGGAGCGCGATCTGAGCGCGCTGCTGCGCCAGCAGGCCACCGCGAATGCCGACTACCTGGCCACGCGCGAGAAGCTGTTCAGCGCAGAGCTCGGCCAGGCACTGGAAACCCAGAGCAAGGGCGAGCGCTTCGTGCTGGTCGAGCCGCCCGACCGTCCGCTGGTTCCGTCCAGCCCCAACCGCCCCGTGCTGCTGGCCCTGCTGATCGTCATCGTGCTGGCCGTGGGCCTGGGCTGGCCGCAGGTCGCTGAATCCCTGGACCGCTCCATCAACGGCTCACGGATGCTCGAGCGCCTGCAGGGCATGCCGCCGATCGCCGAGATCCCGCTGATCGAGACCGCCGCCGACGAGGCCGCGCACAGCCGGGTGAAGATACTGGTACTGATCGTGCTGCCGGCCCTGCTGGTGGCCGGCGCGATTGCCGTGCACTTCGCCGTGATGCCGCTCGACGTGCTCTGGTACGTCGCCATGCGCCGCTTCGGCCTGTAAGAAGGATAAAGACGTCATGGAACGCATACAGAAAGCCCTTGAACAGGCCACCCAGCAGCGTGCGCAGGTGAAGAGTGGTACCGCGCGCGAGCCGTCCACGCTGCCCGAGGCGCAGTCCGACAAGCCGAAGTTCACCGACACCACGGTGGACCTCTCCACCGGTATCTTCTACAGCCAGACCAAGGTGATCGAGGTGCCCGAGCAGACACTGCTCGACAACCGCCTGATCGCCGCGCTGCCGGACCATCCGTACAAGGATGCCTACCGGATGCTGCGCACCCGGGTATTGCAGACCCTGCGGGCGAACAACTGGAACACGCTGGCCGTGACCGGCCCGGCCTCCGGCTGCGGCAAGACACTGACCGCGACCAACCTCGCCATCAGCCTGGCGATGGAGATGACCAACACCGTGCTGCTGGTCGACCTGGACCTGCGCAAGCCCTCGGTGCACAAGTACTTCGGCTTCGAGCCCGACAAGGGCCTGAGCGACTACCTGGCGAAGCAGGCGACGTTGCCGGAGATCTTGGTCTCCCCGGGCATCGCCCGGCTGGTGGTGCTGCCGGGCCGCGAGGCGCTGCCCAACAGCTCGGAGATGCTGCGCTCACCCACGATGGTGGCGCTGGTGAACGAGCTCAAGCACCGCTACCCAGAACGCATCAT
>JAFIFS010000050.1 GCA_020831895.1 Chromatiales bacterium
GTGCGCGGCAGGGATGCCGCGCCCGAGCCCCCAGGGATGGGTTCACGGCGAGTCCGCGCCAGGGCCGACGGACGGCGCCACCGCCCAACGCCGCCCGGCCTTACCGCGCCGGCAACCACGCCGCAGGATCCACCGGATCCCCGTTGCGGCGAATCTCGAAATGAAGCAGCGGCCGCCGCCCTGGCCCCTCGCCCATCGTGGCAATACGCTGCCCCGCACGCACCCGGTCACCCTCGTTGACCAGCAGCGAGTCGTTGTGCCCGTAAGCACTCAGCCAGGTCGCGTCGTGCTTGATGATCAGCAGTGCCCCGTAGCCGATGAGCCCTCGGCCCGAGTAGACCACCTCCCCATCGGCAGCAGCTACCACTGGCTGGCCGCGGATTCCGCCAATCTGGATGCCCGACTGGGTCTGAGGAGACTGACCGTAGCGCCCCACCACCGCGCCCGCCGTGGGCCATTGCCAGCCGCCCGCCAGCGGAGTGCCCGGCCCCGGAGGGTCACGACGCGCCGGCGCCGGCTGGCGCGCTGCCGGCGCGGAGGGCGCCGGCGCCGCGGCGCCCCGCGCGGTGCCGCCCAGCTGGATTCTCTGCCCGGGAAAGATCAGCGAACCATCGCCGAGATTGTTGATCCGGGCCAGCTCACGATGGTCCAGCCCGTAGCGGAACGCGATCGCATAGAGCGTCTCGCCCGGGCGCACGACGTGGACCTCCCCTGCCGCGGCCGGGGCGCTGGTACCCGGCGGCTCCTCGAAACGCAGGGCCTCGCCGCAGGCCCCCAGCAGCAGGGCGAGCAGCACCATGCATACTGCCCTCAAAGAGTTACGTACAGCAGGTAGCTGGCAATCAGCAGGACGAACAGCCATCCGAGGATGTCCATGTAGCGCTTGAGGTGACGCTCGATCGTGGGCCCGATCCAGGCGACCAGCGCGGCAACCAGGAAAAAACGCAGCCCGCGCCCGATGAACGAGGCGGCGACGAAGGGCAGCAGCGCCATCGACAGAACGCCGGCCGAGATCGTGAACATCTTGTACGGGATCGGCGAGAAGGCCGCAGCCAGTATCGCAAAGAAGCCGAAACGCTCGAACCACTCCTGAGCCTGGTTGAAGGCCTCGCGATACTCGAAATAGTCGATCACCGGCATCACCAGGTCGATCGCCCACATCCCGACCAGGTAACCGAACACCGCGCCCAGCACCGAGGTCACCGTGGTCAGCAGCGCCAGAGACCACGCCCGGTCCGGGCGCGCCAGCACCATCGGCGCCAGCATGACGTCGGGCGGGATCGGAAAGAACGATGACTCCGCAAAGCTGACGCCGCCGAGGTACCACGGCGCGCGCGGGTGACGTGCCCAGGTCATTACCCGGTCGAAGAGACGGGAAAACAGCCTCACCGGTCGGTGCCGCCGAGCAGGGGCACGAACGACACACGGCCGAGCACCTCGCTGTGAAAGCCTTCCTCGCCCCGCGTGACGCGGACCAGGTCCTGCTGACCCGGGGGACCGACGGGGATCACCAGCCGGCCCGCCGGCGCCAGCTGTTCCAGCAGCAGCGGCGGAATCTCGGTGGGAGCAGCGGTGACGATGATGCCGTTGAAGGGCGCCTGGCCCGGCCAGCCGGCCATGCCGTCACCGTGACGGTAGCGAATGTTGCCGAAGCCCAGCTCGTTAAGCCGCGTGCGTGCCTGGCGCTGCAGGCTGCCGATACGCTCGATCGTGAACACGCGCCGCGCGAGCGGCGAGAGCACCGCAGTCTGGTAGCCACAGCCCGTGCCGATCTCGAGCAGCTTTTCCAGCGGCGGCTCGGCGCCGTTTCCCGGGGGTAGCAGCGCCTGCGTCATCATCGCGACGATCCAGGGCTGTGAAATGGTCTGGCCCTGGCCGATCGGGAGGGGGCTGTCCTCGTAGGCGCGGGTCTCCAGGGCCTCGTCGACGAACAGGTGCCGTGGCACGCTGCGGATGCGCTCCAGCACGCGCGGGTCCTGTATGCCGTTGGCGGCGAGCCGCTGGGCCAGCCGTTCGCGCGTGCGCGCCGAGGTCATCCCGATGCCGCGCGGGTCACGCTGCTCGCTCATGACCGCGGCAGCCATTCACCGAGCGCAGGGAGGGCGGCATGCCGGGTCAGGTCGAAGTGCAGCGGCGTGACGGACACGTAGCCGTTCTCCACCGCGTGGAAATCTGTGCCTGGTCCGGCATCCTGGCCATCGCCCGGCGCCCCGACCCAGTAGATGGGCCGCCCTTTGGGGTCGGCGGACTCGATCACCGGCTCCGAGCGGTGGCGGTAGCCCAGGCGTGTCGCCCTGAAGCCCCTCAGCTGCCCGTGGGGCACGTCGGGCACGTTGATGTTGAGAACTGTCTGCGGCGGCAGCGGGGTTTGGGCCAGGTGCGTAAACAGCGTACGGATTGCCTGCCCGGCCGTATCGAAGTGGCGGTGATCGCCCGCCAGCGAAATCGCGATCGCAGGAAGCCCGAGGAAACGGCCCTCGACGGCAGCGGCGACCGTGCCGGAATAAAGCACGTCGTCGCCAAGATTGGCGCCATGGTTGATCCCGGCGATCACCATGTCCGGCTCGTGATCCAGCAGCCCAGTGATGGCCAGGTGCACGCAGTCGGTGGGTGTTCCGTTGACGTAGTAGATCCCGTCCCGGGTCCGGCCCGCACGCAGCGGCATCTCCAGGGTCAGCGAGTGGCTGGCGCCGCTCTGGTTGCGATCAGGCGCCACTATGGTGAGGTCGGCCAGGTCGGAAAGTGCGAGCGCAAGCGTCGCCAGCCCCTCAGCCTGGTAGCCGTCATCGTTGCTCAGCAGAAGCTTCATCCGCGGGCTGGTCATCGCAGCAGGTCACAGCAGGTCATGAATCCGGATCTCTTCCAGCATAGAATCCCGGATAACCGTGGCCGGCCCGGAACGATGGGTAAAAATAGCAAGTCGGATGACAACACGCTATTCCGCGACAGCGTGGGCGAGGTGCAGCCGGTCAGCACGAGGCGGCTGCACCTGACGCCCCCCCCGCCGCGGGCCCGTGCGCGCTTCCGGCGCCTCGACGAGGCGGACGTGATGGCCGAGTCGCTGCGGCGCGTGCCTGAACCCTGGGATCTCGAGGCCGGCGACGAACTCTCGTTCGCCCGCCCCCAGGTGGCGTATGAGACGCTGCGCAAGCTGCGTCGCGGCCGCTTTGCGGTCCGCGCAGAGATGGACCTGCACGGCATGACGAGCGGCGAGGCCCGGGCAGCCCTGCGCGAGTTCATCGACGAGTGCATCGACGAGCGTCACTTCTGTGTCCGCGTCATCCATGGCAAAGGCCTGCGGTCGGGCCAGCGCGGACCGGTGCTGAAGAGCAGTGTCAACCGCTGGCTGCGCCAGTGGGACGAGGTGCTGGCCTTCTGCTCGGCGCCAGCCCGGGATGGCGGCACCGGCGCCATCTACCTGCTGATTCGCGGCTGACACCCGGCCGGGACTTCAGCGCCGCGACAGCCGGGCGACCAGCGCCCGCATGCCGGCCTGCGTTTCCTCGCTGAACCAGTATTCGGTCGCAAGCTCCGCATCCCTGCCCCCGCGCAGCGCCGCGATCAGCCCGGCCTTGGCTGCCAGGCGCGTCTCGTTCATCGCCCGCGGCGGCAGCCCGAGCAGGCCCGTGGCGAGCTCCAGCGCGCGTGCATCGAGCAGACCGGGCTCGACCAGCTCGTCGACCAGGCCAGCAGCGAGCGCCTCGTCCATGTTCAGCAGCTCGCCACGCAGCGCCAGCCAGCCACCCCGGGCCTCACCCGTCAGCCGGGTCAGTGCGCTCAGGATGGCTGGGGGCACCGGCAGGCCGACCTGCACCTCATTCAGCCCCATCCTGAACCGCCCCGAGGCGGCGATCCGCCGGTCGCAGCACAGGGCCAGCACGGCCCCGCCCGCCGGGGCGTGGCCCGACAGGGCGGCAACGACCGGGACCGGACAGGCTGCCAGTTCATGCATCAGCGAAAAGAAGCCGCCCCAGAACCCGCGGATGGCTGCGCGATCCTGGCCGACCAGGGCGGGCACGTCGAGCCCGCCGCTGAACATGCCAGGCAGCCCGGTCAGCACGAGCGCCTGCGCGCGCCCGGACTCGCGCGCGATCGTCCCGCGCAGTGCATCGACCAGGGCGTGATCGAGCGCATTCGCCGGCGGGCGCTGCATGCGGATGACGGCAACGCCATCCTGGTGCTCTGTCGCGAGCATCGGGGGGCTCAGGGTTCCATGGCCAGCGTCGTGCTGCGTGGCTCCTGGGCAGCGACGCCCGCTCCGAAGACGAAGAAGGTCTCCTGTGGTCCGATCAGGCCGAGGTCGGTGCGGGCCCGCTCCTCGATGGCCTCGCGGCCGGTGCGCAGGTCGGCGATCTCGGCCTCCAGGCGCTGGTTGCGCAGCTCCAGCCGGGCGTTCTCGGCCAGCTGCAGCTGGATCTGGTGACCCAGCCGAGCCACTTCGCGCAGGCCCTCATCCGATACCCAAAGCCGGACCTGCAGCATGCCCAGCAGCAGCACCAGGACGATAACCGCGAGACGCAAGGCCATCTGTCAGCCCACCTCCACCGGAAAGGCCGCGGCCCCGGCGTAGCTTGCGCCGGGCCCCAGCGCTTCCTCGATCCGCAGCAGCTGGTTGTACTTCTCGGTGCGGTCGGAGCGACACAGGGAGCCGGTCTTGATCTGGGTCGCCGCGCTGCCCACCGCGATATCGGCGATTATCGTATCAGAGGTTTCACCTGACCGATGCGAAACCACCGCCGAGTAACCCGCACGCACCGCCATCCTGATCGCCTGCAGCGTCTCGGAAAGCGTGCCAATCTGGTTCGGCTTGATCAGGATCGAGTTCGCGACCTCATCCGCAATGCCCGCTGCAAGTATTTCGGTGTTCGTGACGAAGAGGTCGTCACCGACCAGCTGCACGCGGGACCCGAGCAGCTGTGTCAGCCCGGCCCAGCCATCCCAGTCATCCTCGGCCATGCCGTCCTCGATCGAGATCACGGGGTAGCCGCGCACCAGCCTTTCCAGGTAGGCGGCGAACTGGTTTGCCGTGAAGCTGCGCTTCTCCGAGCTCAGGTGATAGCGACCGTCCCGGTACAGCTCGGAACTCGCGACATCCAGACCCAGGAACACATCACGTCCGGCCACGAGACCGGCCAGGCGGATCGCCTCCATGATCGTGTCCAGGGCTGCCGCATTCGACGGCAGGTCGGGCGCGAAGCCGCCCTCGTCTCCGACCGAAGTGGCCAGGCCCTTCTTGCGCAGTACGCTGCGCAGCGCATGGAACACCTCGGTCCCGTAACGCAGCGCCTCGCCGAAGCTCGGCGCACCCACGGGCAGAACCATGAACTCCTGGATGTCCACGTTGTTGTCGGCATGCGCGCCGCCGTTCAGGATGTTCATCATCGGCACGGGCATCTGGTAGGGTCCGGGGCCGAAGGCCGTGAACAGCGGCTCGCCACGCTCGGCGGCCGCAGCCCGGCACAGCGCGAGCGATACGCCAAGCAGCGCGTTGGCGCCCAGGCGGGCCTTGTTAGGTGTGCCGTCCAGGTTGATCATCCGCCGGTCCGCGGCGGACTGGTCCTGGCCGTCCCGGCCGAGCAGCTCGCTGCGCAGCTCCCCGTTGACGCTGGCCACGGCCTTGCGCACTCCGCGACCGAGGTAGCGCGAGGCCTCGCCATCACGCAGCTCGACCGCCTCCCGAATGCCGGTGGAGGCGCCGGACGGCACAGCGGCGCGGCCCTGCGCCCCGCTGGCCAGAGTGACCTCGACCTCGACCGTGGGGTTGCCGCGGGAGTCCAGGATCTCGCGGCCATGCACTGCGGTAATCTCGCTCATCTTTTCTTCTGCTCCTCAAGCCTTCAGCGAATCCTCGATCAACGGCTGGCGGCGCACGACCGCATCGAGCGCGATCAGCGTCTCGAGCAGCGGTTCGAGCAGGCCGAGCGGCCAGGCGTTGGGCCCGTCGCTCAGCGCGCGCTCGGGCTGCGGATGGGTTTCCATGAACAGGCCGGATACGCCGGCCGCCACCGCGGCGCGGGCCAGTACCGGCACGAACTCGCGCTGGCCGCCTGAAGCAGAGCCGGCGCCACCAGGCAGCTGCACGGAATGGGTGGCATCGAACACCACCGGGCAGCCGGTAGCGCGCATCACCGAGAGCGAGCGCATGTCAGAGACCAGGTTGTTGTAGCCGAAGCTGTAACCCCGCTCGCAGACCATCAACGTGTCGTTGCCGGTCTCGCGCGCCTTCTCGACGACATTTGCCATCTCCCACGGCGACAGGAACTGGCCCTTCTTGATGTTGACCGGCCGTCCCTGAGCGGCGACTGCGCGGATGAAGTTGGTCTGGCGGCACAGCATGGCCGGCGTCTGCAGCACATCCACGACAGCAGCGACCTCGGACAGCGGCGTATCCTCATGCACGTCGGTCAGCACGGGCACGCCGACCTCGCACCTGACCCGCTCGAGGACCTTGAGCCCCTGCTCTAGCCCGGGGCCACGAAAGCTGCGGCCCGAGGAGCGGTTGGCCTTGTCGAAGGAAGACTTGTAGACGAACGGGATCCCGACGCGCGCGGTGATGGCAACAAGCTCGGCAGCCGTCTCCAGCGCCATTGCTTCGCTCTCGATCACGCAGGGACCGGCGATCAGGAACAGCGGCGCCCCGGGGCGGAACTCGGGGAGCTTCATGCGCGCGCAGCGAGCGGTGCCACCGACGCATGCCGCGCGCGGGCGGCCTGGATGAAGCCCGTGAACAGTGGGTGACCGTCGCGCGGGTTGGAGTGGAACTCGGGGTGGAACTGCGAGGCGACGAACCAGGGATGATCAGGGAGCTCCACCGTCTCCACCAGCCCGTCGACCGAGAAACCGGAGAAGACGAGGCCGGCCGCCCTCATCCGATCGAGGTAGTTGTTGTTGAACTCGAAGCGGTGCCGGTGCCGCTCGCGGATCACGGTCCCGCCGTAGAGTTCGCTGACACGGGTGCCTGGCTCCAGCCGGACCTCCTGCGCGCCCAGGCGCATCGTGCCGCCAAGCTCGGAGCCGGTGTCACGCGAATGCCGCGTGCCGTCGCGGTCCTGCCACTCGGGAATGAGAGCGATCACAGGGTCGGGCGTGCCGGGCTCGAACTCGGTGCTGTGCGCCGCAGTGAGGCCCAGCATGGAGCGGGCGTACTCGATCACCGCCACCTGCATGCCCAGGCAGATGCCCAGGTACGGTATGCCGTTCTCGCGCGCATGGCGTACGGCGAGGATCTTGCCCTCGATGCCCCGCTCGCCGAAGCCGCCCGGCACCAGTATCGCGTCAACGCCCTCCAGGCAGCCGGTCCCGCGGGTCTCGATCTCCTGGGATTCGACATAACGGATACCGACCCGCGTGCGCGTGCGGATGCCTGCATGGGTGAGCGCCTCCGAGAGCGAGATGTAGGCGTCGCGCAGGTCCACGTACTTGCCGACCAGCGCCACCGTGACCTCGACCTCCGGAGACTGCTTGGCCGCGACCACCGCTTCCCACTCCGCGAGATCGGCTTCCGGCACGTCCAGCCCGAGTCGGTCGACGATGATCTGGTCGAACTGCTGCTCCTTGAAGACCATCGGGATCTGGTAGATGTCCGACACGTCCATCGCCGAGATCACGGCACGCTCGGCCACGTTCGTGAACAGCGCGATCTTGCGGCGCTGCTCGGGCGGCAGCGGCAGCTCCGAACGGCAGACCAGGATGTCGGGCTGGATCCCGATCGAGCGCAGCTCCTTGACCGAGTGCTGCGTGGGCTTGGTCTTGATCTCCGAGGACGTGGAGATATAGGGCACCAGCGTCAGGTGCACGTAGACACACTGCTGCGGGCCCAGGTCGACACCCATCTGGCGGATCGCCTCGAGGAAGGGCAGTGACTCGATGTCGCCCACCGTGCCACCGATCTCGACGATGCAGACGTCGGCATCGCCGGCGCCAAGCTGCACCGAGCGGCGGATCTCGTCGGTCACGTGCGGGATCACCTGCACGGTCGCGCCGAGGTAGTCGCCACGGCGCTCCTTCGCGATCACGCTGCCGTAGATGCGCCCGGTGGTGAAGTTGCTGTGCCGGCCGGTCGTCGTCCGGACGAAGCGCTCGTAATGGCCGAGGTCGAGGTCGGTCTCGGTGCCGTCCTCGGTAACGAACACTTCACCGTGCTGGAACGGGCTCATCGTGCCCGGGTCGACGTTCAGGTACGGGTCGAGCTTGATCATCGAGATCCTGAGCCCGCGCGCCTCGAGGATCGCACCCAGTGAGGCCGAAGTGATGCCCTTGCCCAGCGAGGACACGACGCCACCAGTGACGAAAACGTAGCGCGGCATGAGCGACCCCAACTCCGAATGAAAAGCAGCCGCGGGCCCGGGCCGGCGGCAGGCAAACGTCAACAGACAGCAGGCCGGTCCAGGCCGGCAGCCGCGGCGCCCGGCCAACCCCGCAGCCACTGAAAGCCAGCTGCGGGTGCTCTGGCCGGGACGGGCGCAGATGGGAAATGGACAGTACCAGAAGGTCCGCCCCCCGACAACGCGCAGTGACGATCGGCGCTCAACGCAGCTGTCCGTGTCCCGTCCAGACCGGGACCAGTCCGGACCGCTCGGGCGTTACGCAGGCGTCGGCCGCGAGCCAGAGATGGGCGACAGCCACCAGGCGCTCCCCGGCATACAGCAGCGGCACCTCCTGGCGCATCCAGGGCACGAGACCATACTCCTGGAACAGCAGCTTCAGCGGCCGCTGGTGCGCGCTTCCCACAGGGCGCAGCCGCTCGCCCCCGCGGCGGAACCTGAGCTCGAGCCCGGAGTCAGCCAGGCGAGGATCGAGGCCACCGCGCAGACCTTCGGCCAGGTGCAGGCGCCCGCGGCGCCCGCCCAGCTCGACCTGTGCACCGGGATACAGCCGGCCAGGGGGCGGCGCTGTCGCAGGATCCTGCGTCGCGATCAGGTAGAGCCGTCCGCGGTAACGGCGCAGCTCGGCACCTGGCCAAGTCAGCAGGGGCTGGCGGTCCGCACCGGCGCGCAGCAGGGCATCAAGTCCGCTGGCCAGCGCGGTGGCCGGGGGCAGCGGGAGACGCTCGCGTCGGCAGAGCCAGCGAAGCAGCAGGCGGCGGCGTGCCGGCTCCAGTACCGCCAGGCCATCGACGTCCACGCGCCGCTCGCCGTCCAGCAGCTGGGCGGCATCCGCTGCGGCCAGGCCTTCGAGCAGGCCGCGAGCCTCGCGCTGCCACGCCGCGCTGCGCGCCACCCCGGAACTGAACTCGGGCCAGCGGCGCTCGATCAACGGCAGGATCTCGTGGCGCAGGAAATTGCGGTCCGGGCCCACGTCCTGGTTCGAGGGGTCCTCGACCCAGGACAGCCGATGTCGTTCAGCCCAGTCGGCCAGTTCGCCGCGCGCGAGCTCGAGCAGCGGCCGGGCGAGCTCGCCGGTGCCGAGCCGGGCGCGCGGGGCGATCCCGGCCAGGCCGGTGGCGCCCGAACCGCGGCGCAGATGCATCAGCAGCGTCTCGACCTGGTCGTCGCGGTGGTGCGCGGTCAGCAGCAGCTCGTCCGCTGCGAGCGCCTCGGCCAGGGCCGCGTAGCGCACGCGCCGCGCGGCGGCCTCGAGCCCGGTGCCGTCGTCGCGGGGCACATGGACGGGCAGACAGGAAAACGGCAGGCCCAGCCGCTCGCAGAAGCGGGCACAGTGCGCGGCCCAGTTGCCAGCATCCGGCTGCAGGTCGTGGCGCACGTGCAGGGCGCGCAGCGGAAAGCCCTGCTGCTCGCGCAGGACCGAAAGCGCATGCAGCAGCACGGTGGAGTCACGCCCGCCGCTGAACGCGACAGCGATCGGGCGCCGGGCAGAGATATCGGCGGCGAGCGCGCGGGACAGCAGAGCGGGCAGGCCCGTCATCCGCCAGCCACGCTCAGCCCTCGCGGAAGCTGCCGTAGCCCTCGAGGCGGGTTGCGCGCCTGCGGAGCAGCTCACCGAGGTCCATCGCCTCGAGCTCACGCAGATGCGACATCAACGCCGTGCGCAGCAAACCGGCAGCCGCCTCGGGATCACGGTGGGCGCCGCCCAGGGGCTCCTTCACCACCTCGTCGACAAGACCCAGGCTGCGCAGCCGGGCGGCGGTTATGCCCATCGCCTCGGCAGCCAGCTCGGCCTTATCGGCACTCTTCCAGAGTATGCTCGCGCAGCCTTCCGGCGAGATGACCGAGTAGACACTGTACTCGAGCATGACCACGCGGTCTCCGACACCAATGGCCAGCGCACCGCCCGAGCCCCCCTCGCCGATGACGACGGCGATGACCGGCGTGCGCAGGCGCACCATCTCGAGCAGGTTGCGCGCGATCGCCTCGCTCTGGCCGCGCTCCTCGGCGCCGATGCCGGGGTAGGCGCCGGGAGTGTCGATCAGCGTGACCAGCGGCAGGCGGAACTTCTCCGCGAGCCTCATCAACCGCAGCGCCTTGCGATAGCCCTCGGGCCGCGCCATGCCATAGTTGCGCCGGACTCTCTCCTTCGTGTCCCGGCCCTTCTGCTGGCCGATGAACATCACCGGCTTGCCATCCAGCCGGCCGATGCCGCCAACGATGGCCGGGTCATCGGCGTACATGCGGTCGCCATGCAGCTCCTGGAAGTCGGGCGCGAGCATGGCGAGATAGTCCAGCGTATAGGGTCGCAGCGGGTGACGCGCGAGCTGCGCGACCTGCCATGCCGTGAGGCTGGAGAAGATGCTGCGCGTGAGACTCTCGCTCTTGCTGCGCAGCCTCGCGATCTCGTCGCTGATGTTGATCTCGGAGTCATCGCCGACAAAGCGGAGCTCGTCGATCTTGGCCTCGAGCTCCGCGATGGGCTGCTCGAAATCAAGGAACTTCATGTCCATGGGTCACTCCGGCCGTCGCGGCGACACAGTAAACGCATGCCCTGCGCAGCACAAGCTGGCACGGGCCCGCCACCTATCGTATGCGGCCTAGGCATAGAGAAAGCGGAAACCTTCGATCCCGACCAGTGCCGAAAGCTGCTCGCGCAGGGCCCGGGCCGGCTGCACCGACCAGGCCTCCCCGAGGCGCAGCTGCCCCTGCGCGCGCCCGGAGCTGTAGAACAGTGTGACGGCGCAGGGCCCGGGCCGGTAGGGCCCAAGCACCTCGTGCAGCAGCTGCGGAGTCAGCGTCGCGTCGTGGCCGGATCGCCAGCGGATGATGAGACCGTTGGCACGGTGCTCTATCGTCCGGTCGAGGTCGGACACCTCGCGCGCCACGACCCGCCAGCCGCCGAGGAACTCGTCGAAACGCAGCTGGCCGGTCACGACGACCAGTGCCTGGGAGGTCAGCAGGTGGCGGAAGCGGTCGAAGGCCTCCTGGAACAGCATCACCTCGACGATCGCCTGGCCATCGTCCAGCTCCACCGATACACGGCCCGCCCGCTTGCGCAGCCCGGCGACGAGGCCCGCGATGCTGACCTCCCGACCGGCGCGGCGCGCCTCAGGCTGGGGCGGCGGCGGCTCGGCTGCGATCCCCTGGATGCTCGCCGTGCAGAGGAACGACAGGTCTGCACGATACTGGTCGAACGGGTGGCCGCTGAGGTACAGGCCCAGGCTCTCGCGCTCCGCGGCCAGCCGCTGCCCCCAGCCCCACTCGGCCACATTGGGCAGCACCAGGGTCTCCTCGGCGCTCTCGGCCCCGCCGCCTCCGAACAGGTCATCCTGCCCCGCCGCGTGCGAGCGCTGCAGTGTCTCCGCGCGTGAGACCGCGGACGGAAGCGCCGCCAGCAGCATGGCGCGCGATGGCGCCATGCCGTCCAGCGCGCCGGACTTCACCAGCGCCTCGAGCACCCGCTTGCCGACCCGCTGCCCGACGGCGCGGCGGCACAGGTCCAGCAGGCTGGTATAGGTGCCATGCTCCTCCCGCTCGGCAACCAGCTGCTCGACCGCGCCCTGCCCGACTCCCTTGATCGCGCCCAGTCCATACCGGATCTCGCGCGGCGACTCCACCGCGAAGCCAAAGTCCGAGCAGTTGATGTCCGGCGGGAGCAGGCTGAGGCCCAGCTGGACGCACTCCCGCCGCAGCACCTGCAGCTGGTCGGTGTCATCCCGGTCGGAAGTCATCACCGCCGCCATGAACGCGGCCGGGTGACGCGCCTTGAGCCAGGCGGTCTGGTACGAGAGCAAGGCGTAGGCGGCCGAGTGCGAGCGATTGAAGCCGTAACCGGCGAACTTCTCCATCAGGTCGAAGATCCGGGAGGCCTGGCCGCGGTCCACCCCGCGTTCGTCGGCACCCTCGACGAAGCGCGTGCGCTGCTCGGCCATCTCGGCGGCCTTCTTCTTGCCCATCGCCCGGCGCAGCAGGTCAGCCTCGCCCAGTGAATAACCCGCCAGGCGCTGGGCGATCTGCATCACCTGCTCCTGGTACAGGATCACGCCATAGGTGGATTTCAGCACCGGCTCAAGATCCGGGTGCAGGTAATCGATCAGCGCGCCGCTGTCGCCATGCTTGCGGGCGATGAAGTCGTCCACCATTCCCGACTGCAGTGGCCCGGGCCGGAACAGCGCAACCAGCGCAACGATATCGTCGAAGCAGTCCGGCTGCAGCCGCTTGATCAGGTCGCGCATCCCGCGCGATTCGAGCTGGAATACCGCAGTTGTCTGGCAGGACTTTAGCAGGCGGAAGGTCGCCGGGTCGTCCAGCGGGATCTGGCGGATGTCGAGCGGCGGCTCGCCCCCGGATCGCCGCGCGTTCACGATCTGCACCGCGCGGTCGATGATGGTCAGCGTGCGCAGCCCGAGGAAGTCGAACTTGACGAGACCCGCCGCCTCGACATCGTCCTTGTCGAACTGGGTGACCGTCGCGCGTTCGCCCTCGACCCGGTACAGCGGCGTGAAGTCGGTGATCGTGCGCGGCGCGATGACGAGTCCGCCGGCGTGGCGGCCCGCGTTGCGCACCAGGCCTTCGAGCTGACGCGCCAGCTCGATGATCGCACGGACCTCCTCGTCCTCGTCGCACAGCGCGCGCAGCTCGGCCTCCTGCTCCAGCGCCTTGTCCAGCGTGATCTGCAGGCCCGGGTCGTTCGGGATCAGCTTCGCGATCCGGTCGACGAAGCCGTAGGGATGCCCGAGGATCCGGCCCACGTCGCGCACGACGGCCCGGGCGGCCATCGTGCCATAGGTGATGATCTGCGAGACCCGGTCGGCGCCATAGCGATCGCTGACGTACTCAATCACACGGTCGCGGCCCTCCATGCAGAAGTCGATGTCAAAGTCCGGCATCGAGACCCGCTCGGCATTCAGGAAGCGCTCGAACAGCAGCTCGTAGCGCAGCGGATCGAGGTCGGTGATACCAAGCGCATAGGCCACCAGCGAGCCGGCCCCGGAGCCACGACCCGGGCCTACCGGGATCCCGGCCCGCTTGGCCCAGGCAATGAAGTCGGCGACGATGAGAAAGTAGCCGGGGAAGTCCATCCGGCAGATCACATCGAGCTCGCGCTCGAGACGCTGGTCGTAGGCCTCCTGCTCACGCCCCTCGGCGAGGCTGATGTCGCCGGACCCGATCCGCTCGCGCAGTCCCTCGTTGCTGAGGCGCCTCAGGTGGCTGGCGGGAGTTTCCCCCTCGGGAATCGGGTAGTCGGGCAGGTGCGTCTCACCCAGCTGCAGTTCCAGGTTGCAGCGCGTGGCGATGTGCACGCTGTTCTCCAGGGCCTCGGGCAGGTCGGCAAAGAGCTCGGCCATCTCTGCCGGGCTACGCAGGTACTGCTGATCGCTGTACTCGCGCGGGCGGGCCGGGTCGCCGAGCTGGCGCCCCTGGCGGATGCAGACCCGCGCCTCGTGCGCGTCGAAGTCGCTGGCAGCGAGGAAGCGGACGTCGTTGGTCGCGACGACCGGGGCGCCGACGCGGCTGGCCACCTCAACGGCGGCCTCGAGGTAACGGGCCTCCTGCGGCCGGCCGGTCCGCTGCAGCTCGACGAAGAAGTCGCCGCCGAAGACCTCGAGCAGGCCCTCGAGCAGCGCGCCCGCGCGCTCGTCGTCACCGGCCAGCAGCGGCCGGCCGAGCACGCCCTCGCGCCCCCCCGAGAGCGCGATCAGCCCGAGCACCGACTCGCGCGTGAGCCACTCGCGGCCGATCACGGGCAGGCCCTTGTGCTGGCCCTCGAGCCAGCTGCGCGAGAGCAGCCGCGAGAGCCGACGATAGGCCTCGAGGTCCCGGCACAACAGCACCAGCCGGGCCGGGTTGTCCACGTCACCATCAGCCGCGCACCAGACCTCGGCACCGACCACCGGCTTGATGCCCCGGGCCATCGCGGCCCGGTAGAACTTGACCAGCGCGAACAGGTTGCCCTGGTCGGTCACGGCCACCGCCGGCATGCACGCCGCGCGCGCCGCATCGACCAGCGCGGGAACGCGCACGACGCTGTCGACGATCGAGTACTCGGTGTGCAGGTGCAGGTGGACGAAGCCGCTCATCGGGCCATTTCCTCCCGGGCCAGCGCGGCCCGCACCGGGGCGAAGCTCATGCGGTGAGCCGGGCAGGGACCCAGCTCGGCGAGGCGCGCGCGGTGGTCGGCGGTCGGATAGCCCTTGTGCCGGGCGAAGCCATAGCCGGGCCAGTCACGGTCCAGCGCGAGCATCAGCTGGTCGCGGTGCACCTTGGCGAGAATCGACGCGGCGCCGATCGCCGGGCAGCTGCGGTCGCCGCCGATCACCGCCTCGCTGCGCGCGGCAAGGCCTGTCCCGGGAGGCAGGTCGCGGCCGTCGATTCTCAGCAGCGCCGGCCGGCATCCGAGTGCCAGCACCGCGCGCCTCATCGCCAGCAGGCTGGCCTGGCGGATATTGAGCCGGTCGATCTCCTCGACCTCGGCCACGGCAACAGCCCAGGCGACAGCCTGCCCGCGAATCAGCACGGCCAGGTCCTCGCGGCGCGCGGCAGCGAGCTGCTTGGAGTCGCGAACACCCACGATCCGCTGCCCGGGCAGCAGCAGCACGGCTGCCGCGACCACAGGGCCCGCGAGGGGCCCGCGACCGGCCTCGTCGACACCGACCGTTCCGGGCGTGAACCCCGGCTCCACACTGTGCTGCTCCCCGCTCATCTCGGGCGGGATTATAGGAAACCGGGCACGAGTTCGAGCACAGCCTCGGCCGCCGCACTGTCGGCGTCGCCGCGCAGCTGCCTGCCCAGGCCCCGCAGGCGCTGGCAGGTCGCCTCGCGCAGGGCCGCATCGCTGAAGAGCCGCTCGACTGCGGGCCCGAGGCGCTCGGGACGTACCTCGCCCTGCAGGAACTCCGGCAGCAGCCGCTCGCCGGCAAGCAGGTTGGGCATGGCGATGTGCTCGACGCGCACGAGCTTCAGGCCACGCAGCAGGAACCAGGTCAGCGGCGCAATCCGGTAGGCAACCACCATCGGCCGCTCGAGCAGCATGCCCTCCAGCGTTGCTGTGCCGGAGGACATCAGCAGCACGTCGCTTGCGCGCATCGCCTCGTGAGAGCGACCCTCGATGACGGTACAGGCCACGCCGGGCGCATGGGTGGCAAGCGCCTCGCGAAACAGGTCGGCCAGGGCCGGGCTTGCCATCGGAGCCACGCAGTGCAGCCCTGGCAGCCGGGCCGTCAGCCAGGCGGCCGTCGCCGCAAAGGCCGGTCCCAGCTTCTGCAGCTCGGCCTGCCGGCTGCCTGGCAACAGCCCGAGCAGCGGGCCGGCGGGCAGGCCCAGCTCGCGCCGGCACTGCTCCGGCGCCGGCGGCTCGGCCAGCGTCTCGGCCAGCGGGTGGCCGACGAAGCGGGCGCTGATGCCGTGAGCGGCCAGGAAACCGGGCTCGAAAGGAAACAGGCAGAGCACGCGATCACAGGCCGCGCGCAGCACCTTGACACGCCCCGGCCGCCAGGCCCAGACAGTGGGGGCGACGTACTGCACCGTGCGTATGCCCGCGGCGCGGGCGCGCGGCAGCAGCCGTAGGTTGAAGTCGGGCGCGTCGATGCCGACGACCACGTCAGGCCGCTCCTCGAGCAGACGCTGCTCGAGCTGGTGGAACAGGCGGCGCAGGCGCGGCAGGTGGCGCAGCACCTCCACCAGGCCCATCACGGCGAGAGACTCGCTGTCGAACCAGGCCTCGCAGCCGGCAGCCCGCATTTCAGGCCCGGCGACACCCGAGATCCGCAGGCCGGGATCGCGCAGGCGCAGCGCCCGTATCAGCCCGGCACCGATCCGGTCACCCGAGGCTTCGCCGGCAATAATGACGACATGCGTCACCGGCCGGTCAGCGGATCAGGCTGCGCTCCGACCGGTCGATGAAGTCGACGAGCTGCTGCACGGCCGGGGCACCTGCCGCCAGCTCGACCAGCTTCTCGCGGGCTTCGACCAGCCGCAGCCCGGCGCGGTACAGGATCCGGTAGGCCTCCTTCAACGCCCTGATCGTATCTGCATCGAAGCCCCGCCGGCGCAGACCCTCGGCATTGATGCCGTGTGGCGCCGCAGGCTGGCCGGCCACCATCAGGAACGGCGGGACGTCGCGCGTGATCGCGGAGAACCCGCCGATGAAGCAGTGCGCGCCGATGTGGCAGAACTGATGTACACCGGCGAACCCGCCGAGGATCGCGTGGTCACCCACCTGCACGTGCCCGGCGAGGCTGGCATTGTTGGACAGGATCACCTGGCTGCCGACGACGCAGTCGTGGGCAATGTGTGCATAGGCCATGATCCAGTTGTCGCAGCCCACCCGCGTGACGCCGGTGTCCTGCGCAGTGCCGCGATTGATGGTGCAGCTCTCGCGGATCGTATTGCGGTCACCGATCTCCAGCCGCGTCGGCTCGCCCCGGTACTTCTTGTCCTGGGGCGCATCGCCGAGCGATGCGAACTGGTGGATCCGGTTGTCTTCGCCGATCCGGGTCGGCCCGAGAATCACGACATGCGGGCCGACGACCGTCCCTCGGCCAATCTCGACACCGGCACCGATCACCGAGTAGGGTCCGATGCGCACGCCACCCGCGAGCTGCGCGCCGGGATCAACGATCGCGGTCTCGTGTATCTCGTTCACTGGGGGTCCTCCGCCCGGTTCTCGAGCTTCTTCTCGAGTACGCGCAGCCGGCGCGCGATGTCGTCGAGCTGCGCAAAGCGCACGACATTCTTTTGAAAGCGGCGCATCTCGTCTACCGGAGCCCCGCCACCCCCGTACATGCCGGGCCGGTCGATCGAGCTCGGCACGATCGCCCGGCCACTGAGCATGACGTCGTCGGCGATACGGATATGGCCGGCGATGCCGCTCTGGCCGCCGATCATGCAGCGCGCACCGATCTCCGTGCTGCCCGAGATCCCGGTCAGCGCGGCGATGGCAGTATGCGCGCCGATGCGGCAGTTGTGCCCGACCTGGATCAGGTTGTCGAGCTTGACCCCGTCGCCGATCACCGTGTCACCGATCGCGCCGCGGTCCACCGTCGTGTTGGCACCGATCTCGACGTCGTCCCCGACCAGGACGGTGCCAACCTGGGGCACCTTGACCCAGGCACCGTCGCGCTCGCGTGCGAACCCGAAACCATCGGCACCCAGCACGACGCCGTGGTGGAGCAGGCAGCGCTGGCCCACGCGGACGTTCTCACCGAGCAATACCCCCGGCCTGAGCCGGCTGTCCGCACCGACGCTGGCTCCCGACTCGAGCACGCACCCGGCGCCGATCACCACCCGCTCGCCAAGCTGGACCCCGGCACCTAGCACCGCGCCAGGCCCGATCTCGCAGCTGTCGGGCACCGAGCAGCCCGCGGCCACGACGGCCGAGGGGTGGACGCCAGGCGCGCAGGGCGGCGGTGGATGCAGCTCGGCCGCCACCCGGGCATAGCAGAGGTAGGGGTCGGGGCTCAGCAGGGCCGCGACCGGGCAGTCTTCCAGGTCATCGGGACGCAGGATCACCACCCCGGCCCGGCAGTCCCGCAGCCTGGGGCGGTAGGCCGGGTTGGCCAGGAAGCTCACGGCGTCGGGACCCGCATGCTCCAGCGTGGCGACATGGCTGACCGCTGCTTCGGGGTCGCCGCGCAGCTCGCAGCCGTGGCGCAGCGCCAGTGCACCGAGCGTGACCGCCTGGTTCATCCCACCGCCCCGCTGCCGGCCTGCCGTGGCGGGGCTAGTTGCCGCGGCTCGCGCGGAAACGCTCCTGCAGACCCTCGAGCACTCGATCCGTGATGTCGACAGCGTCGCTGAAGAAGACAACGCCCTCGATCAGCACCAGGTCGTAGTTGGCCCGGCGGGCATAGGTCCGGGTCTCCTCGATGGCATCGATCTGCAGTTTGCGCAGCGCCTCGTTGGTGCGGATGTTGATGTCCTCGCGCAGCTCGTCGCGCATGCGGACCAGGTCACGCTCGTCACGACGCAGCTCGAGCTCGGCATTGCGCCGCTCCTCGGCCCCCATGACTTCCACGTCGCGCTGCAGGCGCGCAATCCGCTCGTTGTAGGCAGTCTCCCGCGTGATGAATTCACGCTGTCGCTGACCGAACTCCTCCTCCAGCTGGCGGGTGGCCGCCTCGGCCTGCGGTGACTCGCTGACCAGCCGGTTGAGGTCGACGAAGCCGATGCGGATATTGGCGCCGGTCTGTGCATCCGCGACCGGCGGCAGCAGCAGGACGCCCAGCAGGGATGCCAGGGCAAGTTTGCGCCAGGTAGTCATCAGGACTGGTCCTCTTGGTTGTCGCGGCGTCCTAGAAGGCGCCGCCGATGGAAAACTGGAAACGCTCCGACTGGTCGCCATCAAACGAACCCGGCCGACCATCCCTCTTGTTCAGCGGGTAGCCGTAGCTGAAACGGAACAGGCCGAGCGGGGCCAGCCACTGTGCCGCGATGCCGACCGAGGTCTTCAGCTCGTTGACGTCGAAGCCATAGTCTAACCGACTGCCATCCAGGTCGAAGAATTCGACATCGCCGAGCGAAAATACGTTCCCGACGTCGAAAAACAGCGAAAAACGGGCGCGGTTGCGCCAGGCATCAGGCATGGGCAGCAGGAGCTCGGCCTGGCCGGCGATCAGTGTGTCGCCCCCGTAGGGGTTGCCGAAGCTGTCCTTGGGCCCCAGGAAGTTCTCCCGGTAGCCCCGGACGGTATCCGGACCGCCGGCGAAGTAGTTCCGGAAGGGCGGCAGGGATGTCGTGTCGCCCAGCGCCGCGCCGTAGCCCAGGTCGGCATTGAGCTGCAGCGTGAACTGCCGCCAGATCGGGATGTAGTGGCGGAAGTTGTAGTTGATCGTCAGGTACTCGACGTCACTGATGCCTGGAATCGTGGTGCTCAGCAGCAGCCGGTGGCGGGTGCCCCGGTCGGCGAACAGCGCACGGTTGCGGCTGTCGAAGATCCAGCCACCGACCACCTCGTAGGTATCGAACTTGCTGGTGTAGATGATGTTGTTGCCGATCGGCGTGCTGCGCCCGCGCCCGTTGTTCAGCACCCAGAGCTGGGACTGCAGCGTGCCGAAATTGGCGTCCGAAAGCAGCTCGGCGTCCTGCCAGGTGAAACCGAGCACGAGCCTCTGGAACTCGGTCAGCGGGTAGCTGTACTCGACAGAGGCCGAAAGCGTCTTGGTGCCGAAATCGGAGGCATCGGAGGTGAACTGCGTGATGTCCCGGTAGGCGACGCTGATCGTCCGGCTGACCTCGTTGATCGTGCTGTAGGGGTTCGTATACGAGGCGCTGTAGATCGTGCGGAAGCGCCCGGTGTTGACGTCGGCCGCCACCCGGTTGCCGGTGCCGAAGAAATTCGTGTGCACGATGCTCGCGTTGAGCAGCAGCTTCTGCGACTGCGAGTAGCCCACGCCGCCGCCGAACTGGCCCGGCAGGCCCTCCTCGATCTCGAAGTCCAGGTCCACGAGGTCGGGCGTGCCCGGCACCGGGTTGGTCTCGACCTCCACACGGTCGATATAGGGCAGGCGCTGCACACGGATCCGCGAGCGCTCGAGTCGGCTGCTCGAGAGGAAGCCGCCCTCGAACTGGCGCATCTCGCGCCTCAGCACCTCGTCGTTGATGGAGGCGGTGCCGCGGAAGTTGATCCGGCGGACGTAGACCCGGTTCCGCGGGTCCACGTACAGGGTCAGGGAGACCGTCTTGGACTCGCGGTCCAGCTCCGGCACCGGCTCCACGGATGCGAAAGCGTAGCCCTCCTCGCCCAGCCGCATCCGGATGAACTCGGCGCTCTGCGAGATCCGTTGCTGCGAGTAGGTCTGGCCCGGCTGGACAAACACGAAGCGGCGCAGCTCCTCCTCGCTGAGGATGAGATTTCCGGCCAGGCTCACGTCGGAGACCTGGTAACGCTCACCCTCGATGATGTTGATCGTGATGAAGATGTCCTTCTTGTCCGGTGAGATCGCGACCTGCGTCGACTCGATGGCGAAGTCAGCGAAGCCACGGTCCATGTAGAACGAGCGCAGGGCCTCGAGGTCACCGGAGAGTGCCTCGCGCGAGTAGCGGTCATCCTGGCGGATGAACGACAGCAGGTGGGGCGTGCGCTGGGAGAAGCGGTCGAGCAGTTCCTTGTTGGTGAAGCTGCGGTTGCCGACGATGTTGATCTGGCGGATCCGCGCGCGCTGGCCCTCGCGGATCCGTATCGTCAGCGCCACCCGGTTGTCGGGCAGCTCCTCGATCTCGGTCGTCACCTGCGCGGCGTACTTTCCGCGGCTGAAGTACTGGTCGATCAGCGACTGCTCGACGTCATCCAGCACCGACTGGTTGAAGATGCGCCCCTGGCGCAGCCCGATACGTGCCAGCGGCTCCTGGAGGTCCTCGGTCTTGATGTCCTTGTTGCCGGTGATCTCCAGGCTGTCGATGGACGGGCGCTCCAGCACGACGAGCACCAGCGTACCGTTGTCCCAGCGCATCTCGACGTCGCGGAAAAAGCCGGTGGCGAACACGGCACGGATCGCCTCCTGCACGCGATCGGCATCGAGGCGATCGCCGATGTTGACCGGCAGGTAGCTGAAAACCGTGCCCTCGGTGATGCGCTGCAGGCCCTCGACGCGGATGTTGCGCACCTCCAGGAACTCCTGCGCCTGTGCCGGCATCGCGCCGCCAAGCACGGCAATCAGCGCCGGCAGGAACAGGCGCAGCCGAAGAACGGCCAGCAGGGAACGCGAGGCGCGACAGGGCATGTGCGCTTCAGCCGAACAGGCGGGAGAGGTCGTTATAGAACGCAAAGCTCATAAGCAGCAACAGCAGCAGGATCCCGACCTGCTGCCCGATGATCTGCGTCCTTTCGGACAGCGGACTCCCCTTGGCGGCCTCGGCCAGGCTGTAGACGATCTGGCCACCATCGAGCATGGGTACAGGAAGTAGATTAAGTATACCCAAACTGATGCTGACTATCGCAAGGAAGCTCAGGAAGGCCGGCAAACCGATGGTGGCGCTCTGCCCCGCGTACTGCGCGATATTGATCGGGCCGCTGATATTGCGGGGAGAGACGTCGCCCGTGACCATGCGCCAGAGCATGCGCACCGTCAGCTGGGTCATTTCCCAGGTCTTGAGCGCCGCCTGCGGCACTGCGGCCAGCAGCCCGTAGCGCTCTTCCGCGCGCATCGCGGCCAGCACGTCGTCGGGGAAAAGAACGCCGGCGCCGATGCGTCCGATGGGACCTTCGGCACTCTCCAGCACATCGATGTCGAGATCCAGCGACAGCTCCCGGCCGTCCCGCAGCACGGTAAGCGGCACGGTCTCACCGGGCCGGGCACGGACGTAGTCGACCCATTCGACCCAGTTGGCCACGGCCTCCCCGTCAGCCGACAGCACCAGGTCTCCGGACCTTAGACCGGAACGCTCGGCGGAACCCCCGGGGCTGAGATCGCCGATCAGCGGCGGCACACGGGGCGAGTAGGGCTCGAAACCCAGCCGCACGAGCAGCTGCCCCGGCTCGGTCAGTTCGCTCTCGCGCCCGGCCGTCGGCAGCACGGCACTGCGCTCCCGTCCCTGCTGGTCGGCCAGTGTCAGCCGGATCTCGCCCTCGCCCAGCATGCTGTCGAGCATCGCGATGATCGCACCCTCCCAGGTGGCGACCGGACGTCCGCCGACGGCGGTGATGGTGTCACCGTCCCGAAGACCAGCAACCTCGGCGGTCGAATCCGCCTGGATGTTGCCGACCATCGGCTTCAGGCCCGGCACACCGACCATGAACATCAGCCAGTAGGCAAGCACGGCGAAGGCCAGGTTGAACCCGGGCCCCGCGAACAGCACCGCGATGCGTGCCGGGATCGGCTGCCGGTTGAACGCCCGGTCCCGCTCGGCCAGCGTGACCGCACAGTCGCGCTCGTCGAGCAGCTTCACGTAGCCGCCCAGCGGGATCGCCGAGATGCAGTACTCGGTATTGTCCGGACCAGAGCGGCGGCTCCAGAGCACCTTGCCGAAACCGATGGAGTAACGCAGCACCTTGATGCCGTACATCCGGGCCACGATGTAGTGCCCGTACTCATGCACCGCCACCAGCACGCCGATCGCAACAATGAAAGCCAGCAGCGAAGTCAGAAATTCAGGCATGTTCCTTCCATCAAAAACCCGTGGTCCGTCTTCAGACTGCCACCCCCTGAGGGAGTGGAATCGCAAGTGCAAGTGGAGGTGGGAGCGGCTTCAGCCGCGAACCAGTTTCAAGACATTCGCGGCTGAAGCCGCTC
>JAFIFS010000080.1 GCA_020831895.1 Chromatiales bacterium
CGCGCTCACCTCTCCACCAAACTTCAGCGCCATCACCTTCGTCAGCGCCGCCGTCAGCGTCGTCTTCCCATGGTCAACGTGACCAATCGTCCCAACGTTCACGTGGGGCTTCGTACGCTCAAATTTCGCTTTGGACATCGGTTTCTCCGAACCTGCTTTTCTTACCGGACTCTGGAGCCCACAACCGGACTTGAACCGGTGACCTCTTCCTTACCAAGGAAGTGCTCTACCGCCTGAGCTATGTGGGCGACGATTCTTTACCGCCACTCGTATATATAAGGTGGCCCCGCATCTGGAGCGGGTGATGGGAATCGAACCCACATCATCAGCTTGGAAGGCTGAGGTTCTACCATTGAACTACACCCGCGAAGGACCCTGGCCGCTGGTGGAGGGGGTAGGATTCGAACCTACGAAGGCATAGCCAGCAGATTTACAGTCTGCCCCCGTTGACCGCTTGGGTACCCCTCCGCTGATGCAAGCCGGGTATTGTCTGATTCGCACACTGCCGTGTCAACCGCCGCAGACAGGCGCAGGCATGCCGGAAGAGGGACTTGAACCCACAACCTACCGCTTACAAGGCGGGTGCTCTACCAGTTGAGCTATTCCGGCACCGGCACGTCCTGCAGGCCGGCGCGCATGATAGCAATTTGCGGGGCTCCCGCAGACGTCATTCCTCAGCGGCAGCTGCAGCCTCGGCCTCGGTCTCCCGCGCTGCGTCGCAGGATATCTCTTCCGAGCGCTTGATCTGGCTGGGCGGCAGCCCAAGGCTCCCGACATCGAAAGCCGCGCCCGGGGGCAGCTCTATGCGCAGCCAGCGCTCCTGAACCGTCCGGGAGCGATCGCTGATCCGCGGGAGGTAGCCTAGCTCCCGGGCCCGGCCGGCGACCGCCTCGGCCCGCCCCCGCTCCCGGAAAACACCCAGGGAGATCAGCTGAGCCTCCTCGACCTGCATGATGTAGGCGTCGCTCAGCCCGCCGGCCACCAGCCGACGGCGCGCTGATTCAGCGTCCTCGAGCGTGCCCAGATTAGCCACCTGCACCCAGTGGCCAAGCCAGTCCTGGCCGGGACGCTGTAGTTCGCCGACGGTGAACCCACGCCGTCGCAGCCGATCGGACACGGCCGCGATCACGGCACCTTCGGCAAATGGCCCTACCGCGACGCAGCGCCGAGCTGCTGCCCGGGGCGCCTCGGCCAGCGGCAGCAGTGCGAGCGGACGCACCCCTGGAGCAGGTCCCGGCGCCGCAGGCGGGGGCAGCAGCAACTGCTGCCAACCCAGCAGGGCCAGGTTGGCCAGCAGCAGCAGCAGGAACAGGTTACGCATCAGGCAGGCCCGGCATATCAAGGGCCAGGCCCGACAGTACCAGCTGCGGACGCAGCGCGGTCGCGGGCGGCAGCAGCTGCGCGAGCTGCCCGGCATCCCCGCCGGTCAGCACCAGCTGCACCTGGTCGCGGCGCTCCCCGTGAGCCAGCTCGGCCACGCAGCGCTCGATCAGCGCAACCAGAGCCAGCAGCGGCCCAGAAGCACAGGCGCTTGCGGTGTCCCGGGCCCACCAGGTGCCGGCGACCTCCGGGAGGCCGGCTGTCGCAAGGCCGGACAGCGCCGCTGCCCGCTCGGCCAGCAGGGTATTGACCAGCCGCAGGCCGGGCAGGATCAGCCCGCCGAGATGCTGCCCGGAGGCGGCCAGCGCGTCCAGCGTGACGGCCGTGCCGGCGTCGATGACGATGCAGGGCCGCTCAGGCCACTCGGCCTGGGCCGCACGCAGGGCGAGCCAGCGATCGACACCGAGCTGGCGGTGGTCGTGGTAGCCGTTGAGCAGCCGGCCGGCGGACCGGGCGGTGGCGGCCACCCGCAACGGGCATCCGAAACGCCCCGCCAGGGCTTTACGCAGCGCAGCCGAGAGGCCGGAATCGGCCACGCTCGAGAGCCGCACCTCGTGCGGGCAACCCGGAATACGGCCTACCTCGCTGGCCAGTGCCTGCGGCCCCAATCCGAGGTGCTCGAAGGCTCCGGATGCGGTGAACCGACCCCCCTCCATGCAGGCCCACTTGACCCGCGAGTTCCCGAGGTCGACCAGCAACTTCATCCGCGCACCCGCAGGCTGACGTCACCGGCCAGGACGCTGGCAAGCTCCCCATCCCGCTCCAGCAGCAGCGCGCCGTCGGCGTCGATCCCGCGCGCAATGCCCTCCCATTCGCCTGACGGGAGGATCACGCGCACCGGCTGGCCGGATAGCGCGTCACGGCCACGCCAGCGATCGGCGAACGCCGCGAAACCGCTGCGGGCAAAGCGGTCCAGGCCGGCGGCGAATCCATCCAGAAGCCGGGCGGCGAGCTCGTTGCGCAGCGGCACAGCCGGAGCCAGTAGCGCTTCCGGCGTCCCGGCAAGCCGGGCATTTGCCTCGGCCGCTAGCCCATCGACAAGGGCGGGCGGCAGGCTCAGGTTGACACCCAGCCCGATCACCGCAGCAAGCGGCCCCCCGCTCTCGCCGCGCAGATCCACGAGTATCCCGGCCAGCTTGCCTCCGCCCGGGCCCAGGATGTCGTTCGGCCACTTCAGGCTGAGCCCCCTGGCGCCTGAGGCTTCCATCGCCTCGAGCGCGATGACGCCCGCCGCAAGACCCAGCCCCGCAAGGCCCGGGGGTGGCTGGACGAAACTCCAGCCCACCGACAGGCACAGCCCTGCGGCAGGTGGGCTCAGCCAGCGGCGGCCACGACGGCCACGGCCCCCGGTCTGGTACTCCGCCAGGCAGGCATGGATGCACCCGGGTTCCGGCGCCGGAGCGGCCTGCAGCCGGGCGCTTGTCGAATCGCAGCTCGCGAGCACCTCGAGGCTTGCGAGCATTGACAGGGTTCCTGACGAGAGCCTTGCGCGAATCCGCTCGGGGTCGAGCAGCTCGACCGGCTGGGCCCAGCGGTACCCGCGACCGGTCGCCGCCTCGATGTCGACGCCGAGCTGGCGCAGGGCGGAAATGCCCTTCCATACGGCCGCACGGCTCTTGCCCAGCGCCTGGCCCAGCGCCTCACCGGAGTGCCAGCGTCCGTCCGAAAGCAGGGCGAGGAGCGCGAGGTCGGGTGTCCCAGACATCAGCGCGGACGTCGCAGCAGCATCGCCTGGCTCAGCCGGTTTTCGCAGCCGGCCCGCATCCGGCGGATGTTGTCGCGGTGGGTCCAGGCGATGAAAACCGCGAGCCCGGCCAGAAACAAGGCGAGTTCGGCGCGCGCTGGCAGAAGCAGCAGCGCGGCAAACGGCAGCGCCGCGGCAGCCAGCATCGTCGCGAGACCAACGAAGCCCGTCAGTACGAGGACGAGCACCCAGGCCACCAGCCCCGGCAGGAACAGGAGCGGCGCGACGCCGAGCAGAGCGCCCAGAGCCGTTGCGGCACCCTTTCCGCCACGAAACTGGAACCACACGGGGTAGCAGTGACCCACGATGGCGGCGCCGGCACAGGCAAGCACCAGCCATTCGCGACTGACCGCGGGATCCAGTCCAACCCCGGGGATCAGCAGCCCGGGCAGCAGGACCGGAGGCAGCCAGCCCTTGCCGACGTCGATCAGCATCACGCGGGCAGCAAAACCCTTGCCCATCGTGCGCAGCGCATTGGTGCCTCCCGCGTTGCCGCTGCCCAGGGTCCGTATATCGACCCCGGACAGCCGACCCAGGATCAGGCTGCCATTCAGCGCACCGACGAGGTAGCTGATGAGTATCTTGAGGCCGAGTTCCAGCATCCGGGGTTTCTCCGCGCTTCAGCGCCGCACGCCCTGCGAATATAGCAAGCTCAGGCCCCGATCCAGGCGGCACGCCGCTCACGCGCGGCAGGCTCGGCCTCGGGGTCATCGCTGATCCAGCAGGTATCCAGCGGGGCCGCGGCTGGCATCACCTCGCAGTCGAGCAGCTCACCCTCGCGGAAGAGGTGCAGCCGGATCAGGCGCCTTTCAGCCAGTCCGCCAAGCAGCCGCTCCTGCAGCTCGGGGCTCAGACGTCGGCCGTCGACGGCGATGAGCTCGTCCCCGGTACGCAGGCCGGCGAGCTGCGCAGGGCCGCCGTCGTGGACTCGCGTGACGCGGGACACGCCGCCCTGCGCTGCCGCGGCATCCAGGCCGAGCCAGAATGCGGGCACAGGCGAGCGCGCGGACGGCTTGCCGCCCGCATCCGAGCGCCCCTCGGACGGACGCATCTTCAGGCGCAGGCCGAAGCGCGCGAGCAGTATGCCCAGCGGCAGATCCCGGGTGCCGCGCAAGGCCTGGGCGAAGAACTCGCCAAGGTCGCAGCCCCCGATGTCCTCGGCAAGCCGCTCGAAGGCGCCTTCCGCAAGCCCCGAGCCCCCTGTTGCCGACGCATCGGCCCAGAGCCTGTGAAGCACCTGGTCCAGCGAGACGTCCCCGTTGCTGCGCAGCCTCAGCTCCAGGTCCAGCGCAAGCGCCACGAGCGCACCCTTTGCGTAGTAGCTGACGGTGTTGTCGGGCGAACTGGCGTCGGGGCGGTAAAACTTGATCCAGGCATCGAAGCTGGCTTCTTCCAGCGTCTGTCGGCGGCGCCCGGTGCTGCGGTACACGCGCGTGAGCGTGCGGCCCAGAAACTCAAGCCACTGCTCGCGACTGATCAGGCCGGCACGCAGCAGCGCGAGATCATCGTAATAGGAGGTGATGCCCTCGAAGATCCAGAGCTGGCGCGTGTAGGCCTCCCGCCCCGGATCCGCGCCAACCAACTCCATCGGCCGGATACGCTTGACGAGCCAGAGATGAAAGTATTCATGGCTGACCAGGCCCAGGAAACGCCGGTAGGCAGCTTCGGCCGGCAGGCCGCCTGGCGGCGGCAGGCTGTCCCGGTCGGCAGCAAGCGCGCTGCTGAACCGGTGCTCGAGGCCACCCATGCCCCGGTCTCCCAGCCGCAGCAGGAACACGTAGCGGTCGAGGTCTGCCGGCCTGCCCCAGAACCTGAGGTGCCAGTCGCAGAGCCGCGCAAGGTCATCGGCAAGGCGATCACGGTCGGCATCGTGGCGACCCTCGATCACCAGCGCATGCGGAATCCCGCCAGCCTCGAAGCTGACGACATCGAGCTGCCCCATCAGCACCGGGTGATCGACCAGGTCTTCCCAGCCATCGGCGACAAAGGCGCCAAACTCGTGCTCTGCGCCGCTGAGCCGGCGCATGCTTGTTGCCACCTGCCAGCCTTCCGCAGGCCCGGCCGGCGGCTCGAGGTGCAGTACGCAGCGGGACCGCTCCCGGCCATGGACGCGGAACAGCAGGGCGACACCATTGAAAAAGCCCGAGCGCGCATCGAGGAAGGCGCCCCGGACCGAGCCATCCTCCGCATGGACCTCCGCTTCGAACTCGAGCGGCCCGTCGCAGGGAGCTACACGCCAGGTGTGCTTGTCGAGCTTGGCGACCGGCACGGGCTCTCCGTCCGCGCGTGCCCGCACGGTGAGCACATGGCGCGCATAGTCGCGGATCAGGTAGCTGCCCGGGATCCATGCCGGCAGCGAGAACAGCTGGCCATCGGCAGCCGGGCCCTCGATCAGGCAGCTGACCGTGTAACGATGGGCGGCCGGGTTCCCCGGCCGGACGCGATAGACGACAGTGGCAGTCATGTCCTGCTTTCCGCAATGTCAGGGGCGCGCGGCAGGTGGACCTCCGCGAGCATGCAGCGCACGCTGCCACCACCATGCCGCTCGATCAGCGGCACTGCAACCGGCAGCAGGTCGGCCTCGCGCTCCAGGGCGCGACGCTGGGAGATGGCCAGGGACCTCCAGCCCGTGTCCGACAGCAGCAGGACCGGGCCATCACCGCCGGCGGCCTCGAGGCAGTTGCCGGCAAAAGCCTGCACCTGGCCGGGCGCGATCTCGACGAGGCTGCGCCCCCCTTCAGCCAGCTGCGCCCGGACCAGGTCGCGTTCGCGCGGATCCATAATCAGCTGCGGGCAGAAGATCGCCCAGCCACTGCCGATCGCAAGCAGCACGTTGGTGTGGTAGACCGGCTGCCCGCCGGGCCCGCAGGTGCGAAACACGGTGACCTCATAACCCGTGACCGCGCGGAACTGCGCGAGAGCGCCTCGGGTCGTTCGGGGCGAAAGCGCGGCAAAGGCCCGGCGGTGTCTGCGGTCCAGGACCAGGCTGCCGGTGCCCTCGAGATACTCGCCCTGGCATTCGAGCCCGGACAGGTCGAGCACGCGGTTCAAAGCGAAGCCTCGTGCCCGGGAAATCCAGTCCAGGAGCTCGCGCCGACGTTCGCGGCGCCGGTTGCGCGCCAGCATGGGATAGAGGATCACCGTGCCATCACTGTGCGTGGAAAACCAGTTGTTCGGAAACACGGCATCGGGACTCGGATAAGCAGCGCGGTCGGCAGCCACCAGCACCTCGATGCCTGCACACCCGAGCGCCCGCGCCAGGCGCTCTACCTCGCGCCGCGCCCCGGACATGAGACGCCGCGGAGGTGACCCGGCGGCAGTTTGCTGGAAACGGTTGGTGGACTGTGTCTGCGGATTGCCGGCAAAGCGCCTCGGCCGGACCAGCATCAGTGCAGGCGCCGCCATGGGCTCGGTCGGCAAGTCTGCCTGTAGTCCTGCACCGGTACCCGCCTGCATGGCCTTCTGTTAACCTCGCTGCGCGGCGGGGCGGCAGGGCGGCTCGCGCCGCGCCTCAACCCGGCCGGGAATGCCTGTGAACCTGCGAGCACTATCCTACCTGTTCCAGCGCTACCTGCTGCGCCGACGGCGCCTGACAGCGACGATACCCGGGTTCGGGCTGCGCCTGCGCGTACGCCCTGCCGATGTCATCGGCCGACACCTGTACAAGTACCAGCACTACGAAGCCGGGACCAGCGAGGCGCTGCTGCGGCATGTGCACTTCCAGGCGGGCGATGTCGTACTCGACGTAGGAGCGAACATAGGCTGGTACGCGCTGATCCTGGAACGCCGGGCCGGCGTGCCCCTGCGTATATTTGCCTTCGAGCCTGAACCGGAGAATCACGCACTGCTGCGCGAGAACCTTGCCCTGAACGAGACCCGCATGACGGAAGCCCTGGCGCTGGCCGTCGGCGAGACGAGCTGTGAGCAGACGCTGTATCGCTACGGCGCCGGCAACACCGGACGACACTCGATGCTGCCGCTGAATGCAGGGAACGAGATCCGGGTGCCAGTGGTCTCGCTGGCCGACTTCTGGCGGGAAAAAGGCCTGGCTGACGCGCCCCTGCGGCTGATCAAGATGGACATCGAGGGCTACGAACTCGCGGCGCTGCGCGGCGCGGGCCCGCTGCTGGGCCGCTGCGAATGGCTGCTGGCCGAGTACTCGCCCGGATACATGCGCAGCGCCGGACAGGACCCGCTGCAGCTGCTCGAACTGCTCGAGTCCAGCGGATTCCACGCGCACGAGGTCATCGACGGCAAGCTGCAGGCGGTCGGTCGGGCCGGGCTGCTTGCGAGCGACCGTCACCGCAACCTCTTCTGGCGCCGACCCTCCGCGGACTGACGCGGTGCATGTGACCTGCATCAGCTCGCACCGCGACAGCGAGACCGCGGTGCGGCCCGAGGCCGAGCTGTTCATCGGCCTCGCCCGCGCCGGGGTCAGCATGACAGTGATGACCCAGGCGGACTCGGTCTACGCCGGGCGAATGGCGCAGGCCGGTATCAGGATCATCGACTTCGCGCCGCAGAAAAAACTCTCCCTGGCCGCCGTGCGCTTCATCCGCAGGCACCTGAAGCACGAGCGCTGCGACATACTGCACCTGTTCAACAACCGGGCGATCGCCAACGGGCTTCTCGCGGCGACCGGGCTGCCGGTGCGTGTCGTCACCTACCGGGGCCAGACAGGCAACGTGAACCGGCTGAACCCCCTGGCGAGGCTGACTCACCTGAGCCCGCGCATCGACCGGATCGTCTGCGTTGCGGAGGCGGTGCGCCGCGACCTGGTTGCCAACGGCGTGCCGCCGGACCGGGCAGTGACGATCTACAAGGGTCACGACCTGGCCTGGTACGAGGCCCCGCCAGCTGACCTGGCCGAATTCGGCATCGCGGAGGGTGCCTGCGTGATCGGCCTGGTTGCCAACGCGCGCCCGCGCAAGGGCATCCCGGTGCTGCTCGAAGCCGCGCGGCAGCTGCCGGCGGAAGCCCCCTGCGAGATCCTGCTGGTTGGCAGCGGGATGGAGCGCTACGCCGGGCTCACGGCAGACCTGCCGGCCCAGGTGCGCGTGCACATGCCCGGCTTTCGTCGGGACGCCGACCGGCTGATCGCCGCCTGCCAGGTCGCCGTGCTGCCGGCGCTGCGCCGCGAGGGTCTGCCGAAATCAGTGATCGAGGCCATGGTGCACGGTATTGTGCCAGTGGTCAGCGATACCGGCGGGAATGTCGAACTGGTCGAGAACGAGGTCTCCGGCCTGGTCGTGCCGTCGGGCGATGCCGCGGCGCTCGCAGCGGCCCTGGCCCGGCTCATCGCCGACCCGGCGCTGCGGGCGCGACTTGGTGCCGCGGCACGTACACGCATTGCGACGCAATTCTCCCTGGCGCAGACGGTGGCAAGGACCCTGGCGGTTTACCGGGAGCTTGCCGGCTGAATGGTGCAGCCGCGCTGGTGAGTATCTATATCACCCGTTCGGCACGCCGCCGAAAGCGATCCCTGCCAGCTCGGCCATCTCCCGCCTCCAGGTGGTCAGGTCACCGGGATTGAACTGGCTCAGCGCGCTGTGCCCGCAGGCGCGGGCCATCACCTGCATCAGACTGACGCTCGCGCCCAGGAAGCGCGCGAGCTGCTGCGCAGACCGGTCGACATCGAGGCGCGCGCGCAGCTCGGCCTTCTGGGTAGCAACCCCGCTCGGACAGTTGTTCGTATGGCAGATCCGCGCGGCCACGCAGCCAATCGCCTGAATGGCCGAGTTGGCGATGGCGATCCCGTCCGCGCCGAGACACAGTGCCTTGATGAAGTCGTCCGGCGTACGCAGGCCGCCGGTGATGAACAGCGTCACGTCCGGCCGCCGCTGCCGGTCGAGGAAGCGGCGGGCGCGCGCCAGGGCGGGTATGGTCGGGACCGAGATGTTGTCGCGAAAGAGCAGGGGCGCAGCTCCGGTGCCGCCCCCGCGGCCATCGAGGATGAGGTAGTCGGCGCTGGCTTCCAGCGCGAACTCTATGTCGCGCTCTATGTGCTGGGCGGACAACTTGAAGCCAACCGGAATACCGCCGGTATGCTCGCGGATTTCTGCCGCGCAGGCGCGGAAATCCGCAGGTGTCTGCAGGTCACTGAAGGCGGCAGGCGATATCGCCGGTTTTCCCTCCGGGATCCCGCGGACCTGGGCGATCCTGGCCGTGACCTTGCCGGCTGGCAGATGCCCGCCGGTGCCGGTCTTTGCCGCCTGGCCGGCCTTGAAGTGGAACGCTTGTACCTTGCCCAGCAGGGCCTCAGAGTAACCGAAGCGCGCCGCGGCAAGCTCATAGAAATATCGCGAGTTCTCCGCCTGCTCCTCGGGCAGCATGCCCCCCTCGCCGGAACATATCCCGGTGCCGGCAAGCTCGGCGCCGCGGGCCATGGCCACTTTCGCCTCCTCCGACAGTGCGCCAAAGCTCATGTCGGAGACGATGATCGGGATTTCGAGCCGCAGCGGCTTCCTGGCCGCCGGCCCGACGAGCAGGGCAGTGTCAACCTCGGCACCCTCCGCCAGTGGCCGGGTTGCCAGCTGTGCCGTCAGGACCTGGAGGTCACCCCACTGCGGCAGACGTTGCCTGGGCACGCCCATGGCCGACAGCGGGCCGTGCGATCCGGTCTTCTCAAGGCCATCACGCGCAAGTGCGTGAATCAGTTCGACAGTGGGTTCCTCGGGCGTATTGCTGGCCGCCGGCGGACGATCCTTCCGCTCAGCTCCGTACGGAGCCTCGTCCTTTTCGTCGAGCCTGCTGTGGCTGCCGTCGCAATAGGGCGGATTACGCGTCTGCTTGCAAAGGCACAGGTACACGTCCTCGGCCTTGTCCAGCGTAAAGGCCAGCGGCTCGATGCCGGTACCCCGGTGGGAGCCGTCGCAGAATGGCTGGCTGGAGGATCGCCCGCAGGCACACCAGTGATGTTCGCCAGCCTCCAGGGAAACCTCCTTCGGCTGCCGGCCGGCAATCCGGGCCTTGGTCATGGCGCTCCCTCCTTGTCTTGAAGCTGCTCTGCGGCCACGCGCCGGTCCGCGTGGCGCTTCATGTGCTTGAAGAATACGCCGTTGGCGTCAGACACCGCGATCACCAGGCCGCGCCAGCCGTCGAGGATACCGCCCCGCAACAGGAAGGTGTGCAGAAAGGCCCAGGCGCTGCGCAAGCTGATGACGAAGGCACCGCCGGCGCGGGGTGGGTCCTGGCGGCGCAGCTCGGAGTACCGGTCGACCTTGCGCAGGAAACTGCCCAAGTCGCGCACCGCATCATGACGCAGCGGACCAGCGAGGTCCCGCAGGACGGTACCAGCACCGAACACGACCCGCTCGTGCACCTGGACGTCGCTGTAGCGTGCGTGGGCACGATGGTACAGCCGCGGGAGCCAGTCCCGGCCCCAGCCCGAATGGCGCACGCGCCGGCCGAGCAGGAAATTGTGGCGGTGGACCCGGTAGACGACCCGGGGATCCAGCAGGTCCGCGGCCTGGATCGATGCGAGCAGCTCCGGGCTCACGGCCTCGTCCGCGTCTACAGAAAGGACCCAGTCATGCCGGGCGAGGCTGGCCGCGTGGTTCTTCGTGGGCCCGAAGCCCAGGAACGGGCCCTCATGCAGGCTCACGTTGGCGAAGCTGCGGGCGATGTTGCAGGTGGCATCGGTCGAGCCGTTGTCGTAGACGATGACCTCATCCAGCGCCGACAGCGAGGCGAGGCAGCTACGCAGCGTGTCGGCGGCATCCCGGGTGATCAGCGCCGCGGAAACGGGGAGGCTCATGACGGCCCCTGGCGCTCGGGGCGATACCACGGCGCGGTGCTCGTGTGCATCACCTGTCCGCAGTCAGAAGGGTCTGGCCCAGCAGCCGCCCGAAGGTCAGTGCCGATGTCGCCAGCGTGCCGTTGACATAGGCCCGGCCCGAGGTTGCGCCGGCGCCGATGACCTCGCCGGCGGCGTAGAGCCCCGGGATTGCCCTGCCATCCTCGCGCGTCACCTGCAGGCGCTCGTTGACCGCGAGGCCCGCGAATGACACCAGCGTCCAGCCCTGCATGCGTATCGCATGGAAGGGTGGCTGCACGATCGGCAGCGGGCGGTGCTCGAGGCCGAACGGGTCAGGCCGGCGCTGGGTGAGCGCTTCGTTGTAGGCAGCGACGGTGCGCAGCAGGCCCTGCGGGTCGAGTCCGGCGCGCAGCGCCAGCACGCCCAGGCTGTCGGCCGAGCTGAAAGCCGGGTTGTTGCGCAGCACCTGCAGCTGCTGCTCGCGCGTCCAGCGCCGAGACAGCGGGGGGGCGCTCTCGAGGATGCGCTGGTCGAATATCGCCCAGTGACGGTGCCCCGGCTGCGCGGCCGCGGCGACTTCCAGCGCATGCACGCTGGGGTGATCCTCGCGACAGAAGCGCTGCCCGTGCACGTTGACGAGTATCTCCCAGGGCTGGCGCAGCGTCGCGTTCAGCGCCGCGATACCTACCGGCGCCGAGGGAAAACGCTCATCGGCGGGGATCGCGCCGAGCAGCGTCGCGTACTTGTCGCCGCCGCGTATATGACCACCGGCGGCCAGACCCAGCAGCAGGCCGGCGCCCTGGCTGTTCGGGTGCGCGACCTGCGCGTACAGCGGCACGCCGTGCAGGGCCTCGAACAACTGTGGATTGGATGCGCAGCCCCCGCTTGCGATCAGGACCCGCGGGGCGCGGTAATCGATGCGCTGGCCGGAGGCGTCCTCCACGACGACGCCACCCATGCTGCCATCCGGCGCCTGGATCAGCTCGATCGCACTGCTGCCCAGCACCGTCGTGATGTGGCCAGACTCGAGCGCGCGCTGCAGCTGTGGCTCCATCGCTCGGTAGATCGACCAGCCCCCGGGCGTGCCCCACTGGTAGCGGGCGACGGTGTAGTGGTCATGCGCATCGCCGGTCACGGGATGCCCGGGCGCCACCGTGTAGCCGTTGGCGGCGAGCCAGTTAAGGGTGGGGCCGGCATGGTCGACGAACAGGCGCGTCAGCGCGGGGTCGGAGGTTCCCTCGTTGATACGCATGATGTCGTCGTAGTGCGCATCGGGAGAATCGCTGATGCCGCGGGCCTGCTGGAACACGGTCCCGGCGGCGGCCACCTGGCCGGTTGAACGGTCCAGCGTGCCGCCGAGCATCGCCGACTTCTCGATAACCAGAACACGGCCATGTTCAGCCGCGAAGATCGCCGCCGGCAGCCCGGCCGTACCCCCGCCAATGACGATCAGGTCCCAGCGTTCACCCGCGAGTGCGCGCCGTGCGGGCCACGACAGCCCAGCAAGGCCGGCGGCGGCACCGAGCAGCTCGCGCCTGTTCAGGGTGGCCGAAGCCGACGGTGCTCGAGTTTTCACGGTCGCCTGGTTCCACCGCCACGTCGATCACGGGCGATCATCGCACAGCGCCGATCGACCGGCCAACAGCTTGAGCCGGGCTGTTCCCGGGATACCCGGACTGCCTGCAGGCCCACCAATAAGAAAGCCCCCGCCGCGGACGCGACGGGGGCTTCGGTATAAGGTGCCTGGCAGTGACCTACTCTCACATGGGGAGACCCCACACTACCATCGGCGCTGGGCGTTTTCACTTCCGAGTTCGGAATGGGATCGGGTGGTTCCCGCCCGCTATGGCCGCCAGGCAAGCTTTTAAACTCAAAAAACGGATTTGTTCGTCAGTCTGGAAGCTGCACCCAAAAGTCGCTTGGGTGTTATATGGTCAAGCCTCACGGGCAATTAGTACAGGTTAGCTTCACGCGTTACCGCGCTTCCACACCCTGCCTATCAACCTCGTAGTCTTCGAGGGCCCTTCAGGGATCTCGAGGATCCAGGGAAACCTGATCTTGGGGGGGGCTTCCCGCTTAGATGCTTTCAGCGGTTATCCCGTCCGTACATAGCTACCCGGCAGTGCCCCTGGCGTGACAACCGCAACACCACAGGTACGTTCACTCCGGTCCTCTCGTACTAGGAGCAACTCACCCTCAAGTTTCCAACGCCCACGGCAGATAGGGACCGAACTGTCTCACGACGTTCTAAACCCAGCTCGCGTACCACTTTAAATGGCGAACAGCCATACCCTTGGGACCTGCTACAGCCCCAGGATGTGATGAGCCGACATCGAGGTGCCAAACT
>JAFIFS010000078.1 GCA_020831895.1 Chromatiales bacterium
TGAATCCCCTCCCACAGGATGCTGGTGGAGGAGCGCCTTCACTGTGGGAGCGACTTCAGTCGCGAACAGTTCGGGGATGAATCCCCTCCCACAGGATGCTGGTGGAGGAGCGCCTTTACTGTGGGAGCGACTTCAGTCGCGAACAGTTCGGGGATGAATCCCCTCCCACAGGATGCTGGTGGAGGAGCGCCTTTACTGTGGGAGCGACTTCAGTCGCGAATCCTCTGTCTGAATTCCTGCCCTCAACCCCGCCGGCGCAGCATCCCCCGCCCGATCCCGTCGAGCGCCGTCACCCCGGCAAACTGCATGATCCTGACCAGCTCCGCGTCGAGCAGCTCCAGCACCCGGGCAACGCCCGCCTCGCCGAAGGCCCCGAGGCCCCACAGGTACGGCCGCCCGATACAGACCGCCGTCGCGCCCAGCGCAAGCGCGGTGAACATGTCGCTGCCCCGGCGGATGCCGCCGTCGACCAGCACCGGCATCCCGCCATCGACCGCCTCGACCACCTCCGGCAGGCAGTCCAGCGTGGCCAGCCCGCTGTCTTCCTGTCGCCCACCGTGATTCGACACGATCAGCCCGTCGACCCCGTGCTCCAGTGCAAGCCGGGCGTCCTCCGCCGTGACGATGCCCTTCAGCAGCAGGGGCAGGCGGCTCTCGGCGCGCAGCCAGTCCAGGAAACCCCATTCCAGCGCCGGGTCGCCCACCTGCGGCCGTCCCGGCCAGCCGACGAAATTGCCCAGCGGTGCCGGCGGGGCGTCGCCGCTACGTTGCCCGAACCAGCGCTCCGCAAGCCGGTTGCCGCGCGTGGGCGAGTCGACCGTCAGCACGATGGCCGTGCAGCCTGCGTCGGCCGCCGCGGCCAGCAGCATCCGGTTGACCCCCGGGTCGGGGGACGCGTAAAGCTGGAACCAGGTCGGCCCGCCGCCCGCCCTGACGATCTCGCCGATCGGAAAGTTGCTGACCGTCGACATCATCGCCAGGTGCCCGCGCCGTCCGGCAGCGCGGGCCGTCGCAAGCTCCGCCTCCGGATGCAGCGCCATCTGCCCGCCCGCGGGCGCCAGCACCAGCGGCGAGGGCAAACGCTGCCCGAACAACTCGAGCCCCGTGTCCACCTCACGCACGTCGACCAGCCGCCGCACGCGGATCTGCCACTCGGCAAAGGCCGCCAGGTTCGCCTCGGCCGTCCGCCCGCCATCCGAGCCATTGACGACAAAGTGCCAGGCCGCCGCCGACAGCTCCCGCCGGGCGACGCCCTCGATCTGCGCGACATCCAGCGCCTCGCCCACCGAGCCCGGCACCGCCAGCTCCGGCCGCGCCAGCACCCCGGCCCACGGCGCCCCCAGGAGGGGCGACCCCAGCAGGAACCGCAACAACGCCCGCCTGTGCATCCCACCCGTTCCCGAATCCATCACGCCCCCCACAGGTTTCACCCACCCCATTCTAAAACCGCAGACCCCACCCCGTCCCGCGCACCCGACTGCCCGGACCGCTCCCTGCCCCGCCGGGCCTGCGGTGCGTTCGTCTGCCGGAGGAGCACCCGCGAAGGGCGTTCGCCCGCAGCGGGTGCTCCGCAGGCAGCCACCACCAACCCCCGGCACGCCCCGCATGCGGACAATGCGACCAGCGTACCCGTCACCCGGCGCACCTTCGCGGTATCCTTGCCAGCAATCCTGCCGCCGAGGCGACCTTGGAGTCCCAGATGGCCGTACGCCGAACCGACCTCCGCATAGACGACATAGAGCTGCGCGAGTGGCTAGAGTCTATCGAGTCGCTGCTGCGCGCCGACGGCCCCGACCGGGCCAAGCAGGTGTTCCGCGCGGTGCGCGACTACCTGGCCGACGCCAACGTCATCGTCGAGGATGCCACGCTCAACACGCCCTACCGCAATACCATCCCGCTGGAAGCCCAGCCCGCCTACCCCGGCGACATCGAGCTCGAGCAGAAAATAGAGAACATCCTGCGCTGGAACGCCATGGCGATGGTGCTGCGTGGCTATGACAGCGGCACCGGGGTGGGCGGCCACATTGGCACCTACGCCTCCGCCGCGACCATGCTCGAGGTCGGGCTGCACCACTTTTTCCGCAACAAGGGCGAGGACTACGGCGGCGACCTCGTCAGCATCCAGGCACATGCGTCGCCGGGCATTTATGCCCGGGCCTTCCTGGAGGGCCGACTTTCCCGCGAGCGTCTGGAGAACTTCCGCCGCGAACTCCAGCCCGCCGGCGGACTGTCCTCGTACCCGCACCCGCGCAACATGCCTGACTTCTGGGCCATGCCCTGCGCCTCGATGGGCCTGTCGACACCGGCGGGTATCTACCAGGCGCGCTTCGCCCGTTACCTGGAGAACCGCAAGCTCAAGCCCGCCAACGGCGGCAAGGTCTGGATCTTCGTCGGCGACGGTGAGGCCGACGAACCCGAGGTGCTGGGCACGATCAACATCGCCGTGCGCGAGAAGCTCGAGAACCTGGTGCTAGTCGTCAACTGCAACCTGCAGCGTCTCGATGGCCCGGTACGCGGCAACGGCAAGATCATCCAGGAGCTGGAGCGCAGCTTCCGCGGCTCGGGCTGGAACGTGATCAAGGTGATCTGGAGCGGCGAGTGGGACCCGCTGTTCGCGATCGACCACGAGGGTGTGCTCCAGCAGCGGATGGAGCGCGCTGTCGACGGTGACTACCAGATGTACTCCGTTTCCAGCGGACAGGAGGTGCGCGAGCACTGGGTCGGCGATGATGAGAAGCTGGCCGAGATCATGCAGGTGCTCTCCGACGAGGAGATCCGCTGCATCAAGCGCGGCGGCCATGACCACCGCAAGATTTTCGCTGCGTTCCAGAAGGCGGCACAGGCCAGCGGCCGGCCCACGGCCATCCTGATCAAGACGATCAAGGGCTACGGCATGCAGGGCTACGAGGGCTCGAACGCCGTGCACCAGAAGAAGAACCTCAGCCGCGAGGAGCGGATAGAGACTGCGCGCCGGCTGGGTATCCCGCTGGACGAGGAGCGGGCCGGCCGCGCCGACTTCTACCGGCCCGCCGAGGACAGCCCCGAGCTGCGCTACCTGCGCGAGCGCCGGGAAAAGCTGAACGGACCCTGGCCGCGCCGGGTGGTCGACTGCCCTGCACTTCCGGCGCCGGATCTCGCGGTGTTCGCCGATCAGCTGAAGGGCTCGGGCGACCGGCCGCTGTCGACAACGATGGCCTTTGTGAGGATGCTCGGCAAGCTGATGGACGACAAGTCGCTCGGTCGCTACATCGTGCCCATCGTGCCGGACGAGGCCAGGACCTTTGGCATGGAGGCCCTGTTCCGCAAGGCCGGGATATTCTCTTCCGAGGGACAGAAATACCGCCCGGTCGACAGCAGCACGCTGATGGCCTACCGCGAGGCCGAGGACGGCCAGATCCTCCAGGAGGGCATCTGCGAAGCCGGCGCGATGGCCTCGTTCATGGCCGCGGGCACTGCCTATGCGATCCACGGCGTGCCGACAATCCCGTTCTATGTCTTCTACTCGATCTTCGGCTTCCAGCGCGTAGGCGACATGATCTGGGCCTGTGGCGACATGCTCTGCCGGGGCTTCCTGCTCGGCGGGACTTCCGGGCGCACGACGCTGAACGGCGAGGGCCCGCAGCACCAGGACGGTCACTCGCAGCTGGTCGCGGGCACGGTGCCCAACATGCGCAGCTACGACCCGGCGTTCGCCTTCGAGCTGGCCGTGATCATCCGGGACGGCATTCACAGGATGTACCAACGCCAGGAAGACACGTTCTACTACATCACGATCCACAACGAGAACTACGTGATGCCGGCCCTGCCGGAAAGCCAGGATCCGCAGGAGGTGATCGACGGGATCATCCGCGGCCTGTACCGCTTCCACACCGCCTCGCCGGCCTCTGCCGACACACCGGTCGCCCACCTGCTCGGCAGCGGCGCGATCATGAACGAGGTGCTCCGCGCCCAGGAGCTGCTGGAAGCCCGCGGGGTGGCGGTCAACATCTGGAGCGTGACGAGCTACAACGAGCTGGCCCGCGAGGCGCTGGAAGTCGAGCGCAGGAACCTGCTGGGTGCCGGCCACACCGTCGAGCAGCCATGGCTCAGCCGGCGGCTCGAGGGCGAAACGGGGGTCTTTGTCGCGGCCAGCGACTACATGAAGGCGCTGCCGATGTCGATCGCCAGGTGGGTGCCCGGCCCCTTTGTCGTGCTGGGCACCGACGGCTACGGCATCAGCGAGTCACGCCCCGACCTGCGTCGGCATTTCGAGGTCAGCGCCGCGTACATCGCCTGGGCAGCACTGTCGACACTCGCGCAACAGGGGCGCTATGCGCGCGATGCGCTGGAAAAGGATGCGCAGGACCTGGGTATAGATGCAGCGAAGCCGCCCGCTGCCACCAGCGGGCCCGCGGATTACCCGCGAAGCTAGCAGCTGTCTCTCACAGATGCGGGCCGGCGTTGGGTTCGCAAGCCCCGCGGGCGCTGTGGGAGCTAACGCGTGGGAGCTAACGCGTGGGAGCTAACGCTGTGGGAGCGAATTTATTCGCGAATCCCGATCAGGCAACCAGCCCCCCGGGAAACAGGGAACCCGATCCCCTCCTTACAGCACTGCCCGCCGGCGCACCCAAGCCAGGAGCCCCAGCGCCGAGGCGAACAGCCACACCGCCGCTGGTATCGGAATCACGGCGATCTCGAGCATCAGCTTCTTCTGGATCCAGGCCAGGTCGCCCGACTCGCTGGTGTTTGCCGTCAGGAAGTTCTGGATCACCAGCGAGAAGTCGTTCGCGGGCCCGAGGAACACGGCGCTCGGATCGGTGACCGTTGACAGCGTCCACTCCTGCAGACCGCCGGTCGAGCCGCTGAGCGCCAGCGAATCAGTGTCGGTATTGACGTCGAACAGGCTGACGTTGCTCGCCAGCTGTACGAACAGGCCGGCCGAGACTGACCCGCCGTTGATGATCTCGAGATCACCGCTTTCTATCACCTCGAGCCCGATGATGTTCTGGCCGCCCGGGGTCCAGACGCGGCTGATCTGGAAGGTCGCGTTTGCCACATCGATGCCGGCACCATTGGCCGAGAGTGCGAGGAATGAAGCCGGCAGGAAACGCAGGCCGTCGCCGATCAGCTCAGGCGCGCCAAACAGCTCGATCGCCGCCTGCGCTTCGTCGTACTCGTAGCAGATGGTCGGCCCGCAAAGCGTCACGGTGGCCGAGTGGGCTGCGCTGGCCATCAGGCCCGCGGCCATGGTCGTGATCAATCTGGTCTTTCTCATGGCTGACCCCTTCGCGAGTCTCTCGCGGCTTGTTCTGGTTCTAAAAACGCCGACTTGCTGCTATGCATTATGTCATTCGGCGTCTGGAGTTCAATATATCCATTACAGCCCTGTAATTCAAGTCGCGGAGTCCGTGACGATAGAGGCAAGCTGCTGTTTTGAAAGGCACAATACACTCGGAAGCGCCGCGCCGCAGCTCCTGACCGGTTAGAATGCAGCGATGAACCTTTACGCCGCGTTCACCGCTGCCTGGCATGAAGACCCCGCCCGCACCGTCCTGGAACTGCCCGGGGCCAGCCCGCTCGACTTCACATGGCTGGACAAGGCCTCGGCGCAGCTGGCAGGCCTGCTGCGGGAGCATGGCGTCCGGCCAGGTGACCGGGTCACCGTACAGGCACCCAAGTCACCGCAGTGGCTCGCGCTCTACCTCGCCTGCCTGCGCAGCGGTGCCGTGCTTCATCCCCTGAACGAGGCCTACCAGCCCGCTGAGCTTGAGTTCTTTCTCGACGATGCCGCACCCTCGCTAGCGGTCTGCACCGAGGCCAGCGCGCCGCTGTTCCGCCGCCTCACCGGGCGAAACACCCCCGTGCTGACGCTGGATGAGGCCGGCGCCGGCAGTCTTGCCCATTCTGCGGACGCCGCGAGGCCGCTGGACGATATCGAGGCGGTCGACAGGGACCATGTGGCTGTCCTGCTCTACTCATCGGGCACCACTGGCCAGCCCAAGGGCGCGATGGTCACGCATGGCAACTTGCTCAGCAACGCGCGGACGCTGGTCGCAAGCTGGGGATTCACTCGCGACGACATGCTCCTGCACGCGCTGCCTGTCTATCACGCACACGGCCTGTTTGTTGCGGTCGGCTGTGCGCTGCTTTCAGGTGCCCGGATGCTCTGGCTTCCGGCCTTCGACAGCGGGGCGGTGGTGGGCGCGCTCCCTCGCTGCTCGGTGTTCATGGGCGTGCCGACCCACTATGGCCGGCTGCTGGGTGAATCTGCGCTGGATGCAGCGCTGTGCCGTCACGTCCGCCTGTTCGTCAGCGGCTCGGCACCCCTGCCACCGGCGGTCTTCGACACGTTTGCCCGGCGCACCGGCCACCGCATCCTGGAACGCTATGGCCTGACGGAAACCGGCATGAACACCGCGAACCCGCTCGATGGCGAACGCCGCCCGGGTTCAGTCGGGCAGCCACTGCCGGGTATCGACGTCCGTGTTGCTGACCCGGACGGCCGGGAGCTTGCACCCGGCGCGCCGGGCGAGGTCGAAATCCGCGGCCCGAACGTGTTTGCCGGCTACTGGCGCAACCCCGGGCAAAGCGCGGAAGCTTTCACGCAGGATGGCTGGTTCCGCACCGGTGACCAGGGCTACTTCGACGGCGAGGGCTACCTGTGGCTCGTGGGGCGCAGCCGCGACCTTGTGATCAGCGGCGGGCTCAACGTCTATCCGCGCGAGGTCGAGCTGGCCCTCGAGAACCTGCCAGGCGTACGCGAGGCCGCGGTCATCGGGGCCGCACACCCGGACTATGGCGAAGGCCTGATCGCCGTGCTGGTGACCGATGCAGACAGTCCCGACGAGTCTGCCGTGCAGGCAGCACTGCGCGGGCGACTGGCTGGGTACAAGCTGCCCAAGCGGGTATTCTTCCTGCCCGGGCTGCCGAGAAACAGCATGGGCAAGATCAAGAAAAATGAGCTTAGACAGATGTTTGCAGATACTTTTTCTGGAGATTTCGGACAGTGAGCCAGCCCGGTCAGGCCTGGGGGTTGTGGGATGCCTTGGGGTTGTGGGAGCGACTTCAGTCGCGAACTGCCCTTGGTGGGTTCGCGACTGA
>JAFIFS010000081.1 GCA_020831895.1 Chromatiales bacterium
CAGCCGCGAACCCGGTTCAAGGCATTCGCGGCTGAAGCCGCTCCCACAGGGCAGGGGCTCCCACAGGGCAGGGGCTCCCACAGGGCAGGGGCTCCCACAGGGCAGGGGCTCCCACATGGCAGGGGCTGCTACAGCTTGGTCGGGTTCGGGGCGTCGCCGTAGACTTCGACGGGGTCGAAGGCTTTCTCGGTGTCGGTGAACTCGAGCTGGACCGGTGCCGCGGCGGCGCCGGTGGGGATCCGGCGGTAAAAGCAGGAGCGGTAGCCGACGTGGCAGCTGGCGCCGCCTGCGACGTCGACCCGCAGCCAGACGCAGTCCTGATCGTCGTCGATCATCAGCTCGCGGACTTTCTGCACCAGGCCGCTGGTCGCGCCCTTGTGCCACAGGACCTGGCGGCTGCGGCTGAAGTAGTGCGCCTCGCCGGTCTCGATCGTCCGTGCCAGCGCCTCGGCGTTCATGTAGCCGACCATCAGCAGTTCGCCCGAGGTGTAATCGGTCGTCACGGCCGGCAGCAGGCCGCGTTCGTCGAACTTCGGCGCCAGCTCGACGCCTTCCTCGACCTGCTCCACGGTTCTACGCTCGGCAAAGAGCTTGCTCGGGTCCACCTGAAGGTCCTCGGAAAAGGGGCTATTATAGCCGGCTGAACCGACGGCCACACAGCGGCCCCCAACGGCATGCCGATCACCCTCTACAACACCCTCAAGCGGGCCAAGGAACCCTTCGTGCCCGGTGATCCGGACCGGGTCACGATGTACGTCTGCGGACCCACGGTGTACAGCCATCCGCACATCGGCAACGCGCGCCCGGCGGTCGTGTTCGATGTGCTGGCGCGCCTGCTGCGCGAGCACTACCCGCTGGTATACGCCCGCAACATCACTGACATCGACGACAAGATCAATGCCGCGGCGCGGGAGCAGGGCACCGGGATCGACGTGGTTGCCGCCCGCTACCGCGCGGCCTACCACGAGGACATGCGGGCCCTCGGCGTGCTGCCCCCGGATGTGGAGCCGCTCGCGACCGAGCATGTCCCCGAGATGCTGGCGATGATTGGCCGGCTGCTGGCCGGCGGCCATGCCTATGAGGCCGAGGGCCACGTTCTGTTCCGGGTCCGCTCTTTCCCCGGGTACGGCCAGCTTTCCCGCCGCGACCGGCGCGAGCTGGTGGCCGGCGCCCGCGTGGAAGTGGCGCCGTACAAGGAAGACCCGGCTGACTTCGTGCTGTGGAAGCCTTCGCCTCCGGAGCTGCCCGGCTGGGAGAGCCCCTGGGGCCGCGGCCGGCCTGGCTGGCACATCGAGTGCTCGGCCATGGCCGAGCGGCACCTGGGCGAAACCATCGACATCCACGGGGGCGGCAACGACCTGATCTTCCCGCACCATGAGAACGAGATCGCGCAGAGCTGCTGCGCGCACCAGGGCGCACCGTTTGCGCGCTACTGGCTGCACAACGGTTTCGTCAACGTCGACCACGCGAAGATGTCCAAGTCCCTGGGCAACATCGTGCTGGTGCGCCAGCTGCTGGAGAAGGCGCCGGGCGAAGCGGTCCGGCTGGCACTGCTGAGCGCGCACTACCGCCAGCCGCTGGACTGGAACGACGAGGTGCTGGCTGAGGCGCTGCGCAAGCTCGACCGGCTCTATGGCGCGCTGCGCGACGTGGCGGCGGACGAAGCGGCGATGCCGGACCCTGGCTTCATCGCTGCGCTCGAGGATGACATCAACACGCCGCGCGCCCTGGCGGCGCTGTTCGACCTGGCGCGGGGCGTGCAGAAGGCCGGCGACAACCCCGAGGGGCGCGAGCTCGCCGGGCGCCTGCGCCGATCCGCGGGGCTGCTGGGCCTGCTGCAGCAGGATCCCGAGGCCTGGTTCCAGCGAGCTGCCGGCGCCGAACTCGAGGCGCCGCAGGTCGAGGCGCTGCTGGCTGAGCGCACTGCGGCGAGGGCCCGGCGCGACTTCGCCGCCGCCGACCGGATCCGCGACCAGCTCGCCGCCGCCGGTGTGCTGATCGAGGACGGTGCAGGAGGCACCCGCTGGCGCCGGGCGGCCACAGCCATGGAGGGTGAGCCATGAACGAGATACGCGCGGCCGAGCAGGCGCTCATCGACGAGTTCAGCCTGCTGGACAACTGGGTGGACCGCTACCAGTACATCATCGATCTCGGGCGCAAGCTGCCGCCCTTCCCGGAGGAGTGGAAGGACGAGGCGCACAAGGTGCATGGCTGCCAGTCGCAGGTCTGGCTGCACACCGAGATCGCCGGCGAGCGCCTGCGCTTCGAGGCCATCAGCGATTCGGCGATCGTCTCCGGCCTGATCGCGATCCTGCGCCGCGTCTATGACGACCGTCCCGCGGCCGAGGTCGTCCGGACCTCTCCGGACTTCATCGCCGCGCTGGGGCTGGACCAGCACCTGAGCCCGACGCGCAGCAACGGCTTGGCCGCGATGATCGGCGCGATCAAGGGGGCCGCTGCCCGATGTGCGGACAGCTGAATCCCGGTGCGGTCTCCGCACGGCCCGGACTGGCCGTGCGGGCCGCGCTGATGCTGGTGCGGGGGTACCAGCTGCTGGTCTCGCCGTTCCTAGGCAGCAACTGCCGCTTCGTCCCCAGCTGCTCCGCCTATACCAGCGAGGCGCTCGCCTGCCACGGCCTGGTCCGGGGGGGCTGGCTCACGCTGCGCCGCATTGGGCGCTGCCACCCCTGGGGCGGCAGCGGGTACGACCCGGTGCCCGGGTGCCGGGAGGCCGCTTCCGGGGGGTAGGCGCGAACCAGTGGGTGGGAGCGAATCCAGTGGGTGGGAGCGAATTCATTCGCGAATGAACTAGCTCCCACCCACTGGATCAGCTTCCACAGCCTCTTCCCGCCTACAGCAGGGATCATGCGGTGATATAGTCCCGGACTACGGCATGGACAAGAAACTCCTCGACATCATCTGCTGCCCGGTCACCCAGCTGCCGCTGCAGCTCCTCGACACCGACCGCCTCCAGCGCCTGAACGCGGCGATAGCCGCGGGCGTCGTCAAGTCGCGCGCCGAGGAGCCAGTTGCCGATGCGCTGGAGGAAGCACTGGTGACACGTGACGGGCGGCTGGTCTACCCGGTTCGTGACGGAATCCCGGTGCTGCTCGAGGATGCGGCCGTAGACCTGCGCTCGCTGCCTGACGACGCATGCGCCTGACGGCCGCGCAGCTCCCGGCCAGGCTGTCCCGCCCGCTCGCCCCGCTGTACCTGCTGTCCGGGGACGAGCCGCTGCTGGTCGACGAGGCGCTGTCGGCCCTGCGCGCACGGGCGGGCAAGGACGGCATCACCGAGCGCGTCGGCCACATTGCCGAGCGCAGCTTCGACTGGACACAGCTGCGCGCCGGGCTCGACAACCTGTCGCTGTTTGCCAGTGGCCAGCTCGTCGAGCTGCGCCTGCCGACCGGCGCGCCCGGAAACGCGGGCAGCGCGCAGCTGGTCGACTGGAGCCAGTCGCCGCCGCCGGACACCGTGCTCGTCGTCATCACGCCCACCCTGAACCGGCGGGCCCAGCAGGCGGCCTGGGTCAAGGCGATCGAGAAGTCCGGCGTGCTGGTCGAGCTGAAGGCGCCCCAGGGCCGGGAGCTGCTGCGCTGGCTTGCCGCGCGACTGGCCCGCCATGAGCTGCGCGCCGACGAGGCGGCACTGGAGCTGCTGGCGGCCCGCATCGAGGGCAACCTGCTGGCCGCAGCCCAGGCGGTGGACCAGCTGGCACTGCTGTCGGGTCCGGGCAGCCTGCTGGATCCTGCCGCGGTCCGGGCGGCGGTCAGCGATGATGCGCGCTTCGACGTGTTCCAGCTGGCCGACGCCGCGCTGGCTGGCCACGCGCCGCGCGCGCTGCGCGTGCTGGCGGGGCTCGAGCGCGAGGGTATCGCGCCGACGCTGGTGCTCTGGTCGCTGGTGCGCGAGATCATGATGCTGGCCGACGTCGGTGCGCGCATAGGCGCGGGCGTGCCGCCGGCACAGGCGCTGCGCGCCGCCGGCGCCTGGCTGTCGCGCAGTGCGCTGCTTGAAGGGGCGCTGCGCCGGCTGTCGCCCGCCCGGGTCCGGCAGCTGCTCACGCTGGGGGCCCAGGCTGACCGCGTCGTCAAGGGTGCGCGGCCCGGCCTGCCCTGGAACGCGCTGCGCGAGCTGGTGCTGGTGATGACAGCTGCAGATGGCGGGCACGCTGCGGAGCTGGCAGCCTGATGCAGGGCCCGCTCGGGATCGCTGGTGGCACCTTCGATCCCGTTCATCATGGCCACCTGCGGCTGGCACTGGAGCTGTCCACCGTCGCGGGACTCGAGGAGGTCCGTTTCGTGCCGGCAGGGGAGCCACCGCACCGGGGGCGTCCCCGTGCGCCGGCAGGACTGCGTGCCCGGCTGCTGGAGCACGCGCTGGCCGGATGTCCCGGCTTCGTCCTGGACCGACGCGAGCTTGAGCGACAGGGCCCAAGCTACACGGTGACGACGCTGGAGTCGCTGCGCGAGGAGTTCCCGGGCCGGCCGCTGTGCCTGCTGATGGGGCTGGATGCGTTTGCCGGGCTCGCGAGCTGGCATCGCTGGGAAGCGCTGCCCGGGCTCGCTCATCTGCTGGTCGGGCTGCGCCCCGGCGCCGAACTGCCGGAGGCCGGCCCGGTGGCGGCGCTGCTGGACGCGCGCCGGGTCTACGATCCGGCCGCCCTGCGCACGGCGCCGGCTGGCCACGTGCTTCTGCACGAGGTCACCCAGCTGGCGATCTCCTCGTCGGCCATTCGTGCGCTGGTCGCAAAAGGCGGCGATCCGCGCTTTCTGGTGCCCGATCCGGTGCGCGCGCTGCTGATCGAATCGGGCTGTTACCGACCGTCGGCCGAGGCTGGCGGTCCTCGTCTGGAGGGCAAGGCTTGTGGATAGCAGTCAGCTTGTCAGGCTGATCGAGCGGACACTGGAGGACATCAAGGCGCGCGAGGTGACGGTGCTCGATATTGGCCAGCTGAGCACGATCGCCGACTTCATGATAGTTGCGAGCGGGACATCGGACCGGCACGTGCGCGCGATCGCCGACCGTGTCGTCGAGGCGGCCGAGGGTGCCGGCATCGCCCCTCTGGGTGTCGAGGGCCAGGATGGCGGCGAGTGGGTGCTGGTCGACCTGGGTGATGTGATCGTGCACCTGATGCAGCCCGAGATCCGCGAGTTCTACAAGCTCGAAAGTCTGTGGAGCGTACCCGGTGAGGCGGCTGCCCGCCGTCGCTGACGGTGCGCCGGTATGCTGATCCGGATCCTGGCCGTCGGCCATCGTCTCGATGAGTGGCTGAACCACGGCTTCGCCGAGTATCGTGACCGGCTGCCGCGGCGCTGGACGCTGGAACTTGTCGAGATACCGCCAGCGCCGCGCCGCACGCCCGGCGTGGCCGTGCGGCGCGAGGGCGAGCAGCTGCTCGCACGCCTGGCTCCGGGTGAGCCGGCGGTCGCGCTGGACGAGCGCGGGAAACAGTGGACTTCGAAGGAGCTTGCCACGGCGCTGGCGGGCTGGGAGGAAAGTCATGGACGGCTGGCCCTGCTGATCGGTGGCGCAGATGGCCTGGACGAGGCGGTGCGCGCGCGCGCCGACAGGACCTGGTCGCTGGGCTGCCTGACCTTGCCGCACGGACTGGTCCGGGTGCTGCTGGCCGAGCAGGTTTACCGGGCCTGGTCTATCCTTCACAAGCACCCGTATCACCGGGCATGAGTCGCCTGCGCGGGTCGTCCCGGCTGGTCTGGCTGGCCTCGCGTTCGCCGCGGCGCCGGGAGCTGCTGGCGCAGCTGGGCCTCGAGCCGAGGGTGCTCGATGTCGAGGTGGATGAGTCGCCCCGGCCGGGTGAGACGGTCGAGGCGCTGGTGCTGCGGCTGGCCAGGCTCAAGGCTGAATCTGCCGGGGCTGCGCTGCCGGACGGACCGCCCGCAGCCGTCGTCGCTGCAGACACGCTGGTGACGCTGGATGGTGCCGTGTTCGGCAAGCCGGCCGACCAGGCCGATGCAGCACGCATGCTCGCCGCCCTCTCGGGCCGGACGCACGAGGTGCTGAGCGGGGTCGCGGTGCAGAGCGAAGGGCGGGTGCGGACCGCGATCAGCCGCAGCCGCGTGACGATGCGCGAGGTCACGCCTGCGGAGGCGGAGCGCTACTGGCGGACCGGTGAGCCTGCGGACAAGGCGGGCGGTTACGCCGTCCAGGGTATCGCGGCCCTGTTCATCAGCCGGCTGGAGGGCAGCTTCTCCGGGGTGATGGGCCTGCCGCTGTACGAGACGGCAGCACTGCTTGCCGAATGTGGCTACCAGCTGCCCGTGCTGCCTGACGGAAGTGACGATGCTCGATGAGATCCTGATCAACGTGAGCACACGGGAGGCACGTGCGGCGGTCGTGCAGGGTGGCGTGCTGCAGGAGGTCATCATCGAGCGGGCCTCGCGTGGCGGCCTCGTAGGCAACATCTACAAGGGCCGCGTCGCGCGTGTGCTGCCGGGCATGCAGGCCGCGTTCATCGACATCGGCCTGCAGCGGACGGGCTTCCTGCACGCCTCCGACATCGCGCCGCCGGCAGGCCGCCCGGCCAGCGGCAACGGGGACCCGAGGCCCGGCATCCGTGAGCTGCTGCGCGAGGGTGAGGAGGTGCTAGTCCAGGTGATGAAGGAGGCGATCGGCGGCAAGGGCGCGCGCCTGACCACCTTCATCACGATCCCGTCGCGCTACCTTGTCTTCATGCCGGCCGGGACCGGCATCGGCATTTCCTCCCGTATCGACGACGAGACCGAGCGCGAGCGGTTGCGAAGCGAGATGGTCGCGCTGCAGGATCCGGAGCATCCGGCCGGATACATAGTCCGTACCGCCGCCGAAGGTGCGGATGCCGCGGCCCTGCATGCGGACAAGGCTTTTCTGCAGAGAATCTGGCAGAGCATACGGACGCGGGCCGCCACCCAGGCGGCCGGCTCCCTGGTGCACGAGGACCTGCCGCTTGCGATCCGCGTGCTGCGTGACCTCGCGATCCCCGGCATCGGCCGCGTGCAGATCGATGCGCCCGACTCTTACAAGGCGCTGCGCGAGTTCGCCGCCCGGTTCATACCGAACCTGGAGCCGGTGATCGAGCTGTACCCCGGCCCGCGGCCGATCTTCGACCTCTACGGCGTGGAGGACGAGATCCAGAAGGCCCTGCAGCGCAAGGTCGACCTCAAGTCGGGCGGCTACCTCGTGATCGACCAGACCGAGGCGATGACGACGGTGGACGTCAACACCGGGGCTTACGTCGGCCACCGCAACCTCGAGGACACGATCTTCCGCACGAACCTCGAGGCGGCGCTCTCGATCGCACGCCAGCTGCGGCTGCGCAACCTGGGCGGCATCATCATCATCGACTTCATTGACATGGAGCAGGAGTTGCACCGCCGCCAGGTGCTCGATGCGCTGTCCGGCGCCCTGGCCCAGGACTCGGCCCGCACGCAGATCACGCAGGTGTCGCCGCTTGGGCTGGTCGAGATGACCCGCAAGCGCACGCGCGACAGCCTGGAACACCTGATGTGCCAGCCTTGTCCAACCTGCAACGGACGTGGCAGCGTCAAGAGTCCCGAGACCGTCTGCTACGAGATTTTCCGCGAGATCATGCGCCAGCATCGCCAGTTTGACTTCAACGAGCTCGTCGTGCTCGCCCACGAGGACGTGATCGGCCTGTTGCTGGACGAGGAGGCGGCCAGCGTGGCCGAGCTGGAGGAGCTGACCGGCAAGCCGATCCGCCTGCAGACCGAAGCACTGCAGCACTACGACCACTTTGATGTCGTGCTGGTCTGAGCAGAGGGGCGTGACCTCGTGATTCTCGCGCTGGCAGGGCGCGTCGCAGGCTGGCTGCTGCGCATCGCTGCGATCCTGCTGATCGTGCTCGCCGTTCTGGTCGGCATCCTGCGCCTGCTGCTGCCGCTGGTGCCGGACTACCAGGACCAGATCCGCGAGCTCGCTGGCGATACGACCGGCCTGGAGGTCGACTTCGCCCGTATCACCGCCACCTGGCCTATCAGGGGCCCCGAGCTCAGGTTGCTGGATGTCCAGGTCAGCCTGCCCGGCAGCGACGCACCGCTGTTCCAGGCCGAAGAGCTTCGGCTGGGGCTCAGCCTGCGAGCGCTGCTGCTGTACCGGGAGCTGGCACCGGACCGGGTGATGGTCAGTGGCTCGGCGCTGTCGGTCGAGCGGCTCGATGAGCGCAACCGTATCCGCGTGAACGGCGCGGAGCTGGACTGGCCGCTGGACTGGCCTGCCGGTGGGCGGCCGCTTTACCGCATGGACCTGCGGCTGCGCGAGATCACGCTCGACTTCATCGACCAGCGCCGCGTCGTGCCGGCGGTGAGCATCGACCTGGCGCGCCTGGATGCGCGGCTGGATGGCGAGCGCCTGGCTCTGGAGGTGCTGCTTGGCCTGCCCGAGGAGGTCGGTCGTCGCGTCGAACTGACAGCTGCGATACCGCGCCACCTCGTGCTGGCTGGCGAGCGCCGGGGTGACGACAACTGGCAGCTGCAGTTCGGGGCGCGCGATATCGCGCTCGACACCTGGCTGGCGCTGGCGCTTGACATGCCGACGCCGGTGCAGGCTGGGCGACTGGACCTCGATCTCAGCGCACGACTCAGGGGCTGGTCGGTGCGCAGCCTGAGCCTGCGTCCGGCGCTGACCGGCCTGGTGCTGCTGCCGGAAGAGGAGACCGACGATTCCGGCTGGCCGGCCTGGGACCGGCTGGCGCTGCGGGTCGGGTACGTGGCCGGAGAAGACGGCTGGTCCGTCGTCGCCGACGAACTCGAGTTCTCGCGGGGTGGCAGGCCCTGGCCGGAGCCGGGATTCGTCCTCGATTTCTCCGGCGAACCGGGTGGCGCTCAGCGGCTGGACCTGCGGGCCGGGTGGCTGTCGCTCGATGACCTGTATCCGCTGCTGACGGGTATTGCCAGTGCACCCCTGCGCGAGCGCGTCTTGCCGGCAGAGGTCAGCGGGGAGCTTTTCGGCTGGCGGGTGCAGCTCGAGCTCGAGCCTGGTGCCGAGCCCGGGCTCAGCCTGACAGGCGGGTTTTCCCGCCTGGGCCTGCGCATGCCGGAGGGCGTCGCTCTTTCTGGTCTGAGCGGGCAGCTGTCCGCCAGCGCACAGGACGGCCTGCTCGAGCTGGACAGCGAAGACGCCGTACTGAACTGGCCTGGTCTGTTCAGCGAGCCGCTGGAAGTGCGCTCGGCACGCGGGCGCGTGAGCTGGCAGCGCGTGGCCGGTGGCCTCGATCTCTCCAGCGACGGACTGGAGGTGCGCAGCGACTATGCGGCCGGCCGGACCACTTTTCAGGCTTCACTGCGTCCGGGCCGGCCGGCCGAGGTCGCGCTGCAGGCCGAGATCAGCGCAGAGCGTGCCCGTGACGCGCTGCGCTACGTCCCCAGGCGGCTGCCGCCGCCCGCGCTTGCCTGGCTCGACCGCGCGATCGGCCCGGGGCAGCTGCACCAGGCCCGCATCGACTGGTCAGGGCCCACGCGCGGCTTTCCGTACGAGCGGGTTCCCGGCCGCTTCGTGCTCGAGCTCGATGTCCGCGATGCGACGCTCGACTATGCACCCGGCTGGCCGCTGATCGAGTCTGCCGATGCCACCGTCGTGATCGACGGGATACGCCTGTACTCGCGCAGCAACCGCGGCCGTATCGGCGGCATTGCGTTTTCCGATGCCGACATCGACATCGTCAACCTGCGCCAGCCGCAGCTCGAGGTGAGCGCGGCCCAGCCGCTGGCCGCGCAGGCGCTGCTCGAGTTCATGCAGGCGAGCCCGCTGCGTGAGGTTCTCGGCCCGACGCTGGACCAGGTTGCAGCCGCCGGCGTGCTCGACGCGCGCCTGGACCTCGCGATCCCCCTGCAGTCGCCGCGCGACTGGTGGCTCGATGCCAAGGCAGGCATCAGTGACGGACGCCTGGCGCTTGGCGATTTCCCGCATGCGCTCGAGGCGATCGAGGGCGAGATCCAGGTTGCAAACACGCGCGTGCTCGCTACGGACGTGCGTGCGCGTTTCCTGGGTGAGCCCGTGACGGTCAGCCTCATGGCTGATCCTCCGGAGGAACCGGCTGTCGGCCAGGTCGCGGAAGCCATCGGCAGCACGCCCATAGGGCAGATCGGCGAGGCCTTCCGCATACCCTGGACCGACCGGCTCGAGGGGGGCGCCGAATGGCGGACTGTCGTCCGGTTTCCCCAGCGGGAGCCTGGCGAAGATGCGCTCCCGGTGAGGATCAGCGTCGAGTCTTCGCTGTTCGACGTAGCGAGCCGCCTCCCGGCGCCGCTGGACAAATCCGTGGGCGTGGCGGAGAACCTCGAACTGGAGATCGAGCTGCAGCCCGCCCAGCGTGCCTTCGAGCTGCGAGCCGGTCTCCAACGCGGAATCCATGCGGCCCTGCTGTTCGAGGACGAGGCTGAGGCCGGCTGGCAGCTGCGCCGTGGCCTCGTGCAGGCCGGTGTGCCGCCGGTCGCCGTTCCGGACGAGGAGGGCCTGCGGATAGACGGCTTCGTCGAGCGCCTGCAGCTCGAGGACTGGCTGTCGCTGGCCATGACGCAGGAGGGCGAGCAGCTGCCCGCGCTGCTGCGCCGGGTCGATCTCGCGGTCGATCGCCTGGAGGTGCTGGGGCGCGAGTTCGAGGCCGTGGCCGTGGAGGCGCAGCGCAACGGTGCTGCCTGGCAGGTCAGTATCGATGCCCCGGCCGTGGCGGGACGCATCGAGGTGCCCTTGCTGGCTGACAACGAGCGTCCGGTCCAGGTAGATCTGGACCGTCTCTGGCTGGCGGCCCCGCTGCCACGGCCGGATCCCGCCGAGGAGAACGGGCGCATCGCCGATCCGCGGCGCGTGCTGCCGGCGCAGGTTGCGATCGGCGATTTCCGCTTCGGCGAGCTTCACCTGGGCCAGCTGGACACGCAGGCGCTGCGCACCGACCAGGGCCTGCGCGTGGAGCCTCTGCAGGCGACCAGCGAAGCCTTCACGGTGACCGGCAGCGCGGCCTGGCTGATGCCTGAGGACGGTCGCGAGCGCACCGAGCTGTCCCTGGTGCTGGAAAGCCGCGACATCGCCGCAACGCTGGCTGCGCTCGGCTACGAGCCGGTGATCGATGGCAACCGTGCCCGCCTCGAGCTGGACCTGGCCTGGCGCGGCGGGCCTGGTGAGAACCCGGCCGAGGTGGCCAATGGCAACGTCCGTATCGAGATGCGGCGCGGCCAGCTGCTGCAGCTGGAACCGGGCGGGGGCCGCTTTCTCGGCCTGCTGAGTATCGCGGCGCTGCCCAAGCGCCTGGCGCTGGATTTCCGCGACGTGCTCGACCGCGGGCTGACCTTCGACGAGCTGCGCGGCGACTTCCGGCTGGAGTCGGGCAACGCGTGGACCTGCAACCTGGGTCTCGAGGGGTCCGTTACCGACATCGCTCTGGTCGGTCGCGTGGGCCTGAAGGATCGGGACTACGAGCAGCTTGCCGTCGTGCGGCCGCACGTGTCGGACGTGCTCGCGATCGGCGGCTTCGTCGGCGGGCCGGCCATCGGCGCCACCGTGCTGCTGCTTTCGCAGATCTTCCGCCGGCCGCTGGCGGCGCTGGGAGAGACCTATTACCGGATTACCGGCGACTGGGAACAGCCGGTCGTCAGCCGGGTCCAACGAAGCGAGATCGACACTACGCCGTTTCGTGACTGCGAGCGCTACCTGGCCGAGGTGCTGCCCGAGCCCCTGGAGCCGCTGCTGCTGCCGCTGCAGGACGCTGAACAGGCCGCCGAGGATGACAACGAACACATGGAGGAGCGCGACTGATGGCCAGGGTCTGCGTGGCCGGAATCCAGATGAGTTCCGGCGATGATGTTGCGGTGAACCTGCGGCGCGCCCGCCGCTACCTGACGGCGGCGGCAGGTGAGGGTGCCCAGCTTGCCGTACTGCCCGAGAACTTCGCGCTGATGTCCCAGGATGAGCGGACCCGCGCGGGCATCGCCGAGCGCAATGGACGAGGACCGCTGCAGGAGTTTCTCGCTACCTGCGCCGCAGAGCTCAAGCTGTGGGTCGTCGGTGGCACCATCCCGCTGCGCAGCCGCGATCCCGCCCGTCCCTATGCGGCGTGCTGTGTCTATGACGCTTCCGGACAGCGGGTTGGCCGCTACGACAAGCTGCACCTGTTCGATGTACGGGTGCCGGACTCGCGCGAGGCCTACCTGGAGTCGGCCAGCACCACGCCCGGCCGCGCGCCGCTGGTCCTGGAGACCCCGTGGGGCAGGCTGGGCGTGGCGGTCTGCTACGATCTCAGGTTCCCGGAACTGTTCCGGCGCATGTCTTCCGGCGGGCTGGACCTGCTGGCCGTACCTGCCGCGTTTACCCGGCGCACTGGAGCCGCGCACTGGGAGACCCTGCTCCGCGCGCGCGCCATAGAGAACCTCTGCTACGTGGCCGCTGCCGCGCAGACAGGTACCCACCCGGGTGGCCGGCAGACCTGGGGGCACTCGATGGTGATCGATCCCTGGGGTGCAGTGGTCGCGGCCGTGTCCACCAGGCCGGGGCTGGTGCTGGCCCGGATTGATACCGACCGGCTCGGGCGCCTGCGTGAACAGTTTCCGGTGCTGGAGCACCGCCGGCCCGGGCTTGCCCGCGGCTGACCGATAGATCCTGCAAGGAGAGACCGTGAAGGACATGAACATCGAACCGCTGGCACTCGCACGCAGCACGATCCTCGACGCCGCGGGTATCCGCGACCAGCAGCTCACCGCCGCGCTGGGCAGTCTGTTGCGCGGTGACGTGGACCTGGCCGACCTCTACTTCCAGGTCTCGCGCCATGAGTCGTGGGTCCTCGAGGACGGCGTCGTCCGTGAAGGCGCCTACAGCATCGAGCAGGGTGTCGGTGTGCGTGCGGTCGCCGGCGACAAGACCGGGTTCGCCTACTCCGACGAGATCATCGCGCCGGCACTCTCCCATGCCGCCGGCGCTGCCGCGGCGATCGCGCGCCAGGGCGGCCAGGGCAGCGTGCAGGCCTGGCAGCAGCGCAGCAGCCACGCGCTCTACCTGCCAGTGGATCCGCTCGGCAGTCTTGGCGACGAGGACAAGGTCGCACTGCTGCAGTCGGTGGACCAGGCGGCCCGGGCGGCCGACCCGCGCGTGCGCCAGGTCAACGCGAGCCTCGTCGGGGTGCACGAGATCGTGCTGGTCTGTGCCAGCGACGGCACGCTGGCCGCTGACGTGCGCCCGCTGGTCCGGATGAGCGTCTCGGTCATCGTCGAGCACGAGGGCCGGCGCGAGCAGGGCCATGCCGGCGGTGGCGGGCGCACCGGCTACGGGTTCTTCGTCGAGGGCGAGCGCGCCCTTGGCTATGCCCGCGAAGCCGTCCGCCAGGCGCTGGTCAATCTGGAGTCCGTCGCCGCACCGGCGGGCGAGCTGACCGTCGTGCTCGGTCCCGGCTGGCCGGGGGTGCTGCTGCACGAGGCGATCGGCCACGGGCTGGAGGGCGACTTCAACCGCAAGGGCACGTCGGCCTTCGCCGGGCGCATCGGAGAGGAGGTGGCGACGGAGCACTGCACCGTCGTCGATGACGGCACGCTGCCAAACCGCCGCGGCTCGCTCAACATGGATGATGAGGGCACGCCGACCAGCTGCACGACGCTGATCGAGAACGGCCGCCTGCGTGGCTACATGCAGGACCGGACCAATGCAAGGCTGATGGGGGTGCCGGCGACCGGGAACGGGCGGCGGCAGTCTTTCGCGCACCTGCCGATGCCGCGGATGACCAACACTTACATGCTGCCGGGCCCGCACGACCCTGAAGAGATCATTGCCTCGGTGCCACGCGGGATCTACGCGCGCAATTTCGGTGGCGGCCAGGTGGACATCACCTCGGGCAAGTTCGTGTTCTCGGCCAGCGAGGCCTACCTGATCGAAAACGGCCGCCTCGGTGCGCCCATCCGGGGCGCGACGCTGATCGGGGACGGGCCAACCGTACTGCGGCGAGTCTCGATGGTCGGCAACGACCTCTCGCTGGATGACGGCATCGGCACCTGCGGCAAAGACGGTCAGTCGGTCCCGGTGGGCGTCGGCCAGCCGACGCTCAGGGTCGACGGCCTTACGGTAGGTGGTACGGGCTGAACCCGGCCGTGCCGGGCGGTAGTCCCGCAAGGGCCTGCTAAACTGCCTGGCCTTCCAGCAAACAGTGGATCCTGCAGCATGAGCGAATCGCGGCAGCGCGGAGTCGAGGAACTGAATTCGGTGATTGCCGAGGCACTGGCGCTGGCCAGCCGGCTGGGTGCCAGCCAGGCCGAGGCCTCGGCCAGCGCCGGAACCGGACTGTCCGTCACCGTGCGCAAGCGCGAGGTCGAGACGCTCGAGCATCACCAGGACCAGGGCCTCGGGGTCACGGTTTACCTGGGCCAGAAGAAGGGGAGCGCGAGCACCTCGGACCTGCGGCCGGCTGCGGTCGAGGAGACTGTGCGCAAGGCGCTCTCACTGGCACGCTTCGGCGCCGAGGATGCTGCGGCCGGACTGGCCGACCCGGAGCGTCTGGCCACGGACATCCCGGACCTTCATCTCTACCACCCCTGGGCTGTCACGCCAGCCGGCGCGATCGAGATCGCGACCCGCTGCGAGGCTGCTGCGCTCGATACCGATCCCCGCATCGACAATTCCGAGGGGGCATCGCTGAGCACCTACGCCGGGTCACGCTGCTATGGCAACAGCCACGGCTTCCTGGCTGGCTACCGCGACTCGCAGCACAGCCTGAGCTGCGCAGTGATTGCGCGAGCCGGCGCGCAGATGGAGCGGGACTACGAGTACACGGTCGCGCGTGATCCGGCCGGGCTGGAGGACGCCGAGGCCGTGGGGCGCGAGGCGGGACGCCGGACCGTCGCCCGGCTGGGATCGGTCAAGCTCGGGACGCGCAAGGTGCCGGTGCTGTTCCCTGCGCGACTCGCCCGGGGACTGGTTGGCCACCTGGTCGGGGCCATCAGTGGCGGCAGCATCTACCGGCGCTCTTCGTTCCTGGTCGACAGCATCGACACCCAGCTGTTTCCCGAATGGCTGCGCATCGACGAGTTGCCGCACCTGCATGGAGGCCAGTCGAGTGCAGCTTACGACGAGGAGGGCGTCGCTACCCGGGACCGCGTGCTGGTGGAGGACGGTGTGCTGCGCGGCTACATGCTGGGCAGCTACTATGCGCGCAAGCTGGGCCTGCAGAGTACCGGCAACGCGGGTGGCGCGCACAACCTGGTTGTCAACGACACGGGCCAGGATTTCGACGGGCTACTCCGGGAGATGGGCAGCGGCCTGCTGGTGACCGAGCTGATGGGTCATGGCGTGAACGCCGTGACTGGCGACTATTCTCGCGGTGCGGCCGGCTTCTGGGTGGAGCAGGGCAAGCTGGCCTATCCGGTCAGCGAGATCACGATCGCCGGAAACCTGCGCGACATGTACCGGCAGATCATCGCGGTCGGGAACGACGTCGACCGCCGCGGCGGCGTGCTCTGCGGGTCCGTGCTGCTCGAGCAGATGACGCTGGCAGGCAGCTGAGGCCTCACCCCGCCTGCTCCCCCTGGGCCGGTGCGGCGCCGGTTGCCGGCTGCTCTGCGCGATCGAGGAAACCGGCCAGCGTCTCTTCGCCCAGGCTCTGCTCCAGCGCCGACTGGATGCGCCCGACCAGCATCGTGACCGGCGCCGGCCACCGGGCCCCGGAGCTTCCTGTGCCCTGTGCCGGCTCGCGAACCGCGAACAGGATCTCGCGTAGCATGATCTGTGCGGGCTCCCGCGCCGGCATCAGCTGGTTGCCGGTGGTACGGGTCAGCAGGCCTGCTTCCGTGAGGCGGTCCAGTACCGGGTTCAGGACGATGACGGGCAGGCGCATGTGCGCGGCAAGGCCGTCCTCGGTGACGGGTTCGGTGGCGCCACGAAAGCTCTGGCCGACCACCAGCATCGCGGTCAGGGCGATCTGCTCGCGCTGGCGTGCGCTGACGCCCGGGTCGCGATAGCCGAGCTGCAGGTATTCCGGGTGCTGGACGTAGAAGGCCACCTGTGCTCCGATCAACAGGATCAGCCAGCACAGGTGCAGCCATATCAGCGCGATGATCACGATGGCGAAGGTCGCGTAGATCGTCAGAGCCTGGGTGGATCCAGCCACGAAGGCAGCGAACAGCGCGGCCGAGGTGGCCCAGAGGATGCCGCCGACGATGCCACCCGCCACCGCTGCGCGTAGTGTCACCCGGGTGTTGGGCACGAACCAGTAGATGAAGCTGAATGCCGCGCAGACCAGCAGGTAGGGGGCCAGCTGACCCCAGGCATCGGCCAGCAGGCGCACGAACCGCCAGTCGGCCAGCGTCTCGATGAGGAACGTGCTGCGCAGGGCGGCGAGCAGTGCGATGGCCGTCACCATCACGACCGGACCGACCAGCAGCACCGCGAAGTATTCGCTGAAGCGCTTGCCGATCGCGCGCGGGCGGTTGACGCGCCAGACGTGGTTGAAGCTGTCCTCGACCTTCTGCGCCATCGACAGCGTGGTGAAGAACAGCAGCGCGAGGCCCAGGCCGGCGAGCAGGTTGCCCTGAACGTTGTCGACGAACCCGATCACCTGGTCGGTGAGCTCGGCACCACGCTCACCCAGGGGGAGCAGCAGGTTGTAGAGCAGCGGCTCGAGCTGCCGATGGAAGCCGAAGGCCTTCAGCACGGAGAAGCTGATCGCGAGGACGGGGACGATCGACAGGATGGTCACGTAGACCAGCCCCATGGCGCGCAGCGTCAGCTCGCCGCGGAAGATGTCGCGCAGGACGGCGTAGACGAAGCGCAGGGTGTCCAGCCCCATGCGGGCCGGTCCGCGCAATCCAGCCAGCCGCGGGTGCCACAACAGGGCGTCGATCCGCGTGGCCAGGTTTCTGTTCACGATTGCCTGGCTGGTCCGGTCAGCCTGCGCAGCGCCAGCCGGTATTTTTCCGTGGTCCTGGCGATGACGTCCGGGGGCAGCCGGGGGCCCGGCGGGGTCTTGTTCCAGTCCAGCGTCTCCAGGTAGTCGCGGACGAACTGCTTGTCGAAGCTCGGCGGGCTGGTCCCCGGCCGGTATTCCTGCGCATCCCAGAAGCGCGAGGAGTCGCAGGTCATGACCTCGTCGATCAGGTAGAGCTCGTCGGCATCGTCGAGCCCGAACTCGAACTTGGTGTCGGCAATGATGATGCCCCGCTCGCGCGCGTGCGCTGCGCCGAACAGGTAAAGCGCTATGGAAAGTTCGCGCACGCGCTCCGCCAGCTCGGTCCCGACGAGGCTTGCGGCCCTGTCGAAGCTGATGTTCTCGTCATGGGCGCCCACCTCGGCCTTGGTGGCCGGGGTGAACAGCGGCTCGGGCAGCTGCGCTGCGAGCTCGAGGCCGGCGGGCAGCGGTATTCCGCAGAGCTTGGCGTTGCTGCGGTAGTCCTTCCAGCCCGAGCCGATCAGGTAGCCGCGCACCACGGCCTCTATGGGCAGCGGGCGCAGGCGCCGGGCGATGGTCGCGCGCGTGGCAACCTGGCTGCGCTGGGCTGCATCGGGGATGATGTCCTCGAGGCGCAGGTCGGCGAGGTGGTTGCGCACGATGTGGCCGGTGCGGCCAAACCAGAAGTTCGACAGCGCGGTCAATACCTCGCCCTTGCCGGGTATCGGGTCGGGCAGCACGACGTCGAAGGCCGACAGCCGGTCGCTGGTGACGATCAGCAGGTGGCCCGCGTCGATTTCGTAGATGTCACGGACCTTGCCTTGACTCAGCCGCGGCAGCGCTGTCAATGTTGATTCGTACAGCGCGTCTGCGCAATCAGCCTCGCCCATGGTGCCTGGTCCGGTCACAAGTTGCAGAGTATGCGAGCTATTCTAGCGGTTAGGTCGATGCGGCGCAGAGCAGGCGGCGCTTCCCCGTGAACTGGATTGGCAAGCTGGGCGGCGGTGCGCTGGGCCTGCTGGTCGGCGGTCCGCTGGGCGCTGTGGTCGGGGCCGTGCTGGGCCACCAGTTCGACCGTGGCTTTGGCGGGGGAGGCGCTCGCCGGCGCCGCCAGCGGGCCCGTCTCGACCCGGCCGCAGATGCCTTGTTCTTCGAGTCGCTGTTCCTGGTCATGGGCCACCTGGCCAAGGCGGACGGGCGCGTCTCCGAGGTTGAGATCGCCGCCGCTCGCCAGATGATGCGCCAGCTGCGGCTGGACCCGGGGCGTCAGCGTGAGGCGATTGCGCTCTTCAACCGCGGCAAACCGGCCGATTTTCCCCTGCGCGTCCAGCTCAGGCGCCTTTCCCAGGCGATCGGCGCGGGAGGCCCGCTCGCCCGCGCCTTCCTGCAGGCCCAGCTCGACTTCGTGCTGGAGACGGGGCAGATGGAGCGGCGGCAGCGCCTGGTAGTGAACCAGGTCGCCGACGAGCTGGGTCTGGGTCGTGTCGAGCTTGCGCAGCTCGAGGCCCTGGCCCGGGCCCGTCGTGGTTTCGGCTGGCAGAGGCCGCGCCGGGCAGCCGACGCCGCGGACGGCGGGCTGGCCCATGCATTCAAGGTGCTGGGACTTGAAGCCTCCGCCAGCGACGAGGAAGTGCAGCGCGCCTATCGCCGGCTGATGAACCGGCATCACCCTGACAAGCAGCTTGCCCGCGGAGGCAGTCCCGAGGAGCTCAAGCGTTCGGCGGAGCGCACGCGTGAGATCCGCGGCGCCTACGAGCTGATCCGCGAGCGCAGACGCTCCGGCTGATGCTGCCTGCAGCGCGGGCCCAGCTGGCCGGCATGCTAGTATTCCGGCCCCGCCAGCCGGCACCCAGGGAGTCGAAGCGTGTCCCGCCAGCAGCCACTGATTGCCCCGTCGATCCTGTCGGCCAACTTTGCACGACTGGGCGAAGAGGTCGAAGCCGTGCTTGCCGCGGGTGCCGACGTGGTCCACTTCGACGTGATGGACAACCACTACGTTCCCAACCTGACGGTGGGGCCGCTGGTCTGCAAGGCGCTGCGCGACCATGGCATCACGGCCCCGATCGACGTGCACCTGATGGTCAGCCCGGTGGACGAGCTGGCGCGCGCGTTTGCCGACGCAGGGGCGACCTGGATCAGCTTTCACCCGGAGGCCAGCACCCACGTGGACCGGACCATAGCGCTGATCCGTGACCTGGGCTGCCGCCCGGGACTCGTGCTGAACCCGGCCACGCCACTCGACTGGCTGGATCACACGCTGGACGCGCTGGACCTGGTGCTGCTGATGTCGGTTAACCCCGGCTTCGGGGGGCAGGCCTTCATACCGCGAACGCTCGAAAAGATACGAGCAGCTCGCAAGCGCATAGACGCGCTCGGCGGTGAGGTGCGGCTGGAAGTCGACGGCGGCATCAAGACGGGCAACATCGCAGACGTCGCGGCTGCCGGCGCGGACATGTTCGTGGCCGGTTCCGCCATCTTCGGCAGCCCGGACTATGCCGCGACGATCTCGCGCATGCGCGCCGAGATCGCCGCGGCAGGTTGAGGCTGTCAGCTCGCCTGGAGCACGACCGGGCGGGCCTTCGGCTTGGGCCGCGCGTTGAAGACGACGATCGTCTTGCCGCTGGCCGTGATGAGTCCCTGTTCCTCGAGCACCTTGAGCACGCGACCGGCCATCTCGCGGGAGCAGCCGACGAGGCGGCTCAGCTCCTGGCGGCTGACCTTGATCTGCATGCCGTCAGGGTGAGTCATCGCGTCCGGCTCGTTGCACAGGTCCATGATCGCGTGCGCAACCCGGCCGGTGACATCGACGAAGGCAAGGTCGCCGAGCTTCCGGTTGGTGCGGTCGAGGCGCGTCGCAAGCTGCGTGGCCAGCTCGAACACCAGGCCCGGGCTTTCGCTGGCGATCTGGCGAAAGCGGGCGTAGGTCATCTCGGCGATCTCGGAGGCAGTCCGGGTGCGTACCCACGCGCTGCGGGCCGGCTGCTGGTGGAACAGCCCCATCTCGCCGAAGAACTGGCCCTTGTTCAGGTAGGCCAGCACCATCTCGTTGCCGTCCTCGTCCTCGATCATCACCTCGACCGAGCCGTCGATGATGTAGTAGAGGCTGTCCGGCACGTCGCCGGCATGGATCGTCACGGTCTTGCTGGGCACCGAGCGGACCCTGCAGTACGTCAGGAACCGGTTGATCACCGGCACTTCACTGAGCGGTTTCGCGTTGTTGACCATCTGGTACTCCTCCCCAAGAAACCCATCCCTAAGAAACCGGGCAATGAACAGTTCGTAACAATATGTTCAATGCTGAGCCCGGATGCTAAGCGATGCCCAAGCACCGGCAAACCACCAGATGCCGAATCTGTGAGCCAGCTCACAGGTTGGGGCCCGGGACGGGCCGTTCAGCGCCAGCCGGACAGCGTGGTCATGACCCGGGAGGCTGCCCACATTGCATGGCGCACCGGGGCAGGAAGCATGAGGCCACCATCGTCCAGCGCCGCCTCGCGATGCGCGAGCTCCTCGCTGCGCATCCGCTCGAGCACCCTGCGGCTGGCCGAGTCCGAATCTGGCAGCCGTTCGAGGTGATCGTCCAGGTGGCGGGCCACCTGTTGCTCGGTCTCGGCCAGGAAGCCGAGGCTGACACGGTCGCCGGCCAGGCTTGCCAGCGCGCCCAGCGTGAAGGCGCCCGCGTACCACAGCGGGTCAAAACGGCTGGGACGGTGGCCGAGCTCGGCCAGCCGGCCTGCACACCAGCCGAGGTGGTCCTGCTCCTCGGCCGCTGCAGCAAGCAGCCGTTCGCGCAACGCCGGGTCCCGCGCCAGCGCCGCCTGGCCTCGATAGAGCGCCTGCGCCGCCACCTCGCCAGCGTGGTTGATGCGCATGAGCCTGGCGGACAGGCGTGCCTGCTCCGGCGACAGCTCCGGGTCTTCGCCGTCGGCGGGACTGGACCGCGCCGTGCGTGCGGGCCCCGCCAGCGTGCGCAGCGCATGGTCGACTTCGGCAATCAGCCGGTCAGCGCTGGTAGCCTGCCGCCCGCTCACGACCTGGACCCGCCCACGCCCGTGTTAAAGATTGCTATCATGCGTAGCGATAATAGCGCCGCTCGGCGCGCAAACCCAAGCCTGCAGGGAGAAGATCAAGATGGATGGACTCAGGGTGCTGGCCTTGCTGGCCGCAACTATGGCCTGTTCGCCGCTGGTGCTGGCTGACGAGGCCAGGGAGGGTCCCTGGTCGGGCAGCGTCAGGTTCGGGTACGTCGCGGTCGGCGGCAACACGGACAGCGAGACGGTCAACTTTCGCACCCGGGTGAACTATGACCGCAATCGCTGGCATCACACGTTCACGGCCTCCGCCGTGGGCGCGAGCCAGGACGACCAGACCACGGCCGAGGCGTATCGCGCCTCGCTGAACAGCCAGTGGGACATCAACCCGCAGGTTTTCGTGTTCGGCGACCTCGACTACCTGAAGGACAAGTTCAGCGGCTTCGACCAGCAGATTTCCGAGGTCCTTGGTCTGGGTTGGCGGGCCCTCAAGACCGACCGTCAGCGCCTGGACCTCACGATCGGTGCCGGTGCGCGGCAGTCCAGGCTGCGGGATGGCAGCTCGGACAACGAGGCGGTCGGCAAGGCCGGCTTAGACTACACCTGGCAGATCAGCGAGACCGCGAGCTTCAACCAGGCTGGCACCGCGGTCAGTGGTTCGGACAACACCCGGCTCGAGTCGGTCACGGAGCTCAGCGCGAACATCGTGGGCAACCTGGCGATGGTGCTGGGATATACCCTGACCCGGAACACCTCGGTGCCGGCGGGCAGCCGCAATACCGACACGCTGGTCGACCTGGCGCTGGAGTGGCGGTTCTGAAGCGCCTCGCTGTTATGCAGCATGAGCGGGTGACGCCAGCTGCCTGTCCGTGTCCGCGGAATTGAAAAAGGCCGCCGGCATCCCTACAATTGCCGACCTTTCGCCCGCAGGGCAGCCCGGGCCGGCCCCGGCCACGAGAATTCTGGACATGCGTACATATTCGGCAAAGCCTGATGAAGTTAAGCGCGGCTGGTACCTGGTCGACGCCAACGGTCGGACGCTGGGGCGGCTGGCCTCGGAGATTGCCCGCCGCCTGCGCGGCAAGCACAAGCCCGAGTTCACGCCGCATGTGGACACCGGTGACTACATTGTCGTGGTCAACGCCGAGCGCATCCGGGTGACGGGCAACAAGCTCAAGGACAAGATGTACCACCGGCACACTGGCTACATCGGCAACCTCAAGTCGACTACCCTCGAGAAGCTGCTGGCCGAGCATCCGGAGCGCGCTCTGACGCACGCGGTCCAGGGCATGTTGCCGAAGAACAGCCTGGGCCGGCGCATGCTGCGCAAGCTCAAGGTGTACAGCGGTCCCGAGCACGAGCACACCGCCCAGCAGCCTCAGGCTCTGGAAATCTGAACGGCAGGCACTGAAAAACATGGCAAGCGAACAGTATTACGGAACGGGTCGGCGCAAGGCGTCAACGGCACGAGTCTTCCTGCGCCCGGGCAGCGGCAACATCATGGTGAACAATCGTCCGCTGGACGAGTTCTTCGGGCGCAAGACGGCCCGGATGATCGTCCGCCAGCCGCTGGACCTGAGTGACCTGCACGGCCGCTTCGACATCACGGTCTCCGTTGCCGGGGGCGGCACGACTGGCCAGGCGGGCGCGATCCGCCACGGGCTCACGCGCGCGCTGATTGCCTACGACGAGGCTCTGCGCAGCCCGCTGCGTCGGGCCGGTTTCGTCACGCGCGATGCGCGCGAGGTGGAGCGCAAGAAGGTGGGCCTGCGCAAGGCGCGCCGGCGGCCGCAGTTCTCCAAGCGCTAGGCGCACCTCGGGGTCGTCTGGACTTACCGATCCTCTGGGGGATCGTCCAACGGTAGGACATCGGACTCTGACTCCGAGAATCCAGGTTCGAATCCTGGTCCCCCAGCCAACACGAAGGGAACCCGCTGCATAGCGGGTTCTTTTTTGCCTGGAGGAAGCTGCACTCGTTTCATTTGCGCTGGTAGTGGTGCGTCGGCAGGTGCCGCTATCCCGGACACGCCGTGAATCCGTCCCTGGAGGCTCGGGCGCCGCATCCCTGCGG
>JAFIFS010000082.1 GCA_020831895.1 Chromatiales bacterium
GGTTCGCGGCTGAAGCCGCTCCCACACTCACACCCACACTCACACCCACACTCACACCCACACTCACACCCACACCCGCTCCGACAGGGCGATTCCCGACCGACTGGCCGCTCCTTGACCACCCGATTGGGGGATGACACCCTCAGACGCGTCTGCTACGGTCAACCCATACTGCGCCGCGACACCAATCACCTACAACCAGCGGCCGGGGAGGATAGCCATGCGCAGCCTCGCACCCCAGTTCCTTTCCATCCTCGCCATGGCGGTCAGTCTGTCTCCAGCTTCGGCCCAACAGACAGTCTCCGGGGTCAGCATCCAGCGGGACGTCTCGACCACCTTCGACCAGGATCCGCGCGGCAGCGGCAATTTCAGCCTGGGCGAAATCCCGAACCAGGCCATTGCCTTCGCCGGGGTGCAGATCCCGACTTTCCCGAATCCGATTTTTCTCGCCCAGGGCGCCTGTGCGGTCGGCGTGCCGGGCTGCTTTGCACCGCCGCCGCTCCCAAGGGTCAGCAACTTTGTCCACCAGATCGACGACGTCACGCTAACGTTCAGCTCGAGCGCCGGCAACGACCTCGTCAGCGCGTCGGTGCAGGGCGTCAGCGATGCCGAGGGGCCGGTCAGCGTGTTCTCGCCGGTGCAGGCCTCCGCCAGCGAGTGGCAGAAGGTCACGTTCAGTGTGGCCGGTGACGTGCCCGGGCCGATCCCGGTCGACGTGCGCTTCAGTGTCTCCGCAACCATGGACGATGCGACCGGCGCGCTGCAGGGCCAGGGCATGCTGCAGACCTTTGCCCTGGGCCAGATGAGCCTGATCGACATCGCCACGCTCGCGCCCGTCCCTGACGGAGGCTTCATGGCCAACGTGCTGCTGCGGGGCGGTGCCTTCGCCGGCTTTGCCGGAGCCGGCGGTATCGAGGAGGCCATTGGCATCGACGTTGTCGAGACCGTGATGGTGGCCCCGAACCTGGAATACTGGATCAGCCTCGATGCGATCGCGCAGCTCAGCACCTCGGTCTTCGGATCAGACCCGATCACCGGTCCGCTGGATGTGACGCTGAGCGCCTGGGCTGACCCGGTGTTCGAGCTGAATGCAGCCTTTGCCGCCGAGAACCCTGGTATCGCCGATACGTTCAGCGTGCTGCGCACCGTGGTCGTGCCCATTCCTGCTGCGCTGCCACTGCTGGCTTCGGCGCTCGCAGTGCTGATGGCGGTGGGGCGAAGCCGGGGGATGAGCGGAGTTCGGTAATCAATAGTTCGCGAATGAATTCGCTCCCACAGCGGTAGCTTGCCCTGTGGGGGGCATGCCTTCCTTGCGGCGCGTGCCTTGCTTGTGGCCCGTGCCTTGCTTGTGGGAGCGAATTCATTCGCGAACCGGATCCCCGCCGCCTCCCGAACCACCCCCCCCCTGACCTGCGCTACCATCCCTCCTGCCACCCTGCAGGGATCCCGGATGTCCGACTCCGCTGCCACGACCCTGGTCATCGGCGCCGCGACCGATCCCGGCCTGCGCCTGGTGCAGCTGCTGGTGCGTGACGGTCAGCCGGTGGTGGGGGTCAACTGGCCGGGCCTCCAGTCCAGTACGCTTGGCCGCCTCGACATTCCGCTGGAACGCATTGACCTGCTCGAGCGCGCCGAGGTCGACGCGCTGCTCGCCCGCTACCCCGGCCCGCTGGCTGTCGTCTGCTTCATCGGCGGCAGCCCGCAGCTGAACAGCCAGGGCAACCTGAACCTGATTCATGCCGCCGCCGGGGCCGGCGTCACCCGCTTCATCCTGACCACCTCAATCGGCTGCGGAGACAGCTCGGACTCGGTGGACCCTTTCGTCAAGGCCTTCATTGGCAAGGCGCTGAAGGCGAAGAACTGGGCCGAGCGGGCGCTGCGCGCGACCGAGCTGCCGTGGACGATCATCCGCTCCGGCGGCCTGACGCTGCGCCCCGGGCGCGGCGGCCCCATGCTGGTCGACAGTCCGCACGTGATCGGCTACATCAACCGCACCGACCTCGGCGACGTCGTGTTCCAGGCACTGCAGAGCCCGCGCTGCATCCACCGCGTGCTGGCGGCCGTCGACAGCGGCAAGGCGTTCCACGTGAAGGGCGAGCCGCTGGTCCCGGCCGAGCTGTGAGCCTCAGTCAACTACCGGCGCCGGCATCCCCCGCCCGCAGTTCCAGCAGTCGGTGAACTGTGCCTCGATCGTCTCCCCGCACCCGCGGCAGCGCCAGGGCGCCCCGGCGCGATCAGCCGCCGACATCAGCTCCTCGACAATTACCCGCGCGCTGTCCTCCAGGCTGTGGTCATCGATGACCACCTGTGGCCAGCACTCGATCGGCGGCAGCTCGCCGGCCACGCCGGACAGGAACTCGTTGCGCATCCGGCACGGGATGCCGCTGTCCTCAAGCACGCCGCGGACGTAGCCGACCAGCGCAAGGTTGGCTGCGGTGTAGACGACCTTCAAGAGATCAGTCCATGCAGGCTGCGGCCCGGGCGCGATACTCGGCGGCCAGCGCCTCGTCCACGGGGAGTCCCAGCTCCCCCCGCGAATAGGCGCCTGCCAGCCGCTCCAGCGCGAGGCGATGCTCGCGCCCGGCCGCCTGCCGGTACCAGTAGAGGGCCTCGTCCGCGTCATCGGCCAGCAGCGGCCCGCTCTCGCGTTGCCAGGCCATCCAGTACTGCGCCTCGGCGACACCCGCGGTGGCGGCGCTGACGATGCGCGGCGTCGCCTCCTCGGGCGCCCACTCGCCCCCGAGCCCCAGCCGGAACAGCGCGGACTGGTAGAGCGCATCCGCATCGCCGGCCTCAGCCGCGGCCTCGCACAGCGCACGCACCTCGGCGAGCTCTTGCGGGTCCGGGACCGTGGCCAGCAGCAGGGGCTGCAGCAGGCTGCGGCAGTCCCCCGCCTGGGCGAGGGCCGGCAGCAGGAAGAGCAGCAGGGCGAGGCGGGTTCTCATGGCCGCATTATGCGGCAGGGGCCCGGCGATCGCATAAACTGGCCGCGCATTCCGCCGGGGCCGCCATGTTCGAACTGCAGCAGCTCTCTTACCACTACGACGGCGAGCCGGCCGTGGACCGGCTGAGCCTCAGCATCCCGCCCGGGCGCACGACCGTGCTGATCGGCCCCTCCGGCTGCGGCAAGTCCACGCTGCTGCGGCTCTTGATCGG
>JAFIFS010000090.1 GCA_020831895.1 Chromatiales bacterium
CCCGCGCCCCCCCCCCCCCGCCCCCCCCCCGCGGCCGACCGCCTCGCGCACCTGGTGCCGGGCGCCGGTCATCTCGTGCACATGCCCTCACACATCTATATCCGCATCGGCCGCTACGCCGATGCGATCGCGGCGAATGAGCGCGCGGTGCTGGCCGACGAGGCCTACATCACGCAGTGCCGGGTGCAGGGCTTCTACCCGGCGCTCTACTATCCGCATAACCTGCATTTCCTATGGGCCGCGGCGCAGTTCGACGGGCGGCGCGAGCAGGCTGTGAGTGCGGCGCGCCGGCTCGCCGAGCAGGCGCCGTTGGACATGCTCGATGTGTTCCCGGCCGGCGAGGAGTTCCTGCCGACGCCGTATCTCGCCTTGCTGCGCTTTGGCCTGTGGGACGAGATCCTTTCCGCCAACCGCCCCCCGGAATCACAGCGCTTCACGACGGCGATCTGGCACTACGCAAGCGGCACGGCGCTGCTCCGGACCGGTGAGGCGGCGGCTGCCACCGAGGCCCTGGCTACGCTCGAGCGCATCGCTGCAGAGCCCGCGATGGCCGAGCTGGAGCTGGTCTCCGGCAGCACCGCGAGGCAGGTGCTGACGCTCGCGGTGCTGAGCCTGGAGGCGGATCTTGCGTTCGAGCGCGGCGAAGTGGATACGGCAGTGGCCGCGCTCAGGACAGCCTGCCCTACACGGAACCTGAGCCCTGGTTCATGCCGGTGCGCCAGGCGCTGGGTGCCGTGCTGCTGGCAGCCGGCCGGCCCAAGGAGGCCGAGGCGGTCTACCGCGAAGACCTTGCGCAGCACCCGGGCAATGGCTGGTCGCTCTACGGCCTGGCCGAAAGCCTGAACGCCCAGCATCGGCACCGGGAGCACGCGGCAGTGCTCGCGCAGTTCGTCGAGGCGTGGTCACGTGCGGATGTGGTGCTCAAGTCCTCGAGGTTCTGACGCGGCGCAGGTATTTCCTCGGACTGGACAATGGGCCGGCGGGCGCGACAATGACTGGCAGGGCTGCGGCCCTGGCCTGTTCCCCTGCCTGCCCATCGAGGAGTCCGCCGATGTCGACCCACCGCCATGTCCCGCTCGCCCTGTCTGTACTGCCATTGTTGCTCGCGGGCTGTGCTGCGGTGCAGGCGCCGGCCGTCGTCCCCTCGGAGGACCGGCGTGCCCAGTTCCTCGTGACGCCGGCCCAGCTCGAGGCCGAACTCGCCGGGCCGGCTGAGCGCCGGCCGGTCGTGCTCGAAGTCGCGATGGACGGTGGCCGGGCCTTCGCCGAGGGCCATGTGGCCGGTGCGCAGGTGTTGCCCTGGAGTGCGGTGGCCGAGCGGCGGGACGGCATTCCCAACCAGGTGCCGCCGCTGGCGACCATCGAGGAGGCGCTGCGTGCGCTCGGCGTCGGTGAGCAGACGCCGATCGTGCTCTACGACCGCATGGCCGGACTGCCCAGCGGCCGCGCCTGGGCGGTGCTCGACTACGTCGGGCTGGGTGAGCGCACACGACTGCTCGATGGGCACTGGCAGGGCTGGGCTGCGGCTGGCGGTCCGGTGGGGACCGGGCAAGCGGCCTCTGTGCCGCCGGGCGATGTGCTGCTCAGGCCGGATCCCGCGCGCGTGATCACCGGTGATCGCGTGGCCGACCTGGTCTATGCGACCAGCACACGGGTGCCATCCTCGCTGCCCTCACTGCGCATCATCGATGCGCGGCCCCCGGTCGAATACAGTGGCGAGCGCACCGGGGACGAGGTCGCGCGGGGCGGTCACATACCGGGGGCGACGAACCTGTTCTGGCGTGACACGGTCGGCCCTGACGAGGCGCCGTTCATGCGCGACGAGGCGCAGCTGCGCGCGATGTTCAGCGCTGCCGGTGCCCCGGCCGGCACCGCGATCGTCAGCTATTGCCGCACTGGCGGCCAGGCCGGGCACCTGTATTTCACCGCACGGATGCTGGGTTACGAGGTCGTGCTCTACGACGGCTCCTTCGTCGAATGGACGCGCGACGAGCAGCGGCCGGTCGCCATGGGTTTGCAACCCTGACTTGGCATTGTTAAGGTTTAACATCCGATAAGAAAAATCAGGCAGGCACGGAAACAGCTTCGCGCCTGCGATCACGGAGGATAAACCATGCTCAAGAAGCCTTGGGCTTCACTTGTAGTCGTAGCCGCGTTTCTGGTCTGTACGAATCCTGCAAGTGCCGCGCCCCTCACAGTCAAGATCTCCGGCTTTGCCAACAGCGGCTCGATCGGCGATATCGAGTTCGGTGGTGTCAACTATGTGCTCACCGGCGTGGGCAACCTAGCCAATCTCGAGGTGGTCGAGCGCAGTATCGGCGATATCACGCGGCTGCCCTTCGACAGTGTCTCGATCGACATCCAGGGTGTCGGCATCTTCACGATCACCTCGCCGATGCGGTTCTTCCAGAACGACAACACCAACCGCGTCGGCGTGGGCCGCGTGCCGGTGGAGGACGAAACCGGGACTGATCGGTTCAGCTTCTTTCCGAACGATATCTTCAGTTCGGAGGTGTTCTCGTTCGACGAGCGCCTGACCTATACCGGCAGCATGGCGCTGCTGCAATGGAACGTGACCAGCACCCGGCAACCGGTACTGACCGAAGCTGGCATCCTGACTTTCGGCAACCGGACTGATCCGTCGGCCACGCTCGAGATCATTCCCATCCCGATCCCGGCCGCCTGGGTGATGCTGGCCAGTGCACTGGGCCTGCTCGGCTGGCTGGGCCGGCGGCGCGCCGGCAGCGCCTGAGATTCACTGAAGCCAGTCCGCCGTCATTCTGGCGGCGGACTGGCTGTGGTCCCTTGCTGTGGGACTTCTCGGGCTCAGGCCGGCTGCGGGCGCTCCTGCACCAGGTGATACAGCGCCGGTACCACGACCATGTTGAGCGCGGTGGCGCTCAGCAGCCCGCCGAGGATCACGATGGCAATCGGTGCCTGGATCTCGGTGCCGGTCTCGCCGAGGCCGAGCGCCAGCGGGATCATCGCCAGCGCCGCGGTGAGCGCCGTCATCAGGATCGGCGTCAGCCGCTCCAGCGCGCCGCGCTCGACCACCTCGTGCAGTGACAGGCCCTCGGCTGCCAGGTTCTGGTAGCGGCTGATCAGCAGCAGCCCGTTGCGCACGGCGATGCCGAACAAGGTGATGAAGCCGACCAGCGCGGCGATGGTCAGCACGCCGCCCATCGCGAACACCGCGATCACGCCACCGATCAGTGCCAGCGGGATATTGACCATCACCATCAGCACCAGCGGCAGCGAGCGCAGCGCAAGCTGAAGCACCAGCAGCATCACGGCCAGCACGCCGATGGAGACCAGCCCCAGTGTCCGGCTGGCCTGGGCCTCGGCCTCGAACTGGCCGCCGAGCTCGACGCGATAGCCCTCGGGCAGCTCGACCTGCCGGATCGCCGCACTCACGTCGTTGACCGCGCCGCGCAGGTCGCGCCCGGCGATGTTGGCGCTGACGACGAGGCGGCGCTCGCCATTCTCGCGGTTGATCTGCCCGGCACCACGCTCGATACGCGGCTCGGCGACGTCGGACAGCCGGATGCTGTGGCCGGTGGGAGTCTGCAGCGGGATGTCGGCCATGGCCTCGAGTGTCCGGCGCTCCTCAGGCAGGCGGACCACCAGGTTGAACCGGCGCTCGCCCTCGAACACCTGCGCCACGCGTGCGCCACGCCATGCGGTATCGATGGTGTCGGCGACATCGGCCACGGTGAGGCCATAGCGTGCCAGCGCCGAGCGGTCGGCATACAGGCGTAGCTGGGGGACGGCCGATACCGGCTCGATGAACAGGTCGACGATGCCTTCGACATCCTCGATCGCCGCCTCGAGCTGGTTGGCCAGCCGCTGCAGTTCGCCGAGTCCGGGCCCGAACACTTTCACCGAGAGGTCGGCCCGCACGCCGGTCAGCGTATGGTCGATGCGGTGCGAGATCGGCTGGCCAATGTTGAACTGGCCGGGGAATGCGGCCAGTCCATCGCGCAGCTCGCCCAGGAAAGCCTCCTTTCCGCGCGGCAGCGGTCCGAGACGCACGTCGAGCTCACTGAGGTTGGGCGGCTGCGTGTGCTCGGCATCCTCGGCTCGGCCGGTCCGGCGTGCTACTGACAGCACCTCGTCGCGTTCCAGGAGCCAGCGCTCGACCTGGCTCGCGAGCTCGGCCGACATCTCGAGGCTGGTGCCCGGTGGTTTTGCCATCTCGATGGTGAGACTGCCCTCGTTGAAGTCCGGCAGGAACGAGCGGCCCAGCAGCGCAGTGGCGGCCAGCGTCCCGATCGCCAGCAGGGCCGAGACCAGCACCACGCTGTGCCGGAAGCGCACGGCCAGTCGCAGCAGCGGCAGGTAGGCGCGCTGCAGGAAGGCCGAGACCGGCGGCTCGCGTTCGCCGCTGCGCTGGATCACCCCGGGCACCAGCCAGCGCGCCAGTACCGGTGTCACCGTCAGCGCCACCATCAGCGAGGCGGCGATGGCGACAAGGTAGGCCAGGCCCAGCGGCTGCAGCAGCCGGCCCTCGACGCCGCCGAGGAAGAACAGGGGTGCGAACACCAGCATGATGATCACGGTCGAGAACACCACCGGGTAGCGCACCTCCGAGCAGGCTTCCCGGACAGTCTCGTCGAGGCTGGCCGCATCCTGGCTGCCGCCGCTCTCGCGCAGGCGGCGGTAGATGTTCTCGACGAAGATGATCGCATCGTCGACCAGGGCGCCGATCGCAATCGTCATGCCGCCCAGGGTCATCGTGTTGATGGTGATGTCGAAGGCGCGCAGCACCAGCAGCGCCACGGTCAGCGACATCGGGATCGCGAGCACCGAGATCAGCGTGATGCGTGCACTCAGCAGGAAGGCCAGCAGGATCAGCACGACGAAGATCGCACCATCACGCAATGCCGTGGCCACGTTGCTCACGGCCACCTCGATGAAGTCGGACTGCCGGAACAGGTTGGGCTCGATGCGGACGCCTTCGGGCAGGTCGAGCGCGAGCTGCGCGAGCGCGTCGTCCAGCAAGCGGGTGAGTGCCAGGGTGTCGGCATCCGGCTGCTTCGATACCGCGATCACGACGCCGGGCCGGCCGTTGATGCCACCGTCGCCCACCGGTATGTCCGGCCCCATCACGACCTCGGCGACGTGACGTACCAGCACGGGGATGCCATCACGTTGCGCGATCACCGCCTGCTCGATCTCGTCCAGTCGCTCGGCACGACCGATGAAGCGGACCAGGAAATCCTGCCCGCCCTCGACCAGCCGGCCGCCGCCGGCATTGCGGCTGGCCCGCTCGAGCGCATCACGCACCTCGTTCAGGTTCAGTCCGAAGCCCGCCAGGCGCTCCGGTGAGACCTGCACCTGGAACTGGCGTACGCGCCCGCCCAGTGTCGTGACCTGGGCGACACCCGGGATGACCTGCAGCCGGCGTGCAATCACCCAGTCCGCCAGCTCGCGCACCCGCATGCCATCGTCGGTGGTCTCGTCGTACAGGCCGATGTAGGCGATCTCGCCGAGGATCGAGCTGATCGGCCCGAGCTGCGGCGCTTCCACGCCGTCGGGCAGCTGTGCAGCCACCGGACCCATGCGCTCGGTCACGACCTGTCTTGCCTGGTAGATGTTCTCGCCCCAGTCGAACTCGACCCAGACCAGCGAAAACCCCGCGACTGACTGTGTCCGCACCCGGCGGACGCCGGCGGCACCGCTGACCGCGGACTCGATCAGGAAGCTCACCTGCTTCTCCACCTCTTCCGCGGCCAGGCCCGGGGCCTCGGTCATCACGGTCACGGTGGGGGCCGTCAAGTCAGGGAATACGTCGATCGGTGCCTCTCTCACCTGCCAGGCCCCGAGCATCAGCACAGCGAGTGCACCGAAAGCCACCAGCAGGCGGTTCGCCAGTGACCAGGCAATCAGTTGATCCAGCATGCCGCTGCTCCTAGTGGGCATGGCCATGGCCGGCGGCATCGGTGTCCCGACCCGCCAGCAGCACGGCGTACGCGCCTTCGGTCACCACCCGCTCGCCGGGCTCGAGACCGGCGAGGATCTCCACCAGGCCGGCAGCCCGCAGCCCGGTGCGCACCGGGCGTCGCTCGAAGGACTCACCCCCGGCCTGCACGATGACGACCGCGATGCCGTCGTCATCGACCAGGGCCTGGCGCGGAACGAGGATGCGTTCCCGCGCCGGGCCGGCGGCAAAAGAGACGGTGACCGGCATGCCGGGGCGCAAGTGGGCAGGTGCCTGCTGCAGGTCGAAGGCGACCTCGAGGGTCTGGCCGGGCCCGGCGAACTCGCCACTTTCCCAGGCGGCCTCGCCAGTGAGGTGGTGCCAGTCACGGCTGCCGGGCAGCCGCAGGGCCGGGTCAGCCAGGGCCGTGACACGTTCGAGGTCAGCCGGGTACAGGTGGGCGATGAGCCAGAGCCGGCTGCTGTCGAGCACGGTGGCCAGGCTCTGGCCCGCCTGCACCACCTCACCGGGCATCACCTCGATGCGTTCCACGCGACCCGGCGCAGGTGCGCGCAGCGCGACGGCCTCGGGATCCGCGTCGCCGCCGAGGCGCGCCTGGCGCGCACGTGCGTCTTCGAGTTCGGCGCGCGCGGTGTTGCGCGCGCGTCGTGCCTCCAGCACCCGGGTCTCGGCCACCACGCCTTCGCCGGCCAGGGCGCTCAGCCGTTCCAGGTCCGCCTCGGCCGCCGCGAGGTTCTCGCGCGCCCGCGCCAGGTCCAGCGCCAGGCCGCTGGCCATGCCGCTGTCAGGCAGCAGCGTGAGCCGCAGCAGGGTCTCATTGCGCGCCACCCGCTGGCCATGATGCGGCCAGGCCTGTGCGGCCGTGACGATGCCCCCGGCCGGTGCGATCAGCTGCGTGCGGGCGCCGGGCGCTTCACGGACGCTGCCGGGCACCTCGATGCGCTCGGCGAACGCATCGAGCTGTGCGGGCACGACAGCGAAGTTCATGCCCCACTGCGTCTCCTTCAGGAAGGTGATGAGCTCGCCGTGGTCACCATGATCGTGCCCGTGACCGTGATCATGTCCGTGGTCATGCTCATCATCATGATCGTGGCCCCTGCCGAACAGCCGCCCGAGCCAGGCCCGGAGCCCGTGCTCATGGTGGTGCTGGTCGTCACTGCCATGCCGGTGTTCCGCAGGGACCTGCATCACGCCGAGCCGGCTTTCGCGCAGGCCCTCGGGGCCATCATGCAGCCCGAACAGCACATAGCGCCCGGCGGAAGGCAGCTCGAGGCGGACCGGGAAGATACCCGGACGCGTGGCCCCGGACATCCCGGAGGTCACCAGGTTGCCGAGCGGGCCACGCAGCTCCAGCGTCACCTGGCCGGTGGTCACGGGCGAGTAGTCCCGTGTCCATGTCATGTGCACGACGAAGGTCTGCGTGCTGCCCGCAGCGAGTTCATCAGCCTCGACGAACCATTCCAGCTCGTCAGCCCAGCGCGTGAGCTCGAACTCGTCGGCCAGCCCGGGGCTTGCCGCGAAGGCCAGCACCGCGAGTGCGGCAGTCTGCGTGATCCAGTGCTTCATCGGGTGTTCTCCAGCAGGCTGCGCCCGGAGCTGAGGCGCAGCTTGCGCCATTCCTCCCAGCTCTCGGCCAGCAGCAGCTGCTCATGACGAATGGCATCGAAGTCGGTGTTGTAGGCCTCGAGCAGCTCGAGCAGCGTGACCTCGCCGGTCTCGTAGCCACGGTAGGTCAGCTCACGCACCCGGCGCGCCGGCACCAGCGTCTCGCGCCGGTGGCGCGCGAGTTCCTGCAGCAGGTGGGCGAGGTGTTCGGCACTCACGGTCACCTGGGTCGCGAGATCCCGGCGCAGTGCGGCCGACTCGGCCTGCAGGCGTCGGTGCTCGGCGGCGTTCTCGCGCACGCGGCCCTGGTTGCGGTCCCAGAGCGGCAGCTCCAGTTGCACACCGATGCCCAGCGAGCCCTCACGGCTGTTCTCGATGACGGTGCGTTCCTGGAACAGGCGCACGACGAGGTCGGGGCGCCCTTCCGCACGGACGCGGGCGATCTCTGACTGGGCGGCGCGTTCGCGTTCAAGTGCGGCGCGCAGTGCCGGATGGCCGTCCAGCTCGTCACGGGTCGCCGCAAGCTGGACTGCCTCCATGGGGGGGTCAGCGAAGGGCGGTGCGGTGCCGAGCTCGTTCGGCTGCAGCTCGAGCCAGGCGGCGAGGCTCGCCCGCGCCTCGGACCGCTCGCCCTCGGCCGCTTCGAGCTGGCGGATCGCTTCCGAGTGGAACAGCTGGATGCGCAGCTGCTCGCGCTCGGACAAATCGCCCCGTTCATGGCGCAGGCGTGCGATGCGCTCGAGGCGCCCGGCTTCAGCCAGGCGCTGCCGAGCCAGCCGGTAATCCGCCTCGGCCTGCTGCCACTCGTGGAAGGCCGCGCCGATACCAGCCTCGAGACCAAGACGTCCGGCCCCGGCCAGGGCCTGTGCCTCGGCCAGGCGGGCCTCGGCTGCATCACGCCCGTGCCGCACCTGTCCCCAGAGCGGCAGCGGCTGGCTCAGTCCCAGCTCGGTGAGCGCATAACCACCGCGCCCATCCTCGTTGCCCAGCAGCTCGGAGGCCTGTGCGTCCAGCACCGGGTTGGGCCAGCGCCCGGCCTGTTCCCGGGCGGCGCGCCGGGCCTCAACCTGGTACTCCAGCGCCCGGGTTTCCGGGGCCACCGCGTGGCCACGCGTGAGTGCGCGTTCGAGCGTCCAGGGGGCGGTGTCCGCCAGCACGGCGGATGTGCAGAACATGCCGACCACCGCGAGGGCGGTCGAGACCATTGACCAGGAATACACGGGAGCCTCTCCCCATCGAGTCGAGAACAGCCGGGCACGGCACAAGGCGGCCCGACATGGCTGCGATCAATGGTTCAGGCGGGGGGTGCGCGGAGCGGGGGCGCCAGCCAGGCGGGTGGCGATCTGAACGGCGGAGATAATGCCTGGAACGGCGGTGGATGCCGGGCATCCAGGGCCAGCTCGCCGAACGGCAATGCCGGCAGCGCGAGCAATGCAAAGTCGGGCAGCGAGGCTGACTTGCCGACGACCTGGGGCGTCAGGTCAACCTCATGATGCTCGTGGGTATGTCCGGGATCATGCGCGAGGTGCAGGTGCGGACCGTGCTCGTGTCCGGCCTCTCCCAGGTGCAGGTGCAGCTGGAGCCCCGAGCCCTGCAACACCGGCAAGGTCAATGCCAGCAGCAGCGCGGCGAGGGCGTTCAGGCAGGGATGGCGCCGGAAGATACGCATGGAAGCGGATGATAAGGCGGCGCGCCGCCGCCGGCAAGGAAATCGCTCAGGCAGCGGGCCCGGCGCGTGACGCTGCGGCTACTCAGCGCGGGGTGACCGGCGCGTCTTCGGTTGTCGTGATCAGGGTGCCGGGCGCCATCTCGCCGAGGGCCAGCGCGACGATGTAGTCCGCGGTCGCCGTATGGCAGTACTGCTGGCCCTGCACCTGCCAGGGCAGGAAGCGGGTGATCCAGCTGTCGTAGTTCTGGAACAGGAAGGGCGAGCTCAGGTGTATCGCGCCATCCGTGCCCACGTAGCTCAGCTCGAAATCCGCCAGGTATGCGGTACCGGTCGTGACGGGCTCGTTCTCGTCGATGACGAAGGCTGCCGCGCGCCGGGCGGCCTCGATCTCGCCAGCCGCTTCGAGCCGGGCTACGGCGACTGACTGCGCGCGCCGTGTGAGCTCGCCGCAACCATGCTGCGTGCCGGCGGCCTCTGGCCCGTAGACGGCGCGCAGGTGCGCGGAGGTTTTCAGCTTGCACGAGACCACGATCGGCATCGCACCTTCGTAGGTCACCACCTGGTAGATCAGGTGCGGGTTGGCCGCCGACTTCGAGCGCCGGTAGGCCGGCATGTCGGTGAACACGGTGTTCTCACCCCGCAGTTCCGTGCTGGCAAGGATCTGCTGCGCGGCCTGGCAGTACTCGCTGGAGGTGGGGTCCGGCAGCACCACGCCGCTGGTGTCCTCAAGCACAGCCACCCGCGGCGGGATCGGGCCCTGCACCGCGCCGGGAGGCTCGCCGCAGCCGGCGAGCATCAGTGTCGCGGACAGCCCCGCGAAAGCGAGGCAGGCGGATCGCGGGGACAGGCTCATACCGGGGCTCTCCTGTGAGGTTTGCATCTGCGGCCCCCTCGTCTCTGCCGCGGGGGCTCAGGGCCTGCCCGAGCTTGCTACACTCGGTAACGGCCAGAACCTTCTTTATGCTACCTGAATTCCTGCCGGGTTCGTTCCGATGACGGTCGATCTCCACCGCCCGCCCCATATCATCGTCGTGCACGGCGTGCAGCGTGGTTCCGGGGTCTCGATCAGACTGGACCGCTCGGTCACGCGGCTGGTCGACCGCGTGCTGAATTCCAGCCACATCAGCGCCGACTACACGGTCCGCCAGTATGTCTACGAGCACAAGAACAACCGGCACCCGAGCGTACGGCTCGGCCGGCTGATCGCCCGGGCGATTTCGCTGGGGCGCCCGCTGGCCGGTTTTGCCCTGGCCGAGGCCGTGGACCTGGCTGGCGACGTGCTGCTCAATGTGACCGGGACCAGCGCAGCCGGCAGGATCCGGGCGGGGCTGGCCGACTGTATTCTCGATTCGCACACTCAGGGTCACCGCGTGCTGTTGCTCGGCCACAGCCTGGGCAGCGTCTACGCGCTGCAGACGGTCAACGAGCTGATCCGCCGAGGCGGCCTCTACGAGGGTGATGACCGCCGCCTCTGGGCGACGCAGGCGCTGGTCACGCTGGGCAGTCCGCTGGGGCTCGACCGGCGTGTTGCCGGCGTCCAACTGTTCCCGAAGATCGACATCGAGCCAGTGCCCTCTTCGGTCGAGCGACTGCCCTGGTACAACTTCTACAGCCGCCATGACCCGGTCGTCAGCGGCCGGGTCTTCGGGACGCGGGTCAGCGTCGAGGGTACGGATGGACCCGTCGAGCGCCGCTACCGCGAAGCTACAGAGGCCGGGGGCTGGCTGCTGCGGGGCGAGATCGTCAACAGCGGCGTCAGGTGGCTGCGTGCGCACACCGCGTACTGGCAGGACCCGACCGTCGGGGTAAGGCTGGTCTCCACGCTCTGGGGATGATGATGCTGCGGATACTGCTGCTGCCGGTCACCGTGATTCTGGCCTCGTGCACGCTCACGCACTACGAGGCGCGCGGTGAGTTCGGCGATCAGCCCGCGGTGCTGCACTGGAAGTCAGGCGACAGCAGCCTCACGCTGTGGCGCTGCGAGGCGGTTCCGGTTCCGCTGTCGCCCGCTCCGGGGGACGGCGCGCTGTTGAGCGCAGACGGCTGCATCCGTGTCTTTACTGAAGGCCAGCCGGCCGCCCCTGGCCAGCTGCAGGCCGGCAGGCCGGTGACGTTGCTCGTGCAGTGCGATGACGAGCGCTATTCGCCCGCCGGCTCTTACCCGTTCTCCCCGATCGGGCAGAGGCGCCAGCACACGCTGTTCGGGCTCAGGGCGCCGGACATGCCCGACGCCTGCGCCCCGCCGCTTGCCGGAGGACCTTGAGGCGGCCGCCGATGGCCGGGCGGGCGTAAGCGGCCCGATGGAAAAAAGAACGGCGGCGCATGATGCGCCGCCGTCCGTTGAGGCAGGGGCGGGCTCCGGTCAGAGATCGAAGCGATCCAGCTCCATCACCTTGGTCCAGGCACGCACGAAGTCCCTGACGAACATCTCGCGCCCGTCGTTGGCGGCATAGGTCTCCGCGACCGCGCGCAGCTCTGGGTGCGAGCCGAAGATCAGGTCGACCGGCGTGGCGGTCCAGCGGAGTTCGCCCGAGCGCCGGTCGCGGCCCTCGTAGATGCCCTCACTGCCGTTGGCCTGCGACCAGACCGTCGACATGTCCAGCAGATTGACGAAGAAGTCGTTGCTGAGCGAGCCCGGGCGGTCGGTGAACACGCCATGCGTCGTTCCACCGCTGTTGGCGCCGATCGCGCGCATCCCGCCGACGAGCACGGCCATTTCGGGCACCGTCAGCGTCAGCAGGCTGGCGCGGTCGACCAGCATCTCCGCCGGCGAGCGGCGGTTGCCGTTGCCATAGAAGTTGCGGAAGCCATCCGCGACGGGCTCAAGCACGTCGAACGACTCTGCGTCCGTCATCTCCTGGGTCGCATCGGTGCGGCCCGGGGAGAACGGCACCTCGACGGAGAAGCCGGCGTCCCTGGCCGCCTGCTGGACGGCAGCATTGCCGCCGATCACGATCAGGTCAGCCAGCGACACGCGCTTGCCGCGCCGCTGGTTGCGGTTGAACTCGGCCTGGATGGCTTCCAGGCGGTCCACCACGCGGGCCAGCTCCTCGGGGTCGTTGGCCTCCCAGTCCTTCTGCGGGGCAAGCCGGACGCGCGCGCCGTTGGCACCGCCGCGCAGGTCGCTGCCGCGGAAGGTCGAGGCCGACGCCCAGGCCGCGCGCACCAGCTCCTGCACCGTGAGACCGGAATCAAGGATCTTCGCCTTCAGCGACGCGACGTCGCGCGCATCGATCAGCGGGTGATCCACGGGGGGAACCGGGTCCTGCCAAAGTAGCTCCTGGGCCGGGACGCTGGCGCCGAGGTAGCGGGCCCGCGGGCCCATGTCGCGGTGGGTCAGCTTGAACCAGGCCTTGGCGAACGCACGCGCATACTCGTCCGGGTTATCCCGGAAGCGCTTGGCGATCTCCCGGTAGACCGGGTCCTCGCGCAGCGCAAGGTCGGTCGTGAACATGATCGGCTGGTGCCGCTTCGACGGGTCATGGGCATCGGGCACCAGGCCCTGGCCCTGGCCGCCGACCGGGACCCACTGCACTGCACCGGCCGGGCTCTTTGTCTGCTCCCACTCGAACGCGAACAGGTTGTCGAGGAACTGCGTGGTCCAGGCGATCGGGTTGGCCGACCAGGCGCCCTCCAGGCCGCTGGTGAAGGTGTCAGCGCCCTTGCCGGTGCCGCACTCGTTCACCCAGCCAAAACCCTGCAGCGCGACGGAGGCAGCGGCAGGCTCCGGGCCCACGCAGTCGGCGGACACCGCGCCATGCGCCTTGCCGAAGGTATGGCCGCCGGCAATCAGCGCCACGGTTTCCTCGTCGTTCATCGCCATGCGCCCGAAGGTCTCGCGGATGTCCTTCGCCGCGAGCAGCGGGTCCGGCACGCCGTTGGGGCCTTCCGGGTTCACGTAGATCAGGCCCATCTGCACGGCCGCCAGCGGCCGCTCGAGCTCGCGGTCGCCCGTATAGCGCTCATCGGCCAGGAACTCAGCCTCCGGGCCCCAGTAGACCAGGTCGGCTTCCCAGTCGTCCTCGCGTCCTCCGGCGAAGCCGAAGGTCTCGAAGCCCATCGACTCGAGCGCGACGTTGCCGGTCAGGATCATGAGGTCGGCCCAGGAAATGCTGCGGCCATACTTCTGCTTGATCGGCCAGAGCAGGCGCCGGGCGCGGTCCAGGTTCACGTTGTCCGGCCAGCTGTTCAGAGGCTCGAAGCGCATCTGGCCGCCGCGCGCGCCGCCGCGGCCGTCGTAGATCCGGTAGGTGCCGGCGCTGTGCCAGGCCATCCGGATGAAGAACGGACCATAGTGGCCGAAGTCAGCCGGCCACCAGTCCTGCGAATTGGTCATCAGCTCCTCGATGTCCCGCTTCACGGCATCCAGGTCCAGGCTGTTGAACGCCTCTGCATAATTGAAGTCGTCGCCGTAGGGGTTGGACAGCGGACTGTGCTGACGCAGCGGCGTCAGGTCCAGCTTGTCCGGCCACCAGAACTGTGGGGGCATCGCCTGCTGCCCCTGCGCCAGCGCGGGGCCGGACAGCAGCAGCGGCACTGCGGCAAGGAGAACTGCCGCCAAAGTTTGGCTTCTCGGTCTGCGCATTCGAACTCTCCCATCGTGAGGTTTTTTCGCAGACCCGAGACTAGACCTTATGTCCTCATCGGTCCAACTGATCGATCCTATGAGCACGATAGGGGTCGCGTATCGCTCTGTTTGTGCGGCCGATGGGTACCGTGCAGGAGCCGCGATCATGAAAATCAAACTCCCTGATCGGCTGGGCGAATCGCTGACTGTACCGGTTTTCCCGCTGGATGCAGGGGCGGGTCAGCCCAGCGGTAGGCTCTGGTGACGTATTGCTGCATCATGCGCTGTGAGTTGAAGAAGGATCCGTTGTACGCGACCGCGTTCCGCTGAATCTCGACCCAGGCGTCGGGTGCCGCGTAAAAACAGGTCAGAACCTCGGTCTCCAGAAGCCGATAGAGGCTCTCCGCCGCATTTTCCTCGGGCGAGGACCCGATAGACCAGCCTGTGACGCCCTCGATGTGGCCCTCGATCCACCAGCCGTCCATCGTACTGATGCTTGGCACGCCGTTCAGCGCAGCCTTCATGCCGCTGGTGCCCGATGCCTCATTCGGCGGGAGCGGAGTGTTGAGCCAGAGGTCAACCCCGCTGGTCAACAGCCGCGCAAGCGTCAGCCCGTAATCCGGTAGCCAGATTATTCTGAGGCCATCGGAGAGTAGATCGCGGGCGATCGCATGAATGCGGCGGATAAGCCGCTTCCCCTCCCAGTCGTATGGATGCGCTTTTCCGGCATAGATCACCTGCATTGGACCGAAGCGGCGCACCAGTTGACGCAGGCGCTCAGGGTCCGCGAACAGGAGATCCGGCCTCTTGTAGGCGGTTGCGCGTCGCGCGAAACCCACCGTGAACAGCTCCGGGTCGAGCCCTGAGCAACCCGGATGCGTGCCAAGGAATTCGAAAAGCTGCCGGCGCGCGGCGGACCTTGCGGCCCGAAACTCATCCCGGGCGATCCCCAGAGCGTAGCGCAGGCTGAAGTTGTCCGCCCGCCAGTCCCTGATGTTCCGGTCGAACAGCTCCGCCATGGGCTCGGAAACCCAGGTCGCAGCATGAACGCCATTGGTGATCGCGTCGACGGGGTAGTTCGCGAACATGAGTCGCGAAATCTCGCCGTGGCGCTGAGCTACGCCGTTTACATAGCGACTGAGGTTAAGTGCCACGTAAGTCAGGTTCAGCGTCAGGCCGTTTCGCAACGAGCTGGACGGTTGCATGTTCTCGTCATCGCTATGGACGATATGCCGGAAGACATCCAGCGCAAACAGGTCCCTCAGACCCGGCAGGGGGCTGCTGGAGTCGAGCACATCGACCGCATGGTCCAGCGAGAACTGGTCATGGCCCGCCGGAACAGGTGTATGAGTAGTGAATACGCATTGTTCACGTACGGCTTCGATCTCCGCCTCTCCGATTTGTCCATCCTTGCTGCGACTCGCATGCTCCCGCAGCAGTTCCAGCGTCAGCAGCGCAGAGTGGCCCTCGTTCATGTGGAATCGATGTATCTGGTCATAGCCGAGCGCCCGCAGCATGCGAACACCGCCGATACCAAGTATGGCCTCCTGGCGGAGCCGGTAGTCTGCGTTTCCGCCATACAAATAGTCGGTCAGCGCGCGGTCTTCTGTTGTGTTTTCGACCAGGTCAGTATCGAGGAACACGACCGGTACGCGGTGGCCATGGCAGCCATGCACCCAGAACCGCCAGGCTGCAACGATCATGTCCTTGTCCCGGAGGCGGACCCGTATGCGGGGCGCCAGGCGTTCGAGGAAATCAGCAACCGGCCACGGTTGCGGCTCCTCGTATTGGTTACCGTCGAGGTCCAGTCTCTGCGAGAAATAACCTTTCCTGTGCAGCAAGGTCATCGGCCATGAAGTCACGCTGGCGCAAGTCACCAATGCCGGCAAGCTCACGCTGCCGGATCAGCGCCTGCCCCTGGGGTGCCCGCCAGATGCGGACCTCGTCGATCGTGCCGTGGAACCCCTCTAGCCCGCCCGCGGAGCCGATGGTGCTGCCGACCATGCCAAGGTCAGGCAAGGGTGCTTCCCGCTCCTGGACCCGCTGACCGTCGACGTAAAGGCCCAGCCTGCCGGCGCCCAGGGTGATAGCCAGGTGATACCAACGGTCGGAGGCCAGCGCCGTGCCGGACTCGAGGGTCACAGGCTCCTCGCCGGGCCCGGCAAGCCGAACATAGGGAGCTCCGGCGGCAATGCCAAGCTCGAGCAGCGATCGACCATCGGCCCGGCGAAACACCACGGCCTGCTCCGGAACATCGACAAGCCTGATCCAGGTTGCGAACGTGAGGCCGCTTTGGGTGCCCGGCGTCAGGGCCGGAGTCGCGGGCAGACGCAAGGCGCTGTCCACCTGCATCAGCAGTCCCTGCCCGATGACGCCGGGAGCACGCTGCGTTCCGGTCATCCCCTCAGCGTGGTGTTGGAACCCGGTGGCATCCTGCGGCAAACCGCTGCCCTCGCCAAAGCTGAAGGACAGTGTCTGCAGAGGGTCAAATACTGCCGCTGGTTCTTCAACTGACGCTGCCTGGCCATTGCCGTAGTACATCCAGAAGTGACTGGCGCCCGGGATTGATGCGTCTCCCTCTGGCAGGCGAACCCAGACGATCGCGACTCCCGCCGCCGGGTCGAAAAGCTCGACATGATGCGCGAGCCGGGTGGCATCGTCTGCGGCGATGAACCGGAGGTCGGCTCCGTCCTGCAGCAGGTCCATGAAGTAGGCGAAGTTGCCGGAGTGCAGCTGCAGTGGCGCGGCTACACCTCCGCCCGCTGCTGTCGATATCTCGGCCCACTGCTCGTCCAGGTCGATACGTTTCCGGAACGCCCAGTCGTCGTTCCATCAGGCCTCCGAGACCAGGGGGAGGAGCATGAGTACAATAAGCTAAGCGATGCCCGCGCTGAACACATGGCCCGGTTCCAAGGCTTCATTGGCAGTGCTTCGTGAGAATCGACCCAATGCCCACTTTTTCCCGTGGTTTTGTCACTTGGATGAAAGTTTTCTGACAAATATGGCAGTCCGCTCTTCTACGGGCATGCAAGGGCTGGCTGGGCTGGCTTCTGCCTTCGAGCTGGGGCGCAGCCAGATCCACGGCCGCGGACGCGCAGGCCGCAGTCAGCCTTTGCCGCGATAGTCACGTGAGCGATATGCCCCGCTGGCGCCCACCGCAGCCTCGCTCCTCGCCCTGGATTACCGCCGACGGTTTCAGGGCGCTGCAGGATGAGCTCTCGGGTCTCTGGCACCGGCGTGTCGGCGTTGTCCAGGCGCTGGCAGCCGCCGCGGCAGAAGGCGATCGTTCCGAGAATGCCGAGTACATCTACCGGAAGAAGGAGCTGGCCGGTATCGACCGGCGCATCCGCTACCTGCAGAAACGTCTGCCGGAACTGAAGGTGGTCAGCGAGCACCCGACAGGTGAGCGGGTGTTCTTCGGCGCGTGGGTGAGCCTGGAGCGTGAGGATGGCAGCACTGTGGAGTACCGCATCGTCGGTGCCGACGAGGCCAATGGCGCACGCGGCTGGATCAGCATGGACGCGCCCGTAGGGCGCGCACTGATGAAAAAGGCCGTCGGAGATGAGGTCGAGGTGACATTGCCCGGTGGTCCGCAGGTGCTGGTCGTGACGGCCGTGCGCTACGCCTGAGCCCGGCTGTCAGCAGCCAGCCGGACGGCGATCAGCCGGGGGCTTGCCCACTCGAGCGCCGGTCCAGTCGCCGCGAAACTCCGAGCCCAAGCAGCGCGGACAGGAACAGCCAGGCGGCTCCGGGCAGCGGCACGACGGTCATCCGCACTGCGTCCCAGCCCTGCTCGTCCAGCAGGTAGCTGATGCGCCACTCGAGCCCGCTGCCGAGTACCGCGAGGTCGAACAGGCTGAACTCGCCGGAGATCGTGTTCGCACGCAGGATGTCGAAGCTGTCGCCGGCGCTGGGCGTGAAGCCTTCGATCAGCGCGAGTTCGAGCACGCCGCCGAGGCTCGCAAGCTGTTCGACCGACAGCTGGCTGTGCCCGGTGCCGGGCTCCAGCCCGCCGATGTTGATCTTCAGCCGGCCGTCGGAACCCTGTTCATAGTTGCCGGAGATGCTGATGATCCCGGGCGAACTGCCGGGCGCGACCGTGCCCTGGTTGACCAGGCTGTTGCCGTCGAGGTCGAAGATGCCGGTGCCCGAGACCAGCCCCTCGTTGACGAAAGCGCCGCTGATGAACAGCGAGTTGCCGTCCTTCAGGTCGACGGTACCGGTGTTCTCGAGCGAGGCGCCGAGCAGCAGGTCGCCGCCGATCACCTCGAGCAGCCCGCTGTTGCCAAGCGCCGGCAGGATCGTGCCGTGGGCACGCAACGTGCCGCTGTTGTCGAGGCTGGCCGCATCCAGCGTGCCGCCGTCGAGTGACATCAGGCCTGCGTTGCCGAGGTCATTGCTGGTGCTGTAGTCGCGTCCAGCGAGGATGTGCAGCACGCCGTCCTCGTCGTTCAGGGTCAGGCTGTCCTCGAGGGCGACAAAGTTCGAGGTCAGGCCGATCCGTGTCTGGAACACCGAACCGGCACCGGAAAGCTCGATCACGGCATTGTTGGTCGCAACCGGGCTGCCATTGATCGACATCACAGCGCCGTCACCAGTGGAGACCGAGCGCCATGTGCCACCTGCCAGGTTGCCGGCCTGGTTATTTTGCGTGGTGGCATGCGTGCTGACGGAGTAGGTGACTTGGGCACCATTCAGCGCTTCGATCACGCCGAGGTTCAGGTAACCGCCGGTGCCAGGTGTGCCGCCGCTCATCGCCAGGAACAGGCCGCCGGCACCGCTTGCGCGCAGCGTGCCGGTATTGACGACATTGGCGCCGGGAGACCCGGGATCCGGGCTGATCCAGTTGCCCGGATTGAGCGTCAGTTCAACGTCATCATTTGCATCGACAAGGCCCCGGTTGATCATGCTCGCGATGATCAGGCCCGAGCCCTCGATCGTGTGCTTCGGTCCGTGGATCAGGATGTCCTGATTGGATACGCGGCCCAGCTGGTCGCGACCGTCATCACTGGCCATGACCAGCCGGCCCTGTCCGGTAAGCAGCGTGTCGCCGTCATGCACGAACTGGGTGACGCTGGAAGTGCCATCTCCCAGCATGGCGATCGTGCCTTCGTTGGTTATCGTGCCGGCCATGAAGCCGATTCGCGAGTCGTCTATCTCGACACGGCCGAGATTGGTGACATCGATAATGCGTCCGTTGACCGACAGCTCGATCACGCCGCTGCCCTCGGTAACCAGCGTGGCGCCTCGAACCCGCGAGCTGTTGTGGATGTCGAAGCGCGAGCCATCGAGCGAAGCGATGGTCCCGCCGGTGCTGTCGACGTTCGTGTTGTTCAGCTGGACCACGCCGCCGTTGGAGGCGCGCATGACGCCGGCGTTCAGCGAGGGATTGAGGCTGATGGTCAGCTGGACAGCTGGGTTATTGCCATCCACCAGCCCGCGGTTGTCCAGCGTCAGCAGGTTCACGCCGAGGTTGCCCGAGCCCTGGATCGTGTGACCAGCCTCGTTGACCAGCAGCGCGCCGGTGCTGACGCCACGGATCTGGTCCCCGGAGTTGCCGGCCAGCGTGATCGAACCGGTGCCGGAAAACGCGACGAAGTCATCGACCAGCAACCGTGTGCGTCCGCTGCCCGGCTGGTTCAGGATCTCGATCGTTCCGTCGTTCTCGATTGCGCCGGCGAAGCGGGCATCGCGGCTGGAGCTGATCCTGAGCAGGCCGGTATTGGCCAGCGAGACCAGTGTCGCCGGGTTCGTGCCGCCGCCGATGTCGATCACCCCGGAGCCCTCGGTGTGAAGGGTGCCGCCACTGATCCGGGTGCGGGAGCCGCTGATCCGGACGACGGAGCCATCCTCGGCCAGGATCAGGCCGCCGGTATTGTCGAGCACCGTCGTGTCAATGCCGAGCGTCGCGCCCTCGGAGGCCCGCAGCGTGCCGGTATTGAGGTTGCCGGTGCCGGTCAGGTTGATTGCCAGGCCGGCGCTGCTGTTTGCATCGACCAGGCCATGGTTGATGAAGCCCATCGCGTTGTTGCCCAGGCGCCCCGAGCCCTCGATCGTGTGGCCGAGAGCCTGGGTCAGCACGTCGTCGCCGGATACGCTGACAATATGGTTGCCCGTGGCATCGCTCATCGTCAGCAGGCCACTGCCGGACAGCGTCGCATTGCTGGTGATGCGGAACCTCACGGTCTGGTTCGTGGAATTCATAGAGAGCGTGCCGTGGTTGACCACGCTGCCGCCATGGAGGTTGAAGTGCCCGGTGGTGACGAAGTTCAGGATGTTGAGCCGGTCACCGGCATCGATCGTCAGCGTGCCGGCACTGGTCGCGGCGCCGATATTGACCATCGACCCGATCGCGCTTTTGCCGCCATCGATGAACACGTTGTCGGAGGCACCAGGCACCCGCTGGGGCAGCCAGTTCGTCGCGCTGGACCAGAGCCCGTCGCCGCCGGACCACACGACGGAGTCCTGCGCCGAGGCCGCTGGCGCCATCACTAAGGCTGCAAGAACCAGGGCGCTGCCTGGCGCTAGGACTGGGAGTCGGGCGAGTGCCGTCATCGGTGGCTCCTTCAGACTGGAGCGAACCGCCGGCTCATCCGTGAAGGCGAGGCTTTTCCCTTTGCGCGAGCTCGTTGGGGTGGGGATCAGCTGATCGTGGACGGAAACCTGCAGGGAAGCACGTTCAGCGCCTGATTCTGTCAAGCAAGATCCGGGCCAGCCCGGCCCGCACGCGGGCGTACGGTGTAACGCGGCTTGTTCGCTGCGCCTGCCTTGGCCTCCGGAAAACAAGGGATTCGGGCGCCCGCGTGGCGGGCCAGGCTGGTGTTGGGGCAGCTGGTCGTGCGGCATTGCGTATGCGCATAACTTTCGCTGGCGTCGCCAACTGTAAAATAATCCGACAGCTCTCTAGGCTGCGTCGCAACAGCCCAGGGCGGCGCAGGCGAGGGCTGCAGCGGCAGGTCGCGAAAAGCCTGCAAGCTGTCGAGCCGGAGCTGCCCGCGCGCCTCCCGCTGAACTCCGGCCGGCTGTTTCAGGGCCACCTTCCGCCATGGGCTGGCTTCCGCGCGCATGAACGACGGCTCGAAGTATGAGCGGCATCCCGCAGCGGGCGGCACACGCTCAAGTTTTCGCCACCGGCTGCCGTCAACACCCCAGCTGCCCGATATCCCGGGTGATTCAGACCGACAGGAAATACGGATGATTCCAGACCGACTGGCCCTGGAGCGCAGGCGCACCGACCGCCAGCAGCAGGTGACGCCCCCCGAAGCGGCACCGGCTGCACCTCGGCCCGAGCTCTTCAACTTTGTCCGCGGCCTGGCTGCGGACCTTGGCGGTGAGCTGGAGCTGCCGGGCTTTCCGGACGTCGTGGTGAACCTGCACCGTGCGCTCGGCGACCAGAACAGTTCGGCCCGCGAAGTGGTCCGGCTGGTCACCGCGGAGCCGGCCCTGAGCGGGCGCCTGCTGAAGCTCGCCAACTCGGCGGCGTTCAATCCCGGCAGCCGGTCCGTCGCCGACCTCAAGAGCGCAATCACGCTGCTCGGTTTCAACGTGGTCCGCTCCACGGCGACCAGTTTCGCCATGCGCCAGCTGCAGCAGCAGGAGTGGCTGGCGCCGCTGCGCCCGCACCTGGCGGCGCTCTGGAAGGAGAGTACGACGGTGGCGGCCATCTGCTTCAGCGTCGCGCGCCGGGTGCCGACCCTGCGGCCTGACGAGGCGCTGGCCGTCGGGCTGTTCCACCAGATCGGCAGCCTGTACGTGCTGACCCGTGCCCACCGCGAGGGCGTGGTCATCGGCGAGGTGGATGCCTGGGCAGACACGATTTCCGGCTGGCACCCCAGCATCGCGCGCATCCTGCTCGAGGACTGGCGCCTGCCAGGGCACCTGGCCGCAGCCGTGGAGCAGCAGGATGCGCTGGACGACGCAAGACAGCTGTCGCTGCTGCCTCGCCTGCTGGCGGCGTCCAAGGCCTGGCGACTGGCGCAGGCCAGGGGCGATGAGGCCAGCCCGGCGCTGGTGCAGCGGCTCGAAGTCGTCAGCCTCGGTGAGGCATCATTCCAGTCGCTGGTCAGCGAGATGAGCGACGAGATTGCCGCGATGAGCCGCCTGATCTCGGGCTGAGCGTCCAGGGCTCCGGCTGGCAGGCCGGGCAGCGGTACAGCCGGCGGCCAGCGCGCTCCTCCCGTCGCACCGGCGTGCCGCAGGCCTGGCAGGGCTGGTCCGCGCGGCCGAACACCCGAAAGCGGAAGCTCTCGCCGTCGGCCAGGTAGTCGCGCCGCATGCCGCGTGCCGCGGCGATACCCCGCGTCAGGTAGCTGCGCCGGGGCACCGCGAGCAGCGCTGCGGCCAGCCGGCCGATCTCGTCCTGGTCAAGCTCGACCGGGCGGCGTCCCGGTGCAAGCCGGGCTTCGAACAGTACCTCCGAACGCAGGTAGTTGCCCATGCCGGCCAGGAAAGCCTGGTCCAGCAGCAGCGCCGCGAGGCTGCGGCGCCGGAAGCGGGCATCGCGCAGACGCTCTTCCACCTGTCCGACCTCGAGGGCCGGATCCAGCACGTCCGGTCCGAGCCCGGCCAGGAAAGGATGCCGGTGGATTTTGTCGCTTGGCCAGATGGAGACGTCCGAGGCGGAATACAGCAGTATGGCTTTTCGGGCGGTTTCCAGCTTCACGCGCAGAGAACGCGACGTCTCCGGCCGCTGGCCAGCTGGCACCACCTTCCAGAGGCCATACAGCTGGTTGTGGGAGTACAGCGTCAGCCCGTTGTCGAAGCCGATCAGCAGGAAGGGTCGCCTGCCGGTCGATCAGTTCGCGGTGGCCTCGAGCGCAAGGGGGATCAGACCCTCGCCGTCCGGCGCGCGCGTGGCGACCCCGCCCGCGAGCACTTGCGCCGCCATGTCAGGGCGCCTTTCCTGCAGCCAGTCCATGATCGCCGCGCGGCGGGCGCGTCCGAGCTCGTCCAGCGCCTCGTCATCGACCGGCTCGATCGCGGCGAGTCTTTCGCGCAGTGCAGTGATCCAGGCAGCGAAATCGAGCGCCGTTGCGCCGTCCGGATTTTCTGGATCCAACAGGCGTTCGAACTGCTCCCTCAGGTCTTCGAGCGACCCGGCGGGCGTACGCTCCGCGAACAGGGCTTCCAGCGCGTCGCGTTCACGCTCGAGGCGCGAGCGCTGATCCTGCTCGTCGACCGCGGCGGTCCTTTCTGCCAGGCGCTTCTCCAGCTGTTTCTTCTGCAGCACACGGCGGTCGGCGTCACCTGCGCTTACCGCCGGCACCTCGACTGAAAGCGCGGGGCGCAGAGCCAGCGCCTGGGCGAGCTGGGCGAGCTTCTCCCGTTCAGGCGGCGCCAGTTCCGCCTCGCCGGGTCGGAACAGCACGACGCCGAGGTCTTCCTCCGTGCTGCCGATGAGCTGGCCGAGCAGGCGGAATGGCGCCGTGGTGATGCGCGTCACCAGGTTCGTGAAGGTCTGCAGTATCAGGCTGCCCAGCTCGAAGCGCGGGTCATCGATATTGCCGGTCACCGGCAGCTCGAGGTCGATCGTGCCGTCCGGCCCGCGCAGCAGCGCGATCGCGAGGCTCAGCGGCAGGCGGGCCGCACCGGGGAAGTGTTCGCGTTCGCCCAGGGCCAGACGGCGCAGCACCAGGCGGTGATCTGCCCGCAGCTCGGCCTTGTCGATGCGGTAGCGCAGGTCCAGGTCCATGCGCCCGTCAGCGATGCGCCGGCCGGCAAACCTCACCGTATAGGCTGAAAGGTCAGGTATCGCGACATTCCGGAAGCTGAGCGCGAGATCCGTGCGGGCCACGGGGTTGGCCAGGCTGATCTCGCCGTTCAGGCGGGCCTCGCCATAGTCGGCAACCTGCCCGCTCAGGCTCACCTCGGCCGGTGCGAGGCTCGCTGTGTCGAGCACGCCGATGCGCCCGGACAGCGCGGTGATCTCGGCGCGAAACGGGAATGGGAGCGCAAGATCGGTGAAGTCGGCGGCGCCGTCGGCGATCCTCAGCTCGCCGACCGTCACCGCCAGCGGCTCCACGGGTGCGGCGTCGTGGTCCGGGCCCGCAGGATCGGTGGCTGTCATGCGCAGCAGCCCCGCGAGGTTGAGCTCCCCGTCCGTGTCGATCAGCAGCCGGACGAAAGGCGCATCCAGCAAAAGCTCCGAGATCTCCAGCCTGCTGTCGTCGAGACTCAGCCGGATCCCGTCGGCGCTCAGTTTTTGCCAGGCTAGCAGAGTCGCCTCGCTGCCGGGCTCGCCCAGCGCAAGCCGCGCGACCCGGGTCGACCCGGTGAGGCGCGGGCCTTTGCCTGGATCCACCCTCAGGGCAAGCGCCGCGGACAGGTGGCCATCGTCGAGGCGGGCGGCGAGCACCTCGCCCAGCCAGGGCTGAACGACGGCAAGCCCAAGCTCATCTATCGCCAGGCGCAGATCCAGCGCCACCTCGGGAACCACCCGTGCCTGACCGCCAAGCTCGATACGCCCGCCGGAATCCAGCAAGAGGGCAAGCTCCACTGGAAACGGCTCGGGCAGCGCGCTGCTGATGCCGCCCACGGCAAGGCCGATATCGCGCAGCGCGAGCCGTCCCGTTGCAGCCGGCACGCGGTCTTCGATATCGAGGGACAGGCCAGTCGCCTCCAGGCCGCCGAGCCGCCAGCGCCAGCCTTGCCCCGGGCTGTCCGCGCCATCCTGTGGTCCAGCCAACGCCTGATCCGCGCCCCTGGCTGGCTCGACCGGCATCGTCAGCAGGGAGGTGAGATCAAGCTGTCCGCCACTTTCGCGCGTCACCAGCAGCCAGGCATCGGCCACGAAGATGTCGCCGATCGCCACCGCCTGCTCCGGCCAGTTCAGCGCGAGGTCGCGGGCCTCGAGCCGCGGCAGGCGGGCGAAAGGCTCGCCTTCTTCGTGACGGCGAAGTCCGAGACCGGACAGCGTCAGCTCGCCGTTGGTCAGCTGGATCAACGGCCCTGCATCCGCCGTCAGGCCTATCTCGTGGTCGACACGCAGATCCAGCTGCTCCCCCTCGGCCAGGAAGGCCAGCTGATCGCTCAGGTACTCTGTCGCGATGCAAGCCAGGGGCCGCTGGCCGAGATCGTCCCAGCAGACTGGAACGGGTTGAGTTGCAGCGTGCCGCTCCAGCCCAGGCGCAGGCCACCGGCTGCGCTCAGCATCACCTGCTGCCCGCCCTCGACATCAGGCAGCGTGCTGATGCCCGACAGCCGGATGCTGACCGGCTCGATGCGCGCCTGGAAGGGGGTTGCCGGGACGCGGTCCTCGATGGCGATGATGCCAGCGTCCAGGATGAGCTCATCGATGACAATACCGGGCAGGCTTGCCTCACCTGCAGTCTCCGCTTCGCTGCCGTTGCCGGTCGCGGCCAGTTCGAGCAGTTCGATCCGGCCATCGGGCTCGCGCCGCAGCCTGACAAATGGGGTCTCCAGCTGCAGCTCTCCCAGCACCACCGCGCGGTGCCAGAGGCTGCGGAACAGCTTCGGGTTGACGTGGATTCGTGCTGCCAGGATCAGCGGCGCACCGTCGCCTGCGTCCAGCTGCAGCCCCTCGATGGTCGCTGTCAGCAGCCAGGGGTTGATGCGAACCTGCTCGACTGAAACGGGCACACCAAGGACTGCGCCCAGACGCGGCGGCAGTTCGCGGGTCAGCAGCCAGGGCAGCAGCAGGAAGCCGAAAGCAGACCAGGCGCCGGCAGCTATCACCAGCCAGGCGCTGTGACGAAGCCAGCGGGAACGACCGTCGGACACAGGCATGCTGAGTATTACAGCACGGCTGGAAGTTGATCGCCCGGTGGCCGGGAATCGGGCGGCAGCGGGGAGAGCTTATTGAGGCAGGCCCGGGAAATCCTGGATGACACCCGGGGCGGTGGCATCCTGCCAGCCGCCCCGGGGTCACGGGGAAATCAGCCGCCGAACTCGAAGCGCGCCCCGGCGAAGAACGCACGGCCGATGATGGGGGCCTGGTCCTTGAAGAAGCTCTGGTGCAGCCGGCCATCCTCGTTCAGCAGGTTGCGTCCACGCAGGAACAGGCTGGCACCGGCCAGGACGTCGGGCTGCCACTCGATGTCGAAGGACAGCAGGTAGAAGGAACCGGTCGAGGTCTCGGCCTCGGCCGTCCTGCTCTGGCCGAAAATGCGGCTCAGGTCCGTGCTGACCACGACGTTGCCATGGCTCACATCGATGCCTGCCCCGGCCCGCTTCGGCGTGATGCGCGGCAGGTTGCCGTTGCCGCCCCGGAGCTTGCCGCGGACATAGTCGCCACCGAAGCGCAGGGCGACGCTGGTCGGGCCCTCCAGCAGGCTGGCCACGGCATTGAACTCCGCGCCATAGAACTCCGCATCGGCCTGCTCGCTGAAGACCAGCTGGTTGCGCAGCCGGCACAGCCCGCCGTCACCCGGTGCGCAGCCGAGGGTGGCACCCTCGCCGGCGCGGTTGCCGATGTCGTTGACGAACACCGGGGCGCCGGTCCCATCGTCCTCCGAGCGCAGGTAGATGAAGTCATCCACCCGGTTATAGAACAGGGCGCCCTGGTACAGCACCTGCCCGGTGCGGCGATCGAGGCCGATCTCCAGGTTGAGATATGTCTCCTTGCCGAGACGGGTGTCGCCGATCTCGAAGGTGCCGGCCGCGGCATGCCGCCCGAAGGCATAGAGCTGCTCGGGCGAGGGGGTGCGCTCGGCGCGCGTGACGGAGGCGCGCAGCCGGTACTCCGCGCCCAGGTCGACGAGCGCGCCGGCCGAGAGGCTGACTGGCCAGAACGAGCGGCTGTCGGCCTGTTCCGGGAACGGGATGAACGCGCCATCGCTGCCGGTGACGCCGGTGACCCGGTCGCCGACGATCGCATCGGGGCTGGAGCGCTCGCGCTCGATGCGCGCGCTGAACTCCAGGCTGCCAAACGCGGTGGGCAGCTCCTCCAGCAGGAACATCGCGAAGTTGCGGGTGGTCACTGGCCGGATGTAGTAGTTGCGGTCAGCGCCGCGCGGATCCCCGGCGACAAAGTCCCGGTCGCCATACTGAAAGCCGAAGACACCGCTCAGGCCGCCAATCGGCACATGCACGAGCTCCAGGCGCAGGTCGAGCTGGTCGTTGGCAAAGTCTGCCTCCACGACGGCCTCACGGAAGTCGCCCCCGGCTGGCGTGCGGTCAAACTTGAACTCGACCTCCTGCTGCTCGAACTCAGTCCAGGCCAGCTTCAGTCGCGCCACCTCGATGCCGGCAACCGGCTCCCGCAGCTCACCGCGCAGGTCGATGCGGGTGAAGTCGGCGAACACGCGCTCGAAGTCATCCGACTGGCCACCGATGTTGCGCGGCCGCGCATCGAAGTTCTCCGGGATGCCGTAGTCGGTCTCCCAGCCGCTGTAGCCGATTGACAGGTAGCCGCGCGGGCCGCTCCAGATGCCCCCGACTGACCAGGCGTCGGTCTCGATGCTCGAGTTGACGAGCCGGTCACGCCGCCCGCCGGTCTGGCCCACCTGCTGGAAGCCGTCGATGGAGAAGTCCTTTGTACGCCGGCGGCTGCCGTCGGCCCGCAGGGCGAAATTGCCGGCCGGCAGCTCGATGCCGAGGCTGCCCTGCCGGTCGTTGCCGTTCTCGCCATAGCTGGCCTGACCGGTGAACCAGGGGCCGTTGCGCAGCTCCGGATCATGGCGATTGCTGCGTACGTTCACCAGGCCGCCGGCAGCCCCGCTGCCGTACAGCAGGACGGCCGGGCCACGGAAGACCTCGACCTGGGTCGCACGACTGGTGTCGATGCCGATCGCGTGGTCGGCGCCCTCGCCGGAGACGTCCCCGACCGGCAGCCCGTCCTCGAGCACCTGGACGCGTGAGCCCTGCAGGCCGCGCACCACCGGGCGGCCGACGCCGGGCCCGAAGCTCGAGTTGCTGACGCCGGGCAGGCCGTCGAGCAACTCGCCCAGCGTCGGGGCCTGGCGGCGGGCCAGCTCAGCCCCGCTCAGCACTGTGACCGGCGAGACCAGGTCCCCGGGCGTGCGAGCCTCACGTGGATCGGCGGTCACGATGATCTCCTGCAGCGGCTGGCCGGGAGTGACTTGGGCTGGCAGGGTCGCCGGGAGCAGCAGCAGGGACGCGGCCAGCGGCAGTGCTGCCGGCGGAAGGCTGTGAGACATCAGTGGACCTCCGGGTCAAGTCAGTGGATAAGTAATGATATACTATAACAGACTTTCAGGTCCGTTTCTTCGGCCCATCCCTGGCATCTGCGGCGCCTGGCCTGCGGGTTGGCCCATCAGCTGGCCGGTGTCCCTGATGCCTTGCCGTGCGCGACCGGGTCGCCGGCCCGGTCTACCGCGACGAACACGATCTTCTCGACCCTGACGATCACCTTGCCGGTATCCTTGTTGCGCACCTGGCAGGCGATCGTGATCGAGGTGCGCCCGACCTCGACGGTCTGAAGCCCGATCTCCACGACATCGTCCTGCATCGCCGGGGCGAGGAAGCTGATCTCCGAGATGTAGCGGGTCACGAGATTGCCGGCAGACAGCTGGCACTTGGCAAAGATATAGGCCTCCTCGTCGATCCATCCAAGGAGACGACCACCGAACAGGCGGTTCGCGCTGTTCAGGTGCCCGGGCATGACGAGGCGGCGGCTTAAATACTTCATCTGCGGTTCTCTCGAGCTGCTGCTGTGGACTGGGCGGCCATAAGCAAGAAGCGTGCCGCAGCTGTCGCCGCATGCAGATCTGCCCCGGCGACGGGCGCTGCACGCTGGCAGGGCGTGCGCGCGGCTGTGATGCCCGGTTCCGGTGCATCAAGCGGTCGTGCTGCCGGCCCGGACCAGCCCGGTGCCGAAGCGGTGGCACAATGCGCGTACTTTACAGGCGCGGAGGGCTGCTCATGAATCGGAGGCATCTGTTGCAGGGGGTCGGCAGTCTTGCCGTGGCTGGAGCCATGCCGCTGCGCGCCGGCGCCGGCACGCCCCGTCGGCAGCTCGATCTCGCGCAGCGCAGCGACCTGCTGCAGGCTCTGGTCAAGATGCGCGGCGCCACGGACGATCGGCTCGTGATCAGTTTCGTCATCGGTACGCGCTATGCGGTGCCCGAGCACAATGCAATCCCCATGCTGGGAATCCTGGCCGCAACGTTCAGCCAGTACCGCCGGGTTGACGATGACACTTGGGCTGCCCGCGCGCTGGAGGTGGCCTACTTCACTGATCTGCAGACTGGCCAGCTGCTGGAAACCTGGGAGAACCCGGTCACCGGCCGGGTGGTCGAGGTGCCCCAGGTGCGCATGGGTCCCTCCGACATTATCGTGACGGCCGACGGGCTGCGGGTGCCGACTCCCTCGGGCGAGGCAGCCGGGCTGGAGCTGCGGCACAGCTTCAACCCCGCAGTCGTTGTCGGTGACCATGTCTGGGTGACCGAGGACATCCGCGTAGACAGCGGCACGGCCGGGCCCGGCGGCCGGCCCTTCGTCTACAACGAGATGAGCACCTACCAGGCCAGCCTGGACGCGCTGTCCGACCCGGCGCTGGCGACTGTGCCGACACAGGTGCAGTACCACAGCCTGATCACCTACCGGCCGTGGATGGGTTTCGGGGACAGCCCGGGCCATACCATCGCGCACGGGGCTGGCGCACGCGTGGAGCGCTTCGAGCAGCTGCCGAAGTACTACATCGAGCTCACGCGCCGCCACCACCCCGATGTCTACCGGGATCCACTGTCGGTGCTGAATTCCTGATCCGGGCCGCGCGAGCAGCGAGGATACCGGCCAGGCATGACCGCAGGACGACAGTTGACAGAGGACGCCTTGATGCTCGAGCAGGCCATGCAGGCGCACCGGGCCGGACGGCTCGAGGCTGCGGCAGCGCTGTACCAGCGTATCCTGGAACGGGAGCCCGGCAACCTGCGCGCCGCGCGCCTGGCCGGCATGCTCGCCCGCGAGCAGGGCAGGCTGGATCATGCGCGGCGCGTGTTCGAGGCGGCGCTGGCCGCCGAGCCGGCCGATCCCCTGCTGCAGGGTGAATACGGGCTCACCCTGCTCGCCGCGGGCGACCTCGAGGGCGCCGAACGCGCATTGCGGGCAGCGCGCTCCGGCGCGCCGGCAGACCCGCGCATCCTCGCCAACCTCGGCGCCGTGCTGCTGTATCGCGGGCGTATCCAGGCGGCGATCGACGTACAGCGCAGCCTGGTCGAGCTGCAGCCTGATGACCCCGAGGCGCTGTGCAATCTTGCGCAGAGCCTGCTCGAGGCCGGCGAGGGCGAGGCTGCGCTGGCGGCGCTCGATGACGCCCTGGATTTCGCCCCGGGCCAGCCGCAGGTGCTGGCGGCCCGGGGTGCCGTGCTGTGTGCGCTGGAGGACTGGTCCGCCGCGCTCCCGGCGCTGACCGATTCGCTGGCGGCCAACCCCGGTGACGACATCGCCTTGACCAACCTCGGCTATGCGCTGGCCGCCCTCGGCCGTCACGAGGCTGCGGCCGGTACGCTGCAGCGCGCGATCTCGGTGAACCCCGACAATGCCCGGGCTACCGCCGACCTGCTGAACCTGCTGCACCGGCTAGGGCGCAGCCCGGAGGCGGACCGGCTGGGGCAGCAGTTCCTGCTGCGCCACCCCGGCGAGCGCCTGGTCCTGGCTGCCCATGCGCTGCTGCTGCATGACTTGGGCCAGGATGTCGCCGCGGCCCGCGTGCTCGATGCCGGGGAGCTCGTGCTGTCAGAGCCGGTCAATGCGGTGCCGGGATTCGACGATGTTGCGAGCTTCAACGCCGCGCTGGGCGACTGCATTGCCGGCCAGCCGCTGCTTGAGGAGCCGCTCAGCAAGGCGACACGCGGCGGCAGTCAGAGCGGCGAGCTCGATCTCGACGCCCACCCGGCGCTCTCCGCCTTTCGCGCGCTGGTCGCCGGGGCGGTGGAGCGGATGACCCTGCAGCTCCAGGCTCGTTTCGACCCCGATCATCCGCTGCTGATCCATGCCGGCTGCGAGTGGCGCCTGCGCTGCTGGGCAACCCTGCTGGCCGCTGGCGGCCAGCAGACTCCGCACATGCACCCGCAGGCCTGGCTGAGCGGTGTCTACTACGTGTCAGTGCCTGAGGAGATCGGCAGCGTCCATGAGGACGAGTCCGGCTTCATCGAGTTCGGCGCCGCCCCGGAGCGCCTTTTCGTCGCGCGCCCTCCGGCCACGCGGCGCATCCGGCCGGAGGCCGGCCGGATGCTGCTGTTTCCATCCTGGCTCTACCACTCGACGCTGCCGTTTCAGGCCAGTCAGCTGCGGATCAGCCTGGCCTTTGACGTGGTGCCGGTGACGGGTTGAGACCCGTTCAGCCGGCCTCGCGATTCTCAGCCTGCGGAGCCATGCGCCCTGCATTCTGCTCCGCCGGCATCAGCGGCACCGGATCGAGCACCCAGTTGCCGCTCTTGCGCCGCTCAGGGCTTGGGATCGCGTAGGCGATGTCGCCCGCGGTCTCGCGCATCTTCTTGAGATCGATGCGCCAGCCCCTGCTTTCCCACTCGCCGAGGAACTCGCGGTAGCGCACGACGGATCCATCCGAGGGTGTCAGGATCTCCTTGACGTTGTTCTCAGGTGTGCGCACCGGGTTCAGCTCCCTGAGTACCACCATGTCCTCGTTCGCAACCTTGATGTTCGCATCGTAGGCGCGCTGGTCCATGCTCGGGTCGAGCATGCAGTTGCGCGTGTTGAGGAAGAAGATCCGGGTGTGGTTCTCATCCACCGGCGCCTCGAAGAAGTACTGGTGGAACGCATTGGTCTTGCTGAAGTTGATCCAGGTCCCCAGGATGTTCGGGCCGTGGTGCCCGGAGCCGGCCCGGAGTTCGCTCTTGGTGCTGCGCAATTCGGCGAGATCGGTCTTGCCGGTGCCTTTCTCGTCGAACTGCACGAAGAACTTGTGCCCCCAGGTGTCGTTCTCGATACCAAGTCCCTTGTGGAGGTAGTCAGGCTCCATGCCCGGGTTGCCCTGGGTTGGGTGAACGAACTCGTTGTGTGACGGATCGAGTCCGTTCTCGATCGAGCGCTCGAAGTAGGCGTCGAGCTCCAGGATCACGATCTCGCTGGCCCGCCAGCCGTCCTGGCCGAACTCCTCGACGGTATACAGCGGCGGACGCTCCTCCTCGGGCAGGTCGCCGAGAAAGGCGAAGACGATGCCGTAACGCTCCTCGACCGGGTAGCTGTCCACCTTGGCCCGGCCCGGGATCCGTTTGCCTGGCATCGACGGAATCTCGCGTACCTTGCCGTCCGTGCCGTAGCGCCAGCCGTGGTAAGGGCAGACGACGCAGTTGTCCTTCACCCAGCCCTTGCCCAGCGAGCCTCCGCGGTGCACGCAGGTGTCGCTGAGGACATGCGCCTTGCCTTCGTCGTCCCGGAAGGCGACGAACCGCAGGCCGAGCACGGTGGTGCGGAACGGCTTCTCGCTGCCGATCTCCTTGCTCAGGCCGATCGGATACCAGAAATTGATGTACATGCTAGAACCCCTGCGTAGCATTCGATGACTGATGGCCAGGCTGTATAGCCTAACATGCAGGGGCGACCGGGCCCGCCGGGCGGGGGGCCCGGCGGGTTACCACTCGAACAGCTCCATTTTCTCGCCTGACATGACGTAATGCGCCTCGGCGATATCCGCCACGAACGCGCGCCGGGTCGTCATCTTGCCCGTGACCCAGAACGGGTCCCACATCGAGCGAAGGTAGAAAGGTTCATCCAGCTTCACCCAGACAAGCTGGTTCGGCGGCGGCGGGGGCACGTGGATGCAGGCGCCGTAATACGGGACCAGCAGGAACTCGTCCAGCCAGCCACCCTCGTCAGACTCCAGCGGGACGATGAAACCCGGAATCCGGACGAAGGCCCCGTCCAGCTCCTCGTTCACCGCGAAGTTGTAGAGCGAGATCCAGGGTGCATCTTCATCGAGCTGCTCATCAAAGGGGTTGCTGCTGGCCGGCGCGTCTGCTCCAGGCAGCATGGGCCTCGGCACCCGGACTTCCTCCGGCACGAGGTCGGCCCAGTCGAGCACCCGGGGTTCCCGGGCGTCCGCCGTGGCAGAGGCCAGCAGGGCTGCCGGTAGGGCCAGCAGCAGGGCAGGGAGCGTATTGGCAGCCATCTTGATCATTTCAGACCCGAATTGTCAGTCCATCCGATAGCGCGTTGCGATAGGCGCGGAAGGCCGGGAACAGCCCGATCACGAAGGCGGCACCAACCACGAGTCCGGCGATCATCGCATCCCAGCTGCCGGGTGCCGCAATCGAGATGAACACGCCGAAGGCGTTCCCGATCAGAGGCGCCGCGGCCAGCAGCAGGGCGTACAGGATAGCAAACCCGGCCAGCACGCCGACCGCTGCGAGCACTACGGCCTCCATGACCATCAGCGCGAACAGCTGCCACGGACGCGCACCGACTGACCGAAGTATGGCCATCTCCCGCCGCCGCTCGTTCAGGCTGGTCAGAATCGCCGTCAGCATGCCAAGCAGCCCGGCAAGCACGACAAATGCGCTGATCGCCAGTAGTGCGACCTCGACCACGCCCACGAGTTCCCATAATTGCTGCAGCGCGACGCCAGGGATCACGGCAGACAGTGCCTCGGGCCGATAGCTGTTGATGAACCGCTGCAGGTTGAAGATGGCCATCCGCGACTGCAGCCCGACCAGGAAGGCCGTGATTTCCGTGGGCTGAAGGTCCATCTGGCGAACCTCCTCGGCCGGTATCTGGCGACCGGGCATCGGGGGTGCGCCCTGCTGCCAGTCAATGTGGATGGCCTCTATTGCCTCGAGGCTGACGTGCACGGTGCGGTCGATAGGCGTGCCTGTTCTCTCCAGTATTCCGGTGATCGTGAACGGCTTGTCATCGTGCTGCAGGAAACTGACGGCCCCGATCCCGTGGGCAATGATGATCTGCTCCCCGAGCTCATAACCCAGCGTCCTGGCGACGTCCGCCCCCATCACCGCATCGAACAGGTCCTCGAACCGCCTGCCCTCGGCAAAGGTGATCTTGCGGTCGCGGGCAAAGCGATAGTGCTCGAAGTAGTCATGGTTCGTTCCCATCACCCTGAAGCCACGGTGCGAGTCACCGAGCGATATCGGGATCGTCCATGCGACCTCCCGCCGCGAGGCGATATCCTGGAAGCTCTCCCAGCTGATATTCGCGGTCGCATTGCCGATCCGGAAAACCGAGTACAGCAGGAGGTTGATGTCGCCGCTGCGCGCTCCGACGATCAGGTCGGTCCCCGAGATCGTGTTCGAGAAACTGGCGCGTGCCTCGGTGCGCACGCGATCCACCCCCAGCAGCAGGGCTACGCTGATGGCGATCGAGAACACGGTGAGCAGTGCGGTGACCCTCCGGTTCCAGAGGCTGCGCAGCGCCAGCCGCAGGATCGTGCCGGTCATCAGGCTGCCTTCCTGCCAGCACGGTTGAGGGTTTCCAGCGCGATCGACTGGTCGAACTGCGCTGCCAGCGAGCGGTCATGGCTGACGAAGATGATCGTGCTGCCGGCCGCTGCGCACTCACTGGTCAGCAGCGCGAGGAAGTCGTTGCGGCTGTCGGAGTCCAGTGCCGATGTAGGTTCGTCGGCGATCACCAGGTCCGGGCTGCCGATCAGCGCCCTGGCAGCCGCCACCCGCTGCTGCTGACCGATGCTGAGTTCCGTGACCGGGCGCTCCAGCAGCCCGTCGGCGCCGAGGCCCAGTCGCTCCAGCAGCCGCACCGCTTCGCCTCGCACCGTCCCTGAGGCTGCTTCGGCCCGGGAGCGCCTGCGCCCCGAAAACCGGCAGGGGAGGACTGCGTTCTCGACTACGGACAGGTAGGGCAGCAGGTTGAACATCTGGAATATGAAGCCGATGTGGTCGGCGCGAAAGGCATCCCGGCGCCAGACGCCCAGCGTACCCAGGTCGGTACCGAGCACGCTGACCCGGCCGCGGTCGGCCGTCAGGACGCCGCCGATCAGGCCCAGCAGGGTGCTCTTGCCGCAGCCGCTGGGGCCGCTGATGAACAGCCGGCCACCCGGGGGTACTATCAGCGAGTCGATGTCCAGGACCGGCGCCTGCCCGGGCCAGGCAAAGCCGACCCCCTCCAGTTCGACGACGGCATCAACCTGGTCGCTCATGATCAGCGTGGCAGTCGCAGCGTGCTTCGCTCGGCGGTCAACACCTGCCGCGTCTGGCCCTCCGGCGTGATCAGGTTGGCCTGGATCTCTTCGGTCAGCGGGAAGTGCCGGAAGACATGCACCTGCAGAGAGGCGAGTTGGGCCGGGGTAGTGCATTCGAAGAGCCAGCTGGCAGCGAGGTCTGAATGCACACCGTTCTCATGGTCATGCCCATGCCCATGCTGGTGTTCATCAGCCCCGGCATGCCCATGAGCAGCGTCGAAATCGGGCGGGATGACCTCCGCCTGGCTCAGGGTGCAGGCGGCGGCCGCCGGCAGTTCGATCAGCGTTGCCGGGTCCGCCAGTCGCGCCAGCGCCTGGTCCAGCAATGCACGCTGCTCGTCGGTTCGTGGCTGGTGTTCGAAACCTATGAAGTTGTTCGCCGGGCCGATCAGTTCCACAGCAAGCTCGCGGCCCTCCAGAACGAGGTTCAGCGTACTCAGGCCATGCACATGCACCTGGCCCTGGCGGCGTTCATCGCCATGATCATGCCCATGGTCATGCCCATGGTCATGCTGATGCCCGTCCCTGTGCCCCGAGCCGGCCCAGGCAGCGCTTGCGATGACCAGGCCAAGCAGTCCTGAAACGAGTCCTGAAGCATGCATCGAACTTCTCTCCCTTGTCGGCGTTTGCGTACATCATAACGAAACGGCCGTTCGGAGGGCCAGCATATCGCTGGCCGCGCTGCAATAGAAAAAATTTTGCAAAGATGGCTGTGCGACCGAAATGTTGCGACAGATTGTCGCAGCACGTTGCCGGCCGCTCCCGTGCTGCGGCATTCTGCCGCATCGGGACTTGGAGGATGACGATGGCGGACTCGATCGCGCTGAAAGCAACCGGTGCGGGTGCCCACCCGCAGGCGCCGGCGCTGAACGTCCGGCGTCTGCTCTGGATCCGGATGATTGCGGTGCCCGGAGCAGCGCTGCTGTTCCTGCTGGTGCAGCGCCTTTACGGCCTGCCGCTCCAGACACTGCCGCTGCTGATGATCATGCTGGCCCTGGTCGGCTACAACCTGTGGCTCTTCAGCCGCCTCGGCCGGGGCGCGACGCTTTCCGAGCGCGAGTTTTTCCTGCAGATGCTGGTCGACGTGCTGGCGCTTACCGGCATCCTGTACTACAGCGGCGGTGCGTCGAACCCATTCGTGTTCTTCTTCCTGCTCCCGCTGGTGATCACCGCGACCGTGCTGCCCCGCCGGCTGACCTGGGCCATGGCGCTGATCACCGCCTGCTGCTACACGCTGCTGCTGCTGGCAGGAGACCGTGTGGCCGACTTCATGCATCACGTGGGTGCCGGCTTCGGCAATCTCCACGTGTTCGGAATGTGGCTCGGCTTCGTGCTGATCGCCGGGCTCATCGCCCACTTCGTCGCCGGCATGGCCGAGACGCTGCGTGAACGGGACCGTCGCCTTGCCGAGGCGCGCGAGCAGGCGCTGCGCGACGAGCAGGTGCTTGCGCTGGCCACGCTGGCTGCCGGCGCTGCCCACGAACTCAGCACCCCTCTGGCCACGATGAAGGTCCTGACGGGCGAGCTCAGGGAGCGGTTCGCCGGCAGCCCGGATCCCGCGCTGGGCCGCCAGCTCGGCATCCTCGAGGCCCAGGTCGATCGCTGCAAGGAAGCCCTGTCGGTGATTTCGGCCTCGGCCGGCGCCACCCGCGCGGAAGCCGGACAGCGTGAGCGCCTGGACCGCTACCTGGCCCGTCTTTGCAGCATGGTCCGGTCGCTGCGTCCAGGGGCCGAGATCACCATCATCCGGGAAGATCCAAGCGAGTCAGCCCCGATGATCTACAGCGATCAGCTGCTGTCCCAGGCAATACTCAATATCATCCACAACGCCGTCGACGCCTCACCCCGATCGGTGCGTGTGCTCTGGCGTGTCGGTGACGGGCGGCTGTGGATCACAGTCTGCGACCAGGGTGGAGGCATACGTGCGGATGCGCTCGAGATGCCTGGCCAGTCCAGCAAGGAGGGCGGCCTTGGGCTGGGTCTTTTCCTGACGCGAACGGCGATCCGCCAGTTCGGTGGCGAGATCGGCCTGGACAACCGGGATGGCGGGGCGCAGGTCAGCCTGTGTCTTCCGCTCGAGCGCCTGACGGTGGCGACGGTGTGAGCTCTCGTCCGGGACTGCTGCTGGTCGACGATGACGAAGTGTTCTGCGAAGTGCTGGGCATGGCGCTGGAGCGCCGCGGCCTGGACGTGATGGTCGCGACCGACCTGTCCTCTGCGCGCACGATCCTTGCTTTCAGCAGGCCGGCCTATGCGGTGGTGGACTTGCGCATCGGCCAGGAATCCGGGCTGGAACTGATGGAGCACATCAGCCAGCTGGAGCCGGCCCCGCGCACGGTGCTGCTGACGGGCTACGGCAGCATCGCGACGGCAGTGCAGGCGATCAAGCTCGGTGCCGTCCACTACCTGACCAAGCCGGTTTCGGTAAACGACGTACTGGCCGCGCTCGGACTCGCCGAGGGCGAGGCGGAGCCGGGCATCAGCGAGCAGCCGCTGTCCGTGAAGCGCCTCGAGTGGGAGCATATCCAGCGCGTGCTGGCCGAGCACGACGGCAACGTCTCGGCCACCGCCCGCGCGCTCGGCATCCACCGCCGGACCCTGCAGCGCAAGCTGCAGAAGCGGCCTGTGCAGCGCTGAACCTTACGCGCCTGCTGCCTGCGCTGTCCGCAGCGGGTTTCCCGGACACGCCGTGAACCCATCCCTGGGGGCTCGGGCGCGGCATCCCTGCCGCGCACGGGTCGGTAAACCCGCTGCGGACGGCGCCACGACCCTACCTGGAGGCCTACCCCGGCAGCCCGTCTAAGCTTGCTT
>JAFIFS010000094.1 GCA_020831895.1 Chromatiales bacterium
AGATTCGCGGCTGAAGCCGCTCCCACAGCTGAAGCCAGCCGCTCCCACAGCTGAAGCCAGCCGCTCCCACAGCTGAAGCCAGCCGCTCCCACAGCTGAAGCCAGCTGTTTTCCTTGAACCCAGGGGTGGCAAGCCCGGGCCGGCTTGGGGCATGATGCGGCTCCCTGTACGGCGCTGCGGCAGTGCGGCAGCCGGGCCACACTCAGGACACCGACATGAACCGACTGCGCCGACTGCTCCTCGCCGCCATGCTGCTCTCGCCCGCGGCCTCCGCGCTGGCGGAAGAGCTGCCGCTGATGAAGATCTGGAAGACACCCACCTGCGGCTGCTGCGGGGTCTGGGTGGACCGGATGGTGGAGGCGGGTTTCCCGGTGGAGGTCACTGACCTAAACGATCTGACACCTATCAAGCTCCGCTACAACATCACGCCCCGCCTGTCCTCATGCCACACGGCCGAGGTCGCGGGCTACGTCGTCGAGGGGCACATTCCGGCCGAGGACATCATCCGCATGATCCGCGAGCAGCCGGACATCCGGGGCATTGCCGTGCCGGGCATGCCCATCGGCTCGCCGGGGATGGAGGTCGAGGGCATGGCGCCCGAGCGCTACAACGTGATCGCCCTGGAGCGCAGTGGCCCGAACAGTATCTGGGCCCGGCACAACGACAACTGAACCACCCGTCGCGCCTGCCTGTGCGAGCGAGTTCAGTGTGGGAGCGAATTCATTCGCGAAATCTCCCCGAAAGAAGAATCGCGAATGAATTCGCTCCTACGCGCGTGGGCGGCGGTGGTCGTCCAGGTTGACTACCCGGCCTTGGGCGGGTGCCTTGACCGGCAGCAGCCGGTCGCGCGCGGTCAGCGGGGTCTCCAGCCGGCTTTCCAGCCAGCGGGTCAGCGGCAGCCAGCTCACCAGGTCCTTACGCACGCGTGAGGCCGGCAGCTCGTGGATGCTGAGGCCTTCCTCGGCTGCGTGCACGTAGTTCTGGCTGTCGCGAAGCGTCGCGACCACCGGTATCGACAGCCGGTCGAGAAAACTCATGAGCCGGCGGAAGGCCACCGTGTTGTCCCGCAGGCGGTTGGCCACGATGCCCAGCCGGCCCATGCGCCGGCTCAGCTTCGCGATCAGCAGCAGGTCGGCCACCAGGCGCGAAGCCGCGTCGATATCGATCTGCGATGGCAGCACCGGCACGAGAATGGCGTGGGCACCGCTGGTGAATGAGGCGAGCTGTGAGCTGGGCACGGCCGCCGGGGTGTCGATTACCACGTGCCGGTACTCGTGCGGGATCCGCAGGTGGAAGCTGCGGGTCACCCCGGCCGGCTGTTCCGAGGCCGAGATGCCGTAGACCGCGGGGCGGCCTTCCGGCCGGCGGCGAACCCAGCGGATCGTCGAGCCCTGCGGGTCGAAGTCCAGCAGCGCGGCGGTTTTCCCGGTGGCAACCAGGTAGCCTGCGAGGCTGGTGGCCAGCGTGCTCTTGCCCGAGCCGCCCTTGGGGTTCAGGACGACGATCCTGCGCAGCTCCGGGTGGCCGGGCACGTTGATCATTCGGGTGCTACACCTGCTCTATTTCCAGCAGGGTACCGCAGAAGTCCTTCGGGTGCAGGAAGAGTACCGGCTTGCCGTGGGCGCCCGTACGCGGCTCGCCGTCGCCCAGCACCCTCGCACCCTCTGCCTTGAGCCTGTCGCGGGCCGCGATGATGTCGTCGACCTCGTAGCAGAGGTGATGCATCCCGCCGTCAGGGTTGCGCTCCAGGAAGCGCTGGATCGGGGAGTCCTCGCCGAGCGGGTGCAGCAGCTCGATCTTCGTGTTCGGCAGCTCCACGAACACCGTAATCACCCCGTGCTCCGGCAGCGGCAGCGGCGCCGAGACCGTCGCGCCCAGGGTGTCGTGATAAATGGCCGAGGCCTTTGCCAGGTCCGGCACGACGATGGCGACGTGGTTGAGTCGACCGATCATGAGGTTTGTCTCTCCTTCCAGAATGCATCCACCAGTTCACGCGCGGCCACGCGGGGCGCCGTGCTGCCGCTGGCCACGGCTTGTTCCAGCTCGCCCAGTCGCCGGGCCAGCGCCTGGTCCTCGCGCAGCCGGCTGACCAGCTGCTCCGTCGTCTCGCTCCACAGCCAGCTGCGTGCCTGGTTGGCCCGCCGCCGTTCCAGCTCCCCCTCGGCCTCCTGCAGCGCCCGGTAGCGGCTCACAGTCTCCCAGATCTCGGGGATGCCCTCACCGCTCAGCGCCGAGCAGGTCTGCACGGGCACTTCCCAGCGGGCGTTACGGCTGCGCAGGAAGCGCAGCGCGGAACGATAGTCCGCGGCCGAACGGCCGGCGACCGCGGCCAGCTCACCGTCAGCCTTGTTGACGACGACCAGGTCGGCCAGCTCGACAATCCCGCGCTTGATGCCCTGCAGTTCATCACCACCACCGGGCAGCAGCAGCAGCAGGAACATGTCCGTCATCTCCGCAACCGCGGTCTCTGACTGTCCCACGCCCACTGTCTCGACGACGACGACATCGAAACCCGCTGCCTCGACGAGCAGCATGGTCTCCTGCGTATGCCGGGTGACGCCGCCAAGCGTACGCCCGGCGGGGGAGGGCCGGATAAAGGCCTCGGTGCGCCGCGAGAGTTCCTCCATGCGCGTCTTGTCGCCCAGGATCGAGCCGCCGCTGAGCGCTGAAGATGGGTCCACCGCCAGCACCGCGACGCGGTGACCGGCCTCGATCACGTGCATGCCGAAGCGCTCGATGAATGTCGACTTGCCCACGCCCGGCACACCCGAGATCCCGAGACGGATCGACCGGCCCGCATTCGGCGCGAGCCGGTCAAGCAGCTCGTCCCCGAGCGCCTGGTCTTCCGGCCGCGTCGATTCCACCAGCGTGATCGCCCGCCCGAGCGCGCGCCGGTCCCCGCCCCGCAGGTCCCGGGCCAGTTGCTCCACATCCATCAGCCAGCCCCTGTGGGAGCGGCTTCAGCCGCGAATGGCCGCGCGGACTGGTCCGCCAGGAAGCAGAGTTGAATGACCGGCGTCATTTTCGATTCCGAGAGTTCGCGACTGAAGTCACTCCCACACTGGGAGGGTTCGCGACTGAAGTCACTCCCACACTGGGAGGATTCGCGACTGAAGCCGCTCCCGCACTCTGGTTCCTGGCCGCGCCTGAAGGCGCCCGAGCCTCCAGGGACGGATTCCCGGCGTATCCGGTCGGCCAGCACCGGACGACGCCAGACGAAACGGACACCCGCCTCACCCGAACTCGACGATCGGCTGATCCACCACCAGGCTCTGCCCCTGCTCGGCCAGCACCTTGGCGATGACACCGTCGCTGGTCGCGCGCAGGCTGTTCTCCATCTTCATCGCCTCGACCACCGCGATCTCCTCGCCGGCCTTGACCTCCTGGCCCTCGGTCACGGCGAGACGCACCAGCAGCCCTGGCATAGGGGAGAGCAGGAACTTCGACAGGTCGGGCGGCTTCTTCACCAGCATGTGGCGGGCCAGCTCCGCGGCGCGGGGTGAGATCACCAGCACGTCACTTTCCGCGCCGCGGTGGAAGAGCCGGTAGCCGACGCCCGTGCGGTCGACCTGGAAGCAGTGGTGGCGCCCGTTGATCTTCGCATCGAACAGCGCTGCGCCCGGCTGCCATGACGTCTTGACCCGGTAGGTCTGCTCCGCGCAGACCACCTCGAAGCCGCCCGGGATCGTGCTGACGGCGATCGGGACGTGGCCTCCGTCCAGCAGCACGACCCACTCGGGGGATACTGTCTTGTGATGGCTGGGGAGCTGGCCGGACAGGCCGGCCGCGCGGTCCATCAGGCAGCGGTGCACGGCACCGGCGACCACAGCGGCCAGCGCCGGGTCCTCGCGCGGCACGTCCCCGGGGTGGAAGCCCTCCGGGTACTCATCCGCGATGAAGTTCGTGCTCAGGCGGCCCTCGCGAAAACGCGGGTGCGAGATCAGCGCATTGAGGAAGCTGATGTTGTGCGAGACGCCGCGGATGTAATAGCGGTCCAGTGCATCGGCCATGTGGTCGATTGCCTGCTCGCGCGTGTCCCCGTAGGTGACCAGCTTGGCGATCATCGGGTCATAGAACATCGAGACCTCGCTGCCTTCCTCGATGCCGGTATCGACCCGCACGTGCTCCGAGGCTTCCGGGGGGCGGCAGCGACTGAGCCGGCCGATAGACGGCATGAAGTTCCGGAAGGGGTCTTCAGCATAGACGCGGGCTTCTATCGCCCAGCCCGAGAGCTTCACGTCGTCCTGGCCCAGCGGCAGCTTTTCGCCTGCCGCGACGCCGATCATCATCTCCACCAAGTCAAGCCCGGTCACCAGCTCGGTTACCGGGTGCTCGACCTGCAGCCGTGTATTCATCTCGAGGAAGTAGAAATTGCGGTCCCGGTCGACAATGAACTCGACCGTGCCGGCTGACTGGTAGTCCACCGCGCGCGCCAGGGCCACCGCCTGCGCGCCCATGGCCGTGCGCGTCTTCTCGTCGAGAAAGGGCGAGGGCGCTTCCTCGATCACCTTCTGGTGGCGACGCTGGATTGAGCACTCGCGCTCGCCGAGGTGGATCACGTTGCCATGGGCATCTGCCAGCACCTGGATCTCGATATGGCGCGGCTCCTCGATAAACTTCTCGGCGAACACGCGGCCGTCACCGAAAGCCGAGGTGGCCTCGTTGGTGGCCCGGGTGAAGCCGTCCCGGCACTCTTCGTCGTCCCGCACGACGCGCATGCCCTTGCCGCCACCGCCGGCCGAGGCCTTCAGCATCACCGGGTAGCCGATCTCCCGGGCAATCTTCACTGCATGCTCGGCATCCTCGATCGTACCCGTATAGCCGGGCACGGTGCTGACGCCAGCCTTGTCCGCGATCTTCTTCGACGTGATCTTGTCGCCCATGCTGGTGATTGCGTGGGCGCGGGGGCCGATGAAGGTGATGCCAGCCTTCTCCAGCGCCTCGGCGAAACCCGTGTTCTCGGACAGGAAGCCGTAGCCCGGATGCACGGCCTCGGCTCCGGTGCTGCGGCAGGCGGCGATGATCGCATCGCCGACCAGGTAGCTTTGCGCGCTGGGTGCCGGGCCGATACGGACGGCTTCGTCGGCCATCCGGACATGCAGCGCATGGCGGTCGGCATCCGAGTAGACCGCAACGGTCTTGATGCCCATCCGGCGGGCGGTGCGGATCACGCGGCAGGCGATCTCGCCGCGGTTGGCAATCAGTATTTTCTTGAACATGGGCTTGAGCGGTCCCTTCGGTTCACAGGGGGATGTTGCCGTGCTTGCGCCAGGGATTTTTCAGGTCCTTGTTGCGCAGCATTGCGAACGAGCGGCAGATACGGGCCCGCGTGTTGTGCGGCATGATCACGTCGTCGATGTAGCCGCGGGCCCCGGCAATGAACGGGTTGGCGAACTTCTGCCGGTACTCCTCGGTGCGCGCGGCGATCTTCGCCTCGTCGCCGATGTCCTGCCGGAAGATGATCTCCACCGCGCCCTTCGGGCCCATCACGGCGATCTCGGCGCTCGGCCAGGCGAAGTTGACGTCGCCGCGCAGGTGCTTTGAGGCCATCACGTCATAGGCGCCGCCGTAGGCCTTGCGCGTGATCAGCGTCACCTTCGGCACCGTGGCCTCGGCGTAGGCGTAGAGCAGCTTGGCACCGTGCTTGATGATGCCGCCGTACTCCTGCGACGTGCCCGGCATGAAGCCCGGCACGTCGACCAGGGTCAGGATGGGGATGTTGAACGCATCGCAGAAGCGCACGAAGCGCCCGCCCTTGATGGCGGAGTTGATGTCGAGGCAGCCGGCCAGCACCATCGGCTGGTTGGCGATAACGCCGACCGTGCTGCCCTCCAGCCGGATGAAGCCGACAACGATGTTTTGCGCGTAGTCCGGCTGGATCTCGAAGAAGTCGCCCTCGTCGGCGACCTTCACGATCAGCTCCTTGATGTCGTAGGGCCTGGCCGGGTCATCCGGGACCAGCGTGTCCAGCGAGTGCTCCTGGCGCGAGGCCGGGTCGCTGGTCGGCCAGACCGGCGGCTTCTCCCGGTTGCTCGCCGGCAGGAAGTTGACGAAGCGGCGCGTCGTCAGCAGCGCATGGACGTCGTTCTCAAGCGCCAGGTCGGCTACGCCCGAGCGCGTGGTGTGCGTGATGGCGCCGCCGAGCTCCTCGGCGGTCACGGTCTCGTGCGTGACCGTCTTCACCACGTCGGGGCCGGTCACGAACATGTAGGAGCTATCCTTCACCATGAAGATGAAGTCCGTCATCGCAGGCGAGTACACGGCGCCACCGGCGCAGGGGCCCATGATGACTGACAGCTGCGGCACGACGCCGGAGGCGAGGACGTTGCGCTGGAAGACGTCGGCATAGCCCCCCAGCGAGGCCACGCCCTCCTGGATACGGGCGCCGCCAGAGTCGTTAAGGCCGATGACCGGGGCGCCGACTTTCATTGCCTGTTCCATCACCTTGCAGATCTTCTCGGCATGAGCCTCCGACAGGGAGCCGCCGAAGACCGTGAAGTCCTGGCTGAACACAAACACGAGGCGTCCGTTGATCGTGCCATAGCCGATGACGACACCATCGCCGGGCACTTTCTGCTCAGCCATGCCGAAGTCCGTGCAGCGGTGCTCCACGAACATGTCCCACTCTTCGAAGCTGCCTTCATCCAGCAGCAGCTCGATGCGCTCACGCGCGGTCAGCTTGCCCTTCGCATGCTGTGCGTCGATTCGTCGCTGGCCGCCCCCGGCCTTTGCCGCTGCGCGTTTGTCCGCCAGCTGCGTGATGATGTCCTGCATGTCCTGCTCCCTGAGAGGTTCCTTGTCCCTGCCGTCAGGCGGCCTTGCGCCCTGCACGGATCAGCTCGATGACTTCGCCCGCAGCCAGCGGGATCTTCGTGCCCGGGCCGAAGACCGCGGCAACGCCGGCGTCCTTCAGCATATGGTGATCCTGCGGCGGGATCACGCCGCCGCAGACGACGAGCACGTCCCCGGCACCGGCTGCCCGCAGCGCCTCGATCAGTTCGGGCACCAGGGTCCGGTGTCCGGCTGCCTGCGAGGAGACGCCGACGACGTGCACGTCGTTCTCGATTGCGTGGCGCGCGGCCTCGGCTGGCGTCTGGAACAGAGGCCCGATGTCGACGTCGAAGCCGATGTCGGCAAAGGCCGTAGCGATCACCTTCGCACCGCGATCGTGGCCGTCCTGGCCAAGCTTGACGACCAGCATGCGCGGGCGTCGCCCCTCGTCGCGCGCGAACGCCTCCACCTGTTCCTGGATGCCGCGGAACTGCTCGTCCCCCTCGAAGGCCGAGCCATAGACGCCGCTGATCGACTGGATCACCGCACTGTGCCTCCCCCAGACTTTCTCCAGCGCCGCCGAGATCTCGCCGACACTCGCCCGCGCACGTGCCGCATCCACAGCGAGCGCCAGCAGGTTGCCCTGTCCGGACTCCGCCGCCTGGGTCAGCGCGGCCAGCGTAGCGTCGCAGCGGGCCTGGTCGCGTCCGGTGCGCAGCTTTTCCAGGCGGCGCAGCTGTCCCTCGCGCACGGCTGCATTGTCGATGTCGAGGATCTCGACCTCCGGCTCATCCTCCCGCTCGTAGCGGTTGACGCCGACGATCACTTCCTCGCCCCGGTCGATACGGGCCTGGCGTTCGGCGGCCGCCTGCTCGATGCGCAGCTTCGGCATGCCGCTCGCAACGGCTTTCGTCATGCCGCCCATCTCCTCGACCTCGTCGATCAGTTCCGCCGCCGCACGTGCCAGCGAGGCGGTCAGGTGCTCGACGTAGTAGGAACCGGCGAGCGGGTCGGCGACGCGCGTGATGCCGGTTTCCTCGCGGATCACCAGCTGGGTGTTGCGCGCGATGTGCGCCGAGAACGGCGTCGGCAGTGCGAGTGCCTCGTCGAAGGAGTTCGTGTGCAGCGACTGCGTGCCGCCGAGCACCGCGGCCATGGCCTCGATGGTGGTGCGGATCACGTTGTTGTACGGATCCCGGCTGGTCAGGCTCACACCGGACGTCTGGCAATGGGTGCGCAGCATGAGCGACTGGGGTTTGCCCGGGCTGAAGTGGCGCTGCATCAGCTGGGCCCAAAGCAACCGCGCGGCACGCAGCTTGGCCACTTCCATGAAGAAGTTCATGCCGATGCCGAAGAAGAACGAGAGCCTGGGCGCGAACTGATCAACCTCCAGGCCGCTGGCCAGCGCCGCGCGAACGTACTCGATGCCGTCGGCCAGCGTGAAGCCGAGCTCCTGCACGCAGGTCGCGCCGGCTTCCTGCATGTGGTAGCCGGAGATCGAGATCGGGTTGAAGCGCGGCATGTGTGCCGCGGTGAAGCCGATGATGTCGGCGACGATCCGCATCGAAGGCTCGGGCGGATAGATGTAGGTGTTGCGGACCATGAACTCCTTCAGGATGTCGTTCTGCAGGGTGCCGCTCAGCTGTTCCGGCTTAACGCCCTGCTCCTCGGCCGCGACGATGTACATCGCCATCACCGGCAGGACTGCCCCGTTCATCGTCATCGAGACCGACATCTGGTCGAGCGGGATCCCATCGAACAGGATCTTCATGTCCTCGATGCTGTCGATCGCCACGCCCGCCTTGCCGACATCGCCGGTCACCCGGGGGTGGTCCGAGTCGTAGCCGCGGTGCGTGGGCAGGTCGAAGGCCACTGAGAGGCCGGTCTGCCCGGCGGCGAGGTTGCGCCGGTAAAACGCGTTGGATTCCTCCGCCGTGGAGAAGCCGGCGTACTGGCGCACCGTCCACGCTCGCCCGGCGTACATGGTGGCGCGCGGACCACGCACGAAGGGCGCGAACCCTGGCAGGCTGTCCAGGTGCTCCAGGCCGGCAAGATCCCCGGCGGTGTAGAGCGCCTTGACCGGGATGCCCTCGGGTGTCTGCCAGGTCAACTCGTCAGGCGAGCGTCCCTTGAGGTCGCGGACCGCGAGTGCCGACCACTCGTCCAGCGTGGGTTTGCGGAATGACGACATGGCTTATTTTTCCTCCGTGGTGGCCTGGTGCAGCGCAAGCAGCCGCCGCGCCTCGTCCGCGTGCAGCTGCTCCACCATCCGGCCGCGTACCACCGCCACGCCGCTGCCCTCGCGGGCAGCAGCCTCCCAGGCGGCGATGATTTCGGTGGCCAGGGCCGCTTCTTCGGCAGAGACTCCGAACATCTCGTTGGCGACCGGGATCTGGGACGGGTGGATCAGGGTCTTGCCGTCGAAGCCTAACCTGCGGCCCTGCTGGCAGGATGCTCGCAGTCCGGCTGCGTCTTCCAGGTCGCCAAAAACGCCGTCGAGTATATCAAGACCCTCGGCTCGGGCGGCGAGCACGCAGAGGCTGCGGGCGGTCTCAAGCCCGTCCAGGGTCGCCGCAGCCGGCATGCGCAGCGCCCTTGCCAGATCGTTTGTGCCCATCACGATCACGGCCAGCCGCCGGCTGGCCGCTGCTATCTGGCGTATGTCGAGGACTCCGCCGGGTGTTTCGGCCATCACCCAGAGCGCGAGATCGTCCGGCGCGCCGCTGGCCTCGAGCAGGGACCCGGCAGCCTCCACCATGTCGGCATCATCGATCTTGGGCAGCAGCAGCGCGTCGGCGCCGCTGCGGGCGAGCGCACGCAGGTCGTCGGCGCCCCAGGCGGTGTCCAGCCCGTTCACGCGCACGACGCGCTCCTGCCGGCCCGGCGGTGCCGCCAGCGCCTCGAGGACCTGATCCCGTGCCGCCGGCTTGGCCCCGGGCAGCACGGCGTCCTCGAGATCGAGAATCAGCGCATCTGCCGCCAGGCCGGCCGCCTTGGCCAGCGCCCGCTGGTTGGACCCGGGAACATAGAGCGCCGAACGGCGCAGCCGGAAGCTCATGCCGGGGTCTCCAGGGCTGTGGGAGCCACTGCTGCGGGAGCGACTACTGTGGGAGCGACTACTGCGGGAGCGACTACTGTGGGAGCGACTACTGTGGGAGCGACTACTGTGGGAGCGACTACTGTGGGAGCGACTTCAGTCGCGAACCCACCAAGGGCAGTTCGC
>JAFIFS010000101.1 GCA_020831895.1 Chromatiales bacterium
GGCGCGGACTCGCCGTGAACCCATCCCTGGGGGCTCGGGCGCGGCATCCCTGCCGCGCACGGTCCGCGCCAGGGCCGACGGACGACGCCGCTGAACCTGGTCGCCCGGTTTGCCGTGCGTTGTGGGAGGGAAATGCCGGGAGTGGGCAGGCGTGGTCGTGCCCGTTGGGGCGCTGGCCGGCGGGTCCGTGACAGCGGTTCCGGACGCTGCCTGCCGCCAGCGCCAGGCAACCGGCGCTCAGCGGAGCAGGAGGGCGGCAGCGACCTTGCGGTCTTCGCCGACCAGGATGTTCCAGGTGCGGCAGGCTGCCTCGGTGGACATGACCTCCACGCCGATACCACGGCGCATGATCGAGGTCAGCACCGAGCTGCTCAGGAAGCGCTGGCTCAGTCCCATGCCGACCAGGATCAGCTCCGGATCCCGCTCGACCAGAGGGGCAAGGTCCTCCTGCGAGATCGCAACGCGGTCAGCCGGCTGCCATTCCGCGACGTGATCGCCCGGGCCGATCAGCAGGTCCGTTTCTATCCGGCGCTCCCCGAGCAGGATGAGGCCCGGCTCGAACGAGCGGATATAATTCGCGCCAGGCTTGTCGGTATGCAGTTTCATTTGGCGCCGGCAGCTTAACCGATGCCAGCATCCGGCGTCATTTCACAGGGGAGATCCATGCGCGGCAGCGCCATGGCACGCAGCATCCGCCGTCTCGACAGCGACCCGCAGGTGCTGGCGGCACTGCCGCAGCACCTGCACCCCGTGGTGCGCCAGGTGCTGGCAAACCGTGGCGTGCCCGCGAGCGAAACCGAACCCCGGCTCGGCGCGCTGCTGCCGGTGAGTTCGCTGAACGGCACGCTCGAGGCCGCGCAGCGCCTGCTGCAGGCGCGCGAGTCCGGGGAGCGCCTGGTCGTGCTCGGTGATTTCGATGCCGACGGTGCGACGGCGACCGCGCTGCTGGTCCGCTGCCTGCGCAGGTTCGGCTTCAGCCGGGTCGAGTTCATCGTGCCGGACCGGTTCCGCTTCGGCTACGGGCTCTCGCCGGCAATCGCCGAGGTGGCGGCGCGGGGCGGTCCCGGACTGATGGTGACCGTCGACAACGGGATCACCAGTGTCAGCGGCTGTGCCCGCGCGGCCGAGCTCGGCCTCGAGGTGATCATCACCGATCACCACCTCGCAGCCGAGGCGCTGCCGCCTGCCTCGTGCATCATCAATCCCAACCTGCCTTCGGCGCCCTTTGCCAGTACCGCGCTGTGTGGTGTCGGCGTGGCCTTCTACCTGGCGGCCGTGCTGGGCCGCCTGCTCGCCGAAGCCGGGCTGGTGGCTGACGCCGAGGTGCGCCAGGCCTTGAGCGGCTGCCTCGACCTGGTTGCGCTGGGCACCGTTGCCGACATGGTGCCCCTGGACTTCAACAACCGGATCCTTGTTGCCGAGGGCCTGCGGCGCATCCGTGCCGGGCAGCTTTCCCCCGGCCTCGCGGCGCTTTTCTCCGTGGCCGGCCGCGATCCGCTCCGCGCGCAGGCCTCCGACCTGGGCTTCGCGATTGCCCCCCGCCTGAATGCGGCCGGCCGGCTCGAGGACATGCGCGAGGGTATCAGCTGCCTGCTCTGCGACGACCCGGCCGAGGCTGCAAGGCTGGCCGCGAGGCTGGACGGCCTCAATGCCGAGCGCCGCGAGCTTCAGGCGCGCATGGTGGATGAAGCCCGGGCATTGCTGGACGGAAGCCGGGATGATTGCCAGTCTTCGCAGGCAGCACTCTGCCTGTTCGATGCACGCTGGCACCAAGGCATCGTGGGTCTCGTGGCGACGAGGATGCGGGAGCAGACCGGGCGGCCCGTCGTGGCCTTTGCGCCGGACAGCGACCCGCAGCTGCTGCGTGGATCCGCGCGCTCGGTGCCCGGGCTCAACATCCGCGATGCGCTGGCGGCTGCGGTGCGCAGACTGCCTGACCCCGAGCTGCGCTTCGGCGGACACGCGATGGCGGCCGGCATCAGCCTGCCGGCCAGCCAGCTCGAGCGGTTCTCGGAACTGCTGAACGAGGAGGTCGCACGCATGCTGGACCCGGCGCGGGACCCGGGCGTGCTGTGGAGTGACGGGGCCCTGGCGCCGGAGGATCTCGGGCTGGGGCTGGCCGGCGCACTGGAGCAGGCAGGCCCATGGGGCCAGGGATTCCCCGAGCCGCTGTTCGACAACCGGTTCCGGCTCCTGGACCAACGGGTCGTGGGTGGCGATCACCTGCGCCTTGCACTGGCCCATGAGCAGGGGGGCGATGCTCTCGAGGCGATCGCGTTCAATCATCCGCCGCTGCCGCAGGACGCGGCTGCCCTGCACTGTGCGTACCGGCTCGAGATCAACTGGTTCCGCGGGCGTGGACGACCCCAGCTGGTTGTTGAGCATATCGAATGCGACTAGCATTGCGTCCCCTGAACGACGCCGATACCCGCAGGAGCCCGAGATGGAGACCAACCCGATCCGCAACCTGATCCTCGACCTGCGTGATCGCAGCGATGCCCTGCGGAGGTATCTTTGACCTAGACAGCAAGAGCATCCGGCTTGAGGAGGTTCGCCACATCCTGCAGGAGCCGGACATCTGGAACGACCCGCAGCGCGCCGAGGCGCTGGGACGCGAGCGTTCGGAGCTGGAGGCCCTGGTCGACACGCTGGCCGGGATCCAGCGCACGCTGGACGACTCCACCGAGCTGCTGGCCCTGGTCGAGGCCGAAGGTGACGAGGAGATGCTGGGCGAGCTGCGCGCCGACCTCGACCGTGCCGCCGGCCTGGTCGAGAAGCTCGAAATCCGGCGGATGTTCAGCGGAAAGCACGATGCCGCGAATGCCTACCTGGACATCCAGGCCGGCTCCGGTGGCACCGAGGCGCAGGACTGGGCCGAGATGCTGCTGCGCATGTACCTCATGTATGCCGAGCTGATGGGCTTCCAGACGGAGCTGCTCGAGGCCTCGGCCGGCGAGGTGGCCGGCATCAAGAGCGCGACCGTGCACGTGCGTGGCAGCCACGCCTACGGCTGGCTGCGCACCGAGACCGGGGTGCACCGGCTGGTGCGCAAGTCGCCCTTCGATTCCGGAAACCGCCGTCACACCTCGTTCGCCTCCGTGTTCGTTTCGCCGGAGATCGAGGACGATATCGAGATCGAGGTCGACCCCTCCGACCTGCGCGTGGATGTCTACCGCGCCAGCGGCGCGGGCGGTCAGCATGTGAACCGGACGGAGTCCGCTGTGCGCATCACGCACTTGCCCTCGGGGATCGTCGTGCAGTGCCAGAGTGAGCGTTCCCAGCACAAGAACCGGGCCCACGCGATGTCGCAGCTCAGGGCAAAGCTGTACGAGATGGAGGAACAGAAGCGTCGTGCCGAGGCGCAGGCGCTCGAGGACACCAAGGCCGATATTGGCTGGGGCAGCCAGATCCGCTCCTACGTGCTCGACCAGTCGCGGATCAAGGACCTGCGCACCGGTGTCGAAACCGGTAACCCGGATTCGGTGCTGAACGGGCACCTGCACAAGTTCATCGAGACAAGCCTGAAGGCCGGCCTTTAGACATGAATGACGAGACAGCCAGAGACCAGGGTCCGTCGGCCGGTGACAGCCGGCTCGTGGCGGAGCGCCGGCAGAAGCTCGATGCGCTGCGTGAGGGCGGCTTCGCCTGGCCGAACGACTTCCGCCGCACTGCGCTTGCCGGCCAGCTGCACGCCTGCTACGGCGCCTGGACGGCCGAACGGCTGGAGCAGGAGCCCGTCGAGGTGGCCGTGGCCGGGCGCATGATGGCCAAGCGGGTCATGGGCAAGGCAAGCTTCGTCAAGCTCCAGGACCGCACTGACCAGCTGCAGCTCTTCCTGCAGCGTGATGCGCTGCCGGACGGTGTCTACGCGGCCTTTCGCCACTGGGACCTGGGTGACATCCTCGGGGCGACCGGGACCTTGTTCCGCACCCGGACCGGAGAGCTCTCCGTCAAGGTCGACCGTCTGGAGCTGCTGACCAAGTCACTGCGTCCGCTGCCGGAGAAATTTCACGGGCTGAGCGACCAGGAGACCCGCTACCGGCAGCGCTACGTCGACCTGATCGTCAACGAGAAGACGCGCGAGGTGTTTCGGCAGCGCACCCGCATCGTGCAGTTCATCCGCAGCTGGCTCGATGCGCTCGACTTCCTGGAGGTCGAGACGCCGATGATGCAGTCTGTTCCGGGCGGCGCCATGGCGCGCCCGTTCATTACCCACCACAACGCGCTTGACCGGGATCTCTACCTGCGCATCGCACCCGAGCTCTACCTCAAGCGCCTGGTTGTTGGTGGCTTCGAGCGCGTGTATGAGCTCAACCGCAACTTCCGCAACGAGGGGGTATCCACGCAGCATAACCCCGAGTTCACCATGCTCGAGCTCTACCTTGCCTACGCCGACTGCGACGTGCTGATGGAGCTGCTCGAGAACCTGATGCGAGCCCTGGCGATGACGCTGCACGGGGAGCGGGGCTTCGAATACCAGGGCGAGCACTATGACTTCAGCCGGCCGTTCGCGCGGCTCAGCATGGAGGAAGCGGTGGCGGACCGTAATTCCGGTCTGCAGCCCGGGCGGCTGCGTGACGATGGCTACCTGCGCGAGGCCTGCGCGGCCCGCCAGATTCCCGTCGAGGCCGGCTGGGGCGCGGGCAAGCTGCTCACGGAACTCTTCGAGAAGACAGTCGAGCACACGTTGGTGCAGCCGACCTACATCACGGGGTTTCCCGCCGAGGTATCGCCGCTGGCGCGCGCGCGCGACGGTGATCCCTGGCTGACCGACCGTTTCGAGCTCTACGTCTTCGGGCGGGAGCTGGCGAACGGCTTCTCGGAGCTCAACGACCCGGAAGACCAGGCCGCGCGTTTCCGCGAGCAGGCGCGCCAGAAGGCGGCCGGCGATGCCGAGGCGATGTTCTTCGATGCCGACTACATCGCCGCGCTCGAGTACGGCCTGCCGCCGACGGCGGGCCTTGGGGTAGGCATCGACCGGCTGGTGATGCTGCTGACCGACTCGCCCTCGATCCGGGATGTGCTGCTGTTTCCCCACCTGCGCGACGCGAAGCCGCCCCAGGAAGGGTAGACGCCTCTCCTACCGGGGTATGTCGTAGGGCAGGTTCAGCGGCTGCAGCGGCTGCCCGCCCGGAGACTCCAGCAGCAGGGGGTCACGGCGTGCCTCCAGCGAGATCACGGCGAGCAGTTCGCTGTGGCTGTCATCTGCCGCTGCGGCCAGAACCACCTGCCCGGCCGGGCTTCCGTCCGGGTTGACGATCCGGGTTCCGGGCGCCGGGGCGGCACCTGCGCAGGCGTAGCGGAACATCCGCCGCTTGACCCGCCCGCGGTAATGCGTCCGGGCGACGATCTCCTGGCCTACGTAGCAGCCCTTGTCGAAGCTGATTGCGCCGAGCAGGTCGAGGTTGAGCATCTGGGGCAGGAATTCGCCAGAGGTTTCCGGCAGCACCTCGCCGATGCCGGCGCGGACCAGCGCGAGCGCGAATTCCGGCTCCGGACCCGGTGCGGGCGGCGTGTCGTAACCTGGCCCGAGCAGCAGCTGGAAATGGTCGTCGCCGGGGCCTTCCAGGAGCTGGAAGCCTTGATCCAGCGGGGTGTCATCTCCGGGCAGCCGCAGGGCCAGCGCCAGTTCCGGCGCCGACTCGATCCTGGCCTTGGCACGCAGTATGAACATCGAAAGCCGGTTGGAGACCTGCTCGGCCAGCGTGGCCGGCAGCGCGAGCAGCAGGCTGTCCTCCTCGCCGATGATCCGTGCCAGCATCAGCATGCGCCCGCGCGCGTCAGTCCAGCCAGCCAGCAGCTGGGTCCCCGGTCTCGCACGCTGGACGTCCTGGGTCAGCTGGCCCTGAAGGAATGTGGTCCGGTCCGCCCCGGAAACCCGCAGCAGTCGGTAGCTTTCGAGTCTGATCATGGGTGCCCCAGGCACGCGAGGTGCCGGTATTCGTGATGCAATATGGTCATCATTCTGGCACACTAAAAACCCTGTTAGAACCTCGTCCCGGAAGCTGGCCGTGCCACAAGATGCCATGCGGCCCGCCGGCGCTGCGCCGGCGGAACCCCCGTCGGAGAATGTGCAGGAAGACCTGCCGGCCACTGGCCAGGCGGCAACGGACGGTCTGACCGGGCCGAAGGCGCCCGGGCCGGCGGAGCATGGCGGTCCGAAGGGCCCCGACCCGACCCGCTACGGGGATTGGGAGAGGGCCGGTCGTTGCATCGACTTCTGACAGCAGGTTCCCTGGCGCATTGCGCGCGCCACCCGAGACGGCCGACGCCCGGTGCAACCCGGCCGTGCGGTGGTCCGTTGACGTTTGCTTGGAGTGAATGATGGCCCAACCAGACCGACCCCTGTCGCCGCACCTGGGGATCTACCGCTGGCAGGTCAGCAACACGCTGTCCATCCTGCACCGGATCACCGGTGTCGGACTGGGCGTCGGCCTGCTGCTGCTGGTCACCTGGCTCGCGGCCCTGGCCGGTGGTCCGCAGCGTTTCGCCGGCGTCATGGGCTTTCTCGCCGGACCGGTTGGTCTGCTGCTGCTGGCGGGCTTCAGCTTCTGCTTCTTCTATCACCTCGCCAATGGAATCCGCCACCTGATGTGGGACGCCGGGCGTGGTTTCGAGCCGGCTGTCGCCCGGCGCAGCGGCTGGTTCACGGTGAGCGCGGCCGCCGTGCTGACCGTGCTGCTGTGGCTGTTGATACTGGTTTTCTGACAGGGACGCGACGATGAGCCTGAAGACGCCGCTGGGCCGCGTGCTCGGCCTGGGTTCCGCGAAGAGCGGGTTCCACCACTGGTGGGCGCAACGGCTGAGCGCGGCGGCGCTGCTGCCGCTGACGCTCTGGCTGCTTGTCGCATTGCTGATGCTCCCCGCGCTCGATTACCCGACCGTCAGCGCCTGGCTCTCGGCCCCCCTGCCGGCTGTGCTGCTGACTCTGCTGGTGCTGGCGATGTCCTGGCACTCGGCCCTGGGCCTGCAGGTCGTGGCAGAAGATTACGTTCACCAGCCGGCGCTGCGCGTCGTGCTGCTGGCCGGGATCAAGCTGCTGCACGTCGCGCTCGCGGTCACGGCTGTTTTCTCGATCCTGCTGGTTTCCCTCGGAGCGCGCCCATGACCCAGCCCTACAGCTTCGTCGACCATACCTATGATGTCGTCGTCGTCGGGGCCGGCGGCGCCGGCCTGCGGGCGGTGGTTGGTCTTGCCGAGGCCGGCCTCTCGACAGCCTGCCTGAGCAAGGTGTTCCCGACCCGCAGTCACACGGTGGCTGCCCAGGGCGGCATCAGCGCCGCGCTGGGCAACATGGGCGAGGACGACTGGCGCTGGCACATGTATGACACCGTCAAGGGTTCGGACTGGCTGGGCGACCAGGACGCGATCGAGTACATGTGCAAGGAGGCGCCGGCTGCGGTCATCGAGCTCGAGCACTATGGTGTGCCATTCTCCCGCACGGACGAGGGGCGCATCTACCAGCGCCCGTTCGGCGGCATGACCACACATTTCGGCAAGGGCACTGCCCAGCGGACCTGCGCGGCGGCTGACCGTACCGGCCACGCGATGCTGCACTCCCTGTACCAGCAGAGCCTGCGTCACAATGCGACGTTCTTCATCGAGTATTTCGCCCTCGACCTGATCATGGAGGAGGGTACCTGCCGGGGGGTCGTGGCCCTGGAGATGGCTACCGGCAAGCTGCACCGGTTCCGCGCGCACCGGGTGGTGCTGGCGACTGGCGGCTACGGCCGCACCTACTTTTCCTGTACTTCCGCGCATACCTGCACCGGCGACGGCAACGCGATGGTGCTTCGTGCCGGGCTGCCTCTGCAGGACATGGAGTTCGTCCAGTTCCACCCGACCGGCATCTACGGCGCCGGCTGCCTGATCACGGAGGGCGCGCGTGGCGAGGGCGGTTACCTGACGAACTCGGCCGGTGACCGCTTCATGGAGCGCTACGCACCCAATGCGAAGGACCTGGCCTCGCGCGATGTGGTCAGCCGCTCCATGACGATCGAGATCCGCGAGGGTCGCGGCGTCGGGGCCGATGCCGACCATATCTTCCTGCACCTCGAGCACCTGGGTCCCGAGGTCATCGAGGAACGCCTGCCCGGTATCGCCGAGACCGCCCGCATCTTTGCCGGAGTCGATGTCACGCGTGAACCGATCCCGGTGCTGCCCACGGTTCACTACAACATGGGCGGCATACCGACCAACGTCCATGGCGAGGTGCTGACGCTCAGGAGTGGCAACCCCGATACGCCGGTTCCGGGCCTGATGGCCATCGGCGAGGCAGCCTGCGTCTCGGTGCATGGGGCCAACCGCCTCGGGAGCAACTCGCTGCTCGACCTTGTCGTGTTCGGCCGTGCCGCCGCCAGGCGCTGCGCCGAGCAGATCAGGCCGGGTCACAGGCAGCGACCGCTGCCGGCCGGTGCCGGCGACGAGGCGATCGCCCGCCTTGATCGTTTCCGCAATGCCAGCGGAAGCCGGCGTACGGCCGACATCCGGCTCGAGATGCAGAGGATCATGCAGAACCACGCGGCGGTGTTCCGCACCGGCGAATCGCTCGAGGAGGGTATCGCCCTGCTCGAAAAGTGCCATGCGTCGTTTGCTGATGTCTCGGTCAGTGATCGCAGCCTGGTCTGGAACACCGACCTGATCGAGACCATGGAGCTCGACAACCTGCTGTCCCAGGCGCTGGTCACGATTGCCTCGGCGCGCAACCGCACCGAAAGCCGCGGTGCCCATGCCCGTGAGGACTACCCGGACCGGGATGACGAGCAGTGGATGCGTCACACGCTGTCCTGGGTCGACGCCCAGGGCAAGGTGGCGCTGGGCTCACGGCCGGTCCGGATGAACACGCTGACCGACGAGGTCCAGCCTGTGCCCCCGCAGGCACGCGTTTACTGATTCCAAGGAGCTGGAGATGGCTGAGTTCAGTTTGCCCGCCAATTCGCGCGTCAGCGAGGGCAAGGTCTTCAAGGCTGCGGCGGATGCCGCGCAGGTGCGCAGTTTCCGCGTCTACCGTTACGACCCGGACAGCGGCGAGAACCCGCGGCTCGACACCTACGAGGTCGACATCAGCCGCTGCGGGCCCATGGTTCTCGACGCGCTGATCAAGATCAAGAACGAGGTCGACTCGACGCTGACGTTCCGGCGCTCCTGCCGGGAGGGTATCTGTGGCTCCTGCGCCATGAACATCGACGGGGTCAACACGCTGGCCTGTACCCAGGCCATCGAGGACATCAAGGGCGATGTGCGGATCTATCCGCTGCCGCACATGCCGGTGATCAAGGATCTCGTGCCCGACCTGACCAACTTCTATGCCCAGTACGCGTCGATCAAGCCCTGGCTGCAGACACGCACGCCGGCACCGCCGGACCGTGAGCGCCTGCAGTCGCGAGCGGACCAGGAGCTGATCAATTCGCCCTCGGCCTGCATCCTCTGCGCGTGCTGCTCGACCAGCTGCCCGAGCTACTGGTGGAACAGCGATCGTTACCTTGGTCCGGCAGCCCTGCTGGCAGCCTACCGATGGCTGGTCGACACGCGGGACGAAGCAACCGGCGAGCGGCTTGACGACCTGGAGGATCCTTTCCGGTTGTATCGCTGCCACACGATCATGAACTGCACCAATGCCTGTCCCAAGGACCTCAACCCGGCCCGTGCCATTGCGGCCACCAAGCGCATGATCGCGGAGCGCCACCTCTGAACCCCGGCTCGCGCGAGCACCTTTCGAGGCTGCGCTGGCATTGCCGCAGGGGCATGCGCGAGCTCGATGTCCTGCTCGAGCGTTTCCTCGAGGACGAGTACCCGCATGCCGGGCCGCAGGGGCGGCAGGCGTTCGAGGCGCTACTAACCCTGCCCGACCCCGAGATACTCGGCTTGCTGACCGGGCGGCTGCACGCGGATGATCCTGGTCTCGATGATGTGGTCAAACGGCTTTCCGGACACAGTTGACCTGCTGCCCGGCCCGGCCGCCCCCGGCGCCCTGACAGCCCTAGTGCTGCTGCCCGCGATCTTGCCGGTGCTGCTGCTGTCCGGTGTGCCCACGGTCGCAGCGGCCCTGCTGGTCGGTGCGGCTGCCTGGCTGCAGTGGCGCGCCGAGCGGGCTGCGGCGGTCCGGCGGGTGGTGCTCGATGCCGACGGACACTGGTTCGTGGATCCCGGGGACGGCGTCCTGCGCAGCGCCCGACTGACGCATCACTGGATGCTGCCCAGGCCCTGGCTCGTAGGCCTGCGCCTGAATGTCGACGGCTGCTGGCGCGCGAGGACACTGCTGCTGTGGCGCGGCCGAATCGGGGCGGGTACCCTGCGTCACCTGTGTGTGCGACTGCGATATCCCCGCGAGGCCGGAATACCTTCGGGGGGAGCGCTGCAGCGCGGCCATTGGCAGAGTGGCGATGGACTCCGGCGGCGGTGAGAACTTTCATGGGCGAGGCCAGTCTCATTCAGTGTAGCCCGCGCGCATGCGGACCAGACATGGCCTGAGTGCGTGCGGATGACCCAGGAGCAGATCGACCGGCAACTCGTCAGGAAGGCCCAGCGCGGTGACCGTGCTGCCTTCGACATGCTGGTCATCAAGTATCAGCAGAAGATCGTGAAGCTGGTGATGCGCTATGTACGAGACCCGGTCGAGGCGCTGGATGTCAGCCAGGAGGCCTTCATCAAGGCCTACCGGGCCCTGCCCAATTTCCGGGGCGACAGCGCGTTCTACACCTGGCTCTATCGCATCGCGATCAATACCGCGAAGAATTACCTCGTAGCCATGCAGCGCCGCCCCATGGAATATGACGTCGACCTGCAGGATCCGGAGCAGGCGGACATCGCGGCCCGGCTTCGTGATGATGACTCCCCGGAAGGCATTGCCCAGCGCGAACAGCTGCGCGAGGCCGTCGAGAAGGCCATAGCCTCGCTGCCGGAGGAGTTGCGTACGGCAATCACGCTGCGCGAGGTCGATGGCCTCAGTTACGAGGAGATCGCCCAGGCGATGGATTGCCCGGTCGGAACGGTGCGCTCACGGATCTTCCGTGCGCGTGAGGCAATCGACAGTTCGATCCGTCCGCTGGTTGAATAATTCAGACTCAGGCAAGTGCAGGCATGACCCAAAAGTCACTCGAAGAACAGATCTCGGCCTTCATCGACGATGAGCTCGATCCTCGAGAGCTCCCGCTGTTCACCGCACAGGTGAGCCGGAACCCGGATCTGCGCCGCAAGCTGCTGCGCTACCGGCTTGCCGGCGACTGCCTGCGCGGCGAGCACCAGCGGGCCGGTTCCGTGATGGACCTCGCCGAAAGGGTTCAGGCAGCACTTATCGCAGATGCTCCTGCAGCGTCCATGGCGCCTCCGCGGCGACAGGCGCCCGCCTGGCGCTGGACGGCCCTGGGCGCCGCAGCGGCCGTGGTTCTGGCCGTTGCCGTCGTGATGCAGGCCCCGGTGCAGCAGCCCACGGGCAGCGAGACCATGCTCGCTGCCAGCGACAGCCGGCTGTCTCCGATCACCGTGGCTGTGCAGCCCCTGCCGGCCCCGGTCCGCGCCGAGGCTCAGGCAGCTGCGGCGCGTCAAATGCGCATGACCAGCTACCTCGTCTATCACGGTGAGTTCGCCGGAACGCTGTCCTCACGCACGGTCGCCTCGCGCATCGTGGACCAGGACAGTGGCGCGCGCTGGATGCCGGCACGCCATGCGGTGCATACGCATGACTGAACGTGCCGCGCTGCGCACCCGTTCCGGGCTCGCCACGCTCGCTCTCGCAGCCTGGTCGCTGCCGGCGCTTGCCGGGAGCGATGCCCAGGAGTGGCTCGACCGCATGGCCTATGCGGTCGAGTTCCTGAACTACGAGGGCACCCTCGTTCATAGTCATGGTGGTCACGTGTCGGTGCTCCGGGTCGTGCACCGGGTCGAGGACGGGATCGCCTCGGAGCGCATCACTTCGCTGGACGGCGCGGGGCGGGAGATCATACGTAGCAGCGAGGAAACGACCTGTATCCTGCCGGACGAGCAGATGGTGATGGTCGACCAGCGTGATGCCAGCCCGCGGGAACCCGGCAGCCCGCTGCGTCAGCGCGTTCTGCCCTATGCCAGCTTCGAGAGCGCCTTTTACCGTGCCAGACTCAAGGGTCCCGGCCGCGCCGCGGGTAGACGCGCGCAGCGCCTGGCGGTGACGCCGGCGGACGAGTGGCGCTACGGTTACCGCCTGTGGCTCGACCACGCCACCGCGATGCCGCTCAAGGTGCAGGTGACACTCAAGGACGGGGAGGTGATCGAGCAGCTGCTCTTCACGAACATCGAGCTGCCGACGACGATTTCCGAAGACCGCGTGCGTGCGCGCAACGCGACTGACTCGTACACCTGGCGGCACTTCCGTGCCGCGGTACCTGCCGGTGATGCCGCACCCGGGACGGCAGCCTGGCTGGCGAGGGAACTCCCGCCGGGTTTCGTTCTCAAGGCTGCGCGGACCAAGATCCCGGTCGGCGACGAAAACGGCGGAACCATGGAGCATCTGGTCTACAGCGATGGCGTGGCCACCGTGTCGGTGTTCATCGAGGCTGCCGTCGATGGTGAGCTGGATGACGAGGGCGGCTACCGGGTGGGTGCTGCTCACGCGTGGCGGCTGCGCAAAGGGGACCACATCGTGACCGCGGTAGGCGAGGTGCCGGCCAGGACGGTCGAGCTGATCGCACGCTCGGTCACGCCAGTCCGCTGAGCTGCACAGGGTGGAGCTGCTGCTGTATGCCCGGGAGGGCTGCCACCTGTGCGACCAGATGCTGGAAGAGCTCGAAGAGCTGTCGCGTGGCCGGCTGAGGCCCCGCGTGGTCGATGTAGACGGTGACCCGGAGCTGGTCCGTCGTCACGGGCTGCGCGTCCCCGTGCTCGAGCTGGCGGGAGAGGAGCTGTGTCACGGTCGACTCGACCCGCGCGCCGTGGCAAGACTTGACGCCCTGCTGCACCCCTGAGGCGGGGCTGCGGCCGGCGCACGGACGCCCGGCCGGCGGCGTGCTAACCTAGCCGCTTTTGCTGGGCGGCTGACGGAAGCGCACGTGGATTTTTCCCTCCTGCTGGTCCTCGCGACCGCAATCTCGGGCCTGATCTGGCTCGGTCACTGGATGGTTTCACGGCAGCAGGCCGGGCAGCCTGCCGAGCCTGTCATCGTCGAGTACGCGCGGTCTTTCTTTCCGATCCTGCTGATCGTCCTTGTGATCCGGTCGTTCCTGTTCGAGCCGTTCCGGATCCCCTCGAGCTCGATGCTGCCGACGCTGCTGGTCGGCGACTTCATCTTCGTCAGCAAGTTCTCCTACGGGCTGCGCCTGCCGGTCACCAACACCCTGGTGCTGGATACCGGTAGTCCGCAGCGGGGTGACGTCGCCGTTTTCCGGCTGCCCTCCGACCCGGCAACCAACTACATCAAGCGGCTGGTGGGTATGCCGGGCGATACCGTCATCTGGCGCAACAAGCAGCTGTTCATCAACGGCGAGCCGGTCACCATGGAGCCGCTTGGCCGCTTCATGGGCCCCGAGCAGCCTGGGGCGCTGCTGGCCCGCGAGATGCTCGGTCCTGTGCAGCACCAGGTGCTGCTGATGTCGAACATGCGCGGTGGCGAGGGCACCTTCGTCGTGCCTGACGGGCATTACTTCATGATGGGCGACAACCGCGACAACAGTCGCGACAGCCGCTTCGCCGAGGTCGGCTACATTCCGGAAGAACTGATGGTGGGACGAGCAGTCCGCATCTGGATGAACTGGGACTTCCGGAGTATGCCGCAGTGGCGCAGGATCGGCCAGCGCATCCAATAGGTTTCCGCGAACCTCGCAACGACATGGGGAGATGGCAATGCGTGCAAGACAGACTGGTGTGTCCCTGCTCGGTTTCCTGTTCGTCGCTGCCCTCTGCGCGGTGATCGGGTTCGGTCTTCTCAAGCTCTCTCCGATCTATATGGACAACCTCAAGATCCAGCGGATGCTGGCGGACGTGCAGGGCCAGTGGGAAGGGCAGAACCCCTCTGTCGGGCAGCTGCGCAGCTCGCTGGAAAGCAGGATCAACATCGAGAGCATCACTGGCGTTACGGCCCGCGATTTCAATATCTCGCGCAGCGAGGCCGGCTACCTGGTCAGTGTCAGCTACGAGCGCCGCACCGACTTCTTCGGCAACATCGAGCTGGTGGCGAGCTTCGACGAATCGGTGGAGATCAGACGCTGATGCAGCTGCTGGACTGGGCCAGCAAGCAGCTGGGTTATCGCTTCGCGGACCCGGCCCTGCTGGAACAGGCACTGACCCACCGGAGTGCCGGCAGTCCCCACAACGAGCGGCTCGAGTTTCTCGGTGATGCGGTGCTCGGCATGGTGATCGCGGAGGCGCTCTACAGGAGCCAGCCTGATGTCAGCGAAGGCGGACTGAGCCGGCTCCGTGCAGGCCTCGTGCGACGAGACACGCTCGCGGCAGTGGCGCGCGACATCGGCCTGGGTGACCGGCTTCTGCTCGGGAGTGGCGAGCTGCGCACGGGCGGCCAGCAGCGCAGCTCGATACTGGGTAATGCGCTGGAGTCGCTGTTCGGTGCGCTTTACCTGGACGGCGGTTTCGTCGCCGCCCGGGGCGTGATCCACCGGCTCTTCGATGCGCGGCTTGCCGCGGTCTCGCCAGCCGATGCCGAGCGAAAGGACCCGAAGACCCGCCTGCAGGAGCACCTGCAGGCGCAGGGACTGATACCCCCGGAATACGAAGTCACCAGCGTGAGCGGGCCGGCCCATCGCCAGCATTTCCGGGTGAGTTGCCGTATGCAGGCACTGGCCCTGGAGTGCAGCGGGTCAGGCAGCAGCCGCCGGATGGCCGAGCAGAATGCTGCGGCGGCCGCGCTCGAGGCCCTGGACCAGGGTGGAAACCGGTCGACGGAGCGGGGCACGTGAGCGCCTTCCGGTCGGGCTTCGTTGCGGTGACTGGCCGGCCGAACGTCGGAAAGTCCACGCTGGTCAACCGCCTGGTCGGCGAGAAGGTCAGTATCGTCACTCCACGCCCCAACACGACGCGGCACGCGATCACCGGCATCCTCGAACGTCCTGGCTGCCAGGTTATCCTGGTCGACACCCCGGGACTCGACATGCGCGCGCGCAAGCTGCTGAACAAGGCGATGAACCGGACCATCAGCGGTGCGCTGGGTGGGGCTGACCTCGGCCTGCTCCTGGTGCCGGCGACGGGGTGGACTGCGGCCGACGACGCGACACTCGCCCAGGCGCAGGACTCCGGCCTGCCACTGGTACTGGTGGTGACCAAGATCGACCTTGTGCAGCCGCGCGAGCGGCTGCTGCCCCTGCTCAGGCAGTATTCCACCCGGGCCGATTTCGCCGCCGTCGTGCCGGTGTCGGCGCGACGTGAGGACAACCTCGAGGCGCTGGTCGAGGTCATGGCGCGCCTGCTGCCCGAGGGGCCGGCCCTGTACCCGTCCGGCAGCCGGACCGACCGGTCGCCGGCCTTCCGCGTGGGAGAGGTGATCCGGGAGAAGCTCATGCTTGCGCTGCGCGAAGAGCTCCCCTACGGCGTTGCGGTCGAGATCCAGGTCTTCGAGGACAAACCCGGCGTAGGCCTGGTCGACGCGACGCTGTGGGTCGAACGGGACTCGCAGAAGGGCATCGTCGTGGGACGCGGAGGCGAGACCATCAAGGCCATAGGCAGCAGTGCGCGTCGCGAACTAGAGGCCTTATTCGGAAAGAAATTTCACCTCGAGCTCAAGGTGCGCGTGAAGCGCAACTGGGCCGACAGCGAGCGCGCCCTGCAGCAGTTCGGCTACGAGGGCCAGTCGCCGTGACCCGGGCCGGCAGCATCGCGCTGGAGCCGGCCTACCTGCTGCATGCACGCCCCTGGCGCGAGACCAGCCAGCTCTGCGAGGTCTTGAGCCAGCGCCACGGACGCCTGGGACTGCTGGCCAAGGGCGCCCGTGGTGCGCGCTCGCGCTGGCGGGGCCTGCTGCGGCCGTTCCAGCCGCTGCGCCTGAGCTGGACGGGTCGTGGCAGTCTGCCGGTGCTGACCGCAGCGGAGCCCAGCGCCTACCTGCAGCTGCCGGCTGGTGAACCTCTGTTCGCGATGTTCTACCTGAACGAACTGCTGATGAATTTCCTCAGTCGTGGCGACCCGCATCCGGATCTGTTCGCTCACTATGGTGGTGCGCTCGCATCGCTGGCGGGTGGACAGCCGGTCGAGCCGGCGCTGCGCAGCTTCGAGCTGGTGCTGCTCGAGGAGGCTGGTTACGGCCTCAACCTGCGCCATGACGTAGTCAGCGAGCGTCCCCTGGAGCCGGGCCTGAGCTACCGCTACCTCCCCGAGCGCGGACCGGTGGCGACGGACAGGGACGCAGCCGGGGACAAGCTGGTATTCTCCGGCGCGGAGCTGCTGGGCATAGCCGCTGGCGACCTGGGCAGCGGCGAGAACCTGCGGGCGGCCAGACGCCTGCTGCGCTCTCTTCTCGATCATCACCTTGGTGGACGTCCGCTGAAGACCCGCGCCGTGCTTTCTGCAATGCGCGGCAGCGGCGCAGCCTGATAGGTCCCGACCGGGCCGGAGTACTGCCAATGAAGCCGAGCTGCCGCCTGGGCGTCAACATCGATCACGTCGCGACGCTGCGCCAGGCCCGTGGAACCCGCTATCCCGATCCGGTGCAGGCCGCCGCCGTGGCTGAGCAGGCGGGCGCGGACAGCATCACCGTGCACCTGCGCGAGGACCGTCGCCACATCCAGGAACGCGACCTCGAGGTCCTTGCATTGACGCTGCAGACGAGAATGAACCTAGAGATGGCGGCAACCCCGGAGATGCTCGCGATGGCACGGCGACTGCGCCCTTCCGACTGCTGCCTGGTGCCGGAGCGGCGCGAGGAGCTGACCACCGAGGGCGGGCTGGACGTGCTTGGTGGCGGCAACGAGCTGGCAGACTACTGTGCTGCCCTGGCTGCCGAGGGGATCCGCGTCTCCCTGTTCGTCGATCCCGAACCGGAACAGCTGGCTGCCGCTGCCGCAGCGCGGGTGCCCGTGGTCGAGCTGCACACCGGAGCCTGGGCCGAGGCCGGGAGCCCCGAGGAGCAGGCGCGGGAGCTCGCGCGGCTAGTGAGCGCGGCTGACACTGCGGCCGGGTTGGGCCTGGTGGTGCATGCGGGACATGGGCTTCACTACCACAACGTGCAGCCTGTGGCTGCAATCACTCCGCTTGCCGAGCTGAACATCGGCCACGCGATCATCGCGCGCGCGCTGTTCAGCGGGCTGGCTGACGCCGTGGCGACGATGAAGCGGCTGATCGACGAGGCGCGTGCCGCGTGATCTTCGGTATCGGCACCGATATCCTGCGCATCGAGCGCGTGGCTGCGGTATACCAGCGACACGGTCAGCGCTTCGTCGAGCGGCTGCTGATGCCCGAGGAGCTGGTGCTGTTTCCGGCCACGCGCAACCCGGCGCGCTTCCTGGCCATGCGTTTCGCCGCGAAGGAGGCCATCGTCAAGGCGCTCGGGACCGGTTTCGCCCATGGCATCTGGCTGCGCGACACGGGTTTCGTTCCCGATGCGCGCGGGCGCCCGGAGATCATCTGGTCGCCCCGTGGCGCCCGGCTGTGCGCCGGGTTCGGCGTGGGCTCCGGGCACGTGAGCCTGACTGACGAGTCCGGCCTGGTGGTTGCGATGGCGGTGCTCGAGTGTGGCGAACAGGGAGGGACGCGAGCATGAACAGCCTGGTTTTCGATATCGAGACGATCCCCGACGTGGCCCTCGGCCGACGGCTGCTGAACCTGGACGGGCTCAGTGACGAGGACGTGGCCAAGGGCATGAGCTTCCAGCGGCTGCAGGAATCCGGCTCCGAGTTCCTGCCGCTGTACCAGCACCGGGTCGTCGCGATTTCCGTCGTGCTGCGCAGCCGGGACGGGCTGCGCGTCTGGAGCCTGGGCGAACCTGACAGTGACGAGGCCGAGCTGGTGCGTCGTTTCTTTGACGGCATCGACCGTTACTCCCCTGAGCTCGTGTCCTGGAATGGTTCCGGCTTCGACCTGCCGGTGCTGCACTACCGAGGATTACTGCATCGCGTGCAGGCTGCCCGCTACTGGGAGCAAGGCGACCACGACCGCGAGTTTCGCTACAACAATTACCTCAACCGCTATCACTGGCGGCATGTGGACGTGATGGACGTGCTCTCGGCCTTCCAGTCCAGGGCGCGCGCAGGCCTGGACCAGGTGGCGACGATGCTGGGTTTTCCCGGCAAGATGGGCCTCAAGGGTGACAAGGTCTGGGAGATGTTCCTGGCCGGTGAGATCGATACCATCCGGAATTACTGCGAGACCGATGTCCTGAACACCTGGCTGGTATACCTGCGGCTGCAGTACATGCGCGGGCTGCTCGACGACGAATCGCTGGATGCGGAGCTGGCCATGGTGCGCGATGTGCTGGCAGCCTCGCCGGCGCCGCACCTGCAGGAGTTCCTCGGGGCCTGGCAGGGCAACGGGAGCGGCCAGGCTCCTCCATGAGGCCTGCCCGCGCGAACCTGCCGGAGGAGACCGGCGTTGCCATCGACGACACCGTCGAGGGCAGTGGTGTGCTTGATCCGGGCGGAAAGCGTGTGTTTGTCCCGGGCGTGCTGACGGGCGAGTCGGTCAGCTTCCGCCGCCGACGCCGCCGGCGCAGTTATGACGAGGGCGAACTGGTCGCACTGCACCGTCGCTCGCCCGAGCGGGCGGAACCGCGCTGCCCGGTGTTCGGGCGCTGCGGCGGCTGCCGCCTGCAGCACGTATCCGGTGATGCGCAGCTCGGGCTCAAGCAGCGCACGCTGCGCGAGGCCCTGCGACGGATTGGTGCCGTCAGTCCCGAGCGCTGGCTTGATCCCGTCGCCGGCCCGCAGTGGGGCTACCGGCGCCGGTCACGCCTGGCCGTGCGGGACGTGCCTGGCAAGGGCCGCGTGCTGGTCGGTTTCCGGGAGCGGGACAAGCCGTACGTGACTGACATGCGCGACTGCCTGACGCTGGAGCCGGATACTGCCGCGCTGCTCGGGCCGCTGGCCGAGCTCATCGGCAGCCTGTCGATCCGTGCCCGGATTCCCCAGGTCGAGACGGCCCGCGCCGACAACGCGCTGGCGCTGGTGTTCCGCGTGCTGGATCCACCAGCGCCGGGGGACCTGGACCGGCTGCGCGCGTTCGCCCGTGCGCAGGATGTGCAGGTCTGGCTGCAGCCAGGCGGCGAGGGCTCGCTTGAGGCGCTCGAGCCGCAGCAGCCGGAAGTGCTGGTCTACGAACTGCCCGCGCATGGGCTGGAGTTCGCATTCGGCCCGCTGGATTTCATCCAGGTCAACGGACCGGTCAACCAGCGTATGGTCGACCTGGCCCTCGAGCTGCTCGACCCCCAGGCAGGTGACACGGTGCTGGACCTGTTCAGCGGTATTGGCAACTTCGCGCTCCCGCTTGCCCGGCGGGCCGCACAGGTCCATGGCTTCGAGCTCGCCGCAGGCAGCGTCACGCGAGCCCGGGAAAATGCCGGGCGCAATGGCATCGGCAACGCTGAATTCTCGGTGATGGACCTGGCCGACCCGGAGGCTGTGCGCGAGCTTGCCGGCCGCGAGGCGCAACGCCTGCTGCTGGACCCACCCCGTAGCGGCGCGGCCGCGCTGCTGCCTGTCATCGGCGCGCTGGCGCCGGAGCGCATCGTTTACGTTAGCTGCCATCCGGGAACGCTGGCCCGCGATGCGCAGGCGCTGGTTGGTGAGCAGGGCTACCGCCTGGAGGCCGCCGGGGTACTCGACATGTTTCCGCAGACCGCGCACGTCGAGTCGATCGCATTGTTCGTCCGCACGCGCGGTGCCGCGCCATGACTTCATCACTGCGCCTGCGCGTCAGCCTGACGCGCCAGCAGCTGCTGCTCGAGGACGACCAGGGCCTGCGCGGCAGCTGGTTGGTCTCCACGTCGCGCTTCGGGCCGGGCGAGCAGGCCGGCAGCCTCTGCACCCCCCGCGGCCTGCATCGTGTCCGGGCGCGTATCGGTGACGGCCTTCCCGCTGGCACGGTGCTACGGGCACGTCGCCCGACGGGGGAGGTGCTGCCCGCGGGTCAGGCGGCACCCGGACGCAGAGCAGACCTTATCCTGACGCGCATCCTGTGGCTCTCCGGATGCGAGCCGGGCCGCAACCGGAATGGCCTGGTGGATACGATGCGGCGCTATATCTACATCCACGGCACGCCCGATGACCAGCCCATGGGCGTGCCGATGTCGATCGGCTGCATTCGTATGCGCAATGCCGAAATCGTCGAGCTGTTCGACCAGGTTCCGGTCGGAACCCTGGTGGACATCCAGCCATGACAGGAGCGGGACAGGCATGACCCTCGGGCCCCTGATGCTCGACCTGGCCGGGCCTGCGCTGGCCGAAGAGGAGCGGCACCGGCTTCTTCGGCCCGAGGTCGGTGGCGTCATCCTGTTCAGCCGCAATGTGGTCGACCGCGCGCAGCTGCGTGCACTGTGCGGGGAGATCCATGGGCTGCGCACGCCCGCGCTGCTGATCGCGGTGGACCAGGAGGGTGGCCGGGTCCAGAGGCTGCGGGAGGGTTTCCTTGGTCTGCCGCCGCTGCGCTGGCTTGGCCACCAGTACGACCTCGATGCCGACACGGGCCGCCGTCTGGCCCGGACCTGCGGGTTCCTGATGGCCAGCGATGTACTCGATGCGGGGATCGACTTCAGTTTTGCCCCCGTGGTCGACCTCGATTACGGCGTCAGCGAGGTGATTGGGGATCGCGCCCTGCACCGCCGCCCGGAGGTGGTCGGCGAGCTTGCCCAGGCTTATGCCGGCGGCATGCGCCTCGCCGGCATGGTGGCCGTGGCCAAGCATTTTCCCGGTCACGGGGCCGTGGTGGCCGACTCGCATGCCGAACTGCCCGTCGATACGCGTCCGCTCGAGGCGCTGGCTGATGATCTGCTGCCCTATGAGCAGCTGATCGCCCATGGCCTGGCGGGCATCATGGCGGCACATGTCGTCTATCCGGCCGTGGACGCGGAGGTGGCCAGCCTGTCTCCGCGCTGGCTGCGCGGGGAGCTGCGCCAGAGGCTTGGATTCAGCGGAGCGATCTTCTCCGACGATCTCAGCATGGGCGCACTGTCGGGCAGCGGCACGCCGGCCGAGCGGGCACTTCGGGCGCTGGCTGCGGGAGCAGACATGCTGCTCCTGTGCAATGCACCCGAGGCGCAGCCGGCGGTGCTGGAAGCCCTGCAGGGGCATGAGGACCCGGCACGCGCAGCCCGCCTGCCGCCGCTGCGCGGCCGGGCGCCGGCGGACCGTCGCCCGCTGCGTGAGCGCTCGGAGTGGCGCGAAGCGCTGACTGCGCTGGAGGCGGCGCAGGCGCCGCCGGAGCTGGACCTGCATGGCTGAGTCTCTGCCACGCTCCCGGCTGCTGGTGCCTGCGGCCAGCGTCGAGGTGGCGCTGGACCGGCTCGCCGGCGCGATCCAGCCGCTTGTGCACGGCGGCCAGCTGACCTTGCTCGGGGTGCTGATGGGTGGCCTGCTGCCGCTCGCCTGGCTCGCTGCCCGTCTGGACGGCGGTTTCCTGCTCGATAGCTGCCGGGCCAGTCGCTACGGCGACGGGACCCGCGGCGGCGTGACCGGGCTGCTCATGCCGCCGGCCAGTCCCGTGGCCGGGCGCACGGTGCTGCTGGTCGACGACATCTTCGATGAGGGGCTGACGCTGGACTTCGTGCGCCGGCACTGCCTGGAAGCAGGGGCTGCGCACGTGTTGTCTGCCGTGCTGGTGCGCAAGCGCCACGACCGCTGCCAGGTCGACTGGCAGCCTGACTTCACAGGGCTCGAAGTGCCCGACGGCTTTGTGTTTGGTGCCGGCATGGACTGGCGTGGCCAGTGGCGCCATCTGCCGGATATACACCTCCTCCTCGAGGACGAGCGTTGAGGCGGCTGGGCGTGATGGGTGGCAGCGGGGCCGCCCGGCTGGTTCCGTCCGGAGCCGACACGCTGGCCCCGGCGCGCACGCCGTTCGGCCCTGCGGACGCTCCGCTGCGGCGCTGGATCAATGCAGCTGGCTGCGAGATCTGGTGGCTCGAACGCCATGGCGAGTCTGGTGCCATCGCGCCGCACCGGGTGAACTACCGGGCCAATATCTGGCTGATGCACAGCCTTGGCCTCGACGGACTCATCGGGCTGAATGCCGTCGGCGGCATAGACGATGCGAGCTATCCCGGACGCATCGTCGTGCCGCACCAGCTGATCGACTACACCTGGGGTCGCGCGCATAGCTTCGCCGGGGAGGCCGGCTTTGGCCGGCCGCATGTCGACTTCACGGAACCTTTCGACCGCAGGCTGCGTCTGCACCTGCTGGACCTCGCCCGCGCGACGGGTATCGACTGCCTGGACCAAGGCACCTATGCGGCTGTCCAGGGTCCGCGGCTCGAGACCGCGGCGGAGATCGACCGGCTGGAGCGCGACGGGGCCACACTGGTCGGCATGACCGGCATGCCCGAGGCCGGCCTCGCGCGCGAGACCGGCCTTGCCTATGCGATGTGCGCGCTGGTCGTGAACCGTGCCGCCGGCCGGAGCAGGCAGCCGATCCACGAGGAAATGGCCCGCTGGCTGGATGCGGCCGTCGAGGCGGCCGGGCGACTGCTGGACAGGACAGGCGCCAGCGACTGAGCCTGCGCATGGATCGCGGGGCAGGTGAACCCTGTCACGGTGATCCGGAAGCCTGCCCACTATGCTCGGGGCGATGGCCACTCTCCCCCCAGATCTCTGCCGTGAGGTGCTCGACGGCCTGCCTGTTGCGCTGGCCGTGGTCGATCCGTCGCTGCCCGGCTGGCCGGTGGTTTACGCGAATCCGGCTTTCGCGCGGCTGTTCGGCGCATCGGCCGAAAGCGTGACGGCGCTCAACTGGTGCGACCTGGCCGAACCACGCGGTGGGGCCGGGCAGGGCGACGCTGCGCTGCTCAAACGCCCCGCCTGCGGTTTCTGGTCGCTCCGCCAGGGCACGGCCGTATTCAATGCCAGTACCCGGCCGCTCCCGCGCGTCGGCGCTGCGCCACTTCTGCAGCTGACGCTGGGTGATGCAGTGCTTCAGGAGCGGCCCCAGCCTGCGCTGGCGGCGCTCCAGCGCGCGGCGCTGGCCCAGCGTCTGGACCCGGCAACCGGCCTGCCGCTGCGTGCGCCGCTGCTCGAGATGCTCCAGCGTGACTGGGGCCGCGCCCGCCGCGATGGCCGCCGAGTCAGCCTGATCCTGTTCCGCATCGACGGGCTCGACAGCTATCGCGGACTCTTCGGGCAGCACGCTGCCGAGTCCTGCCTGAAGCGCGTGGGCCAGCTGATCGCAGGGTGCCTGAGACGTGCCGGTGACTACTGTGCACGCTATGACGAGGACTGCTTCGCCGCGCTGATCGACAACCAGCAGGAGCTCGAGCTGCGGGCGCTTGCTGCACGCATCGCCAGCCGCGTCAGGAGCCTGGGCATACACCATCCGCGCCTGGCCGCCCGATTCATCACGGTCAGCGCCGGCATCGCGAGCGAGATACCCGGTCGTGATGCAGCCGGACCCGGGCTGCTGGAGATGGCGGAGAGATCCCTTGATGAACAGCGGCCCGAGATGCTGGACACCAGCGCGATTGTCCTCGCGGGCACGGGGACGGAAGGACAGCCCGCTCAGTCCTCGTCGCCGTCAACCGCCGGCCGCACCAGGGCCAGTATGCCGAACCGCGGGTGATCGAGGTAGTGCAGCACCCCGCTGCGCAGGATGCGCGTCTCGCGCAGGCGGTACTCGCCGGGGGGCAGGCCGTCGATGTTCTCTCCGGCCGGCAGCCTGAGGTCCACCTCCAGGTGCAGTGACTGTCGCCGGTAGAGCCGCAGCTCGCCGTGGAGCCCGCGCGCTCCGGGGAGCATCGGCAGGTTCTGTGCGCGGCTGCCGCGGGGGCCCGCGACCGGCTGCCGCCAGGCCACGTGCAGCAGCGGCTCGATATCGAGGTTGCGCTCGAGCTGTCGCCACTCGTTGCGCAGCGCGAGGCTGTCGGGCCCCAGCAGCGGATAGCGCGTGACGGGAAGCAGCTCCTCGAGCAGTCCCCGGGCTGCCTCCGGCACATCGTCCTCACCGGCCTCACCGGCCTCACTGGCCGGCACGAGGGGCAGCGCAGCGCGCCAGCGATCGGCCGGGGCAGGCGTCAGCGGCTCCAGTACGTGCTCGATACTGGCCGGCGGGTTGGTCCAGCTGAAGACGATCACCTCGATCACCTGATCCGCGCGCAGCGGCGTGGCGAGCAGCAGCAGGAACAGGGCTGGCAGTGGTGGCCGGATCACTGGCGCGCTACCCGGATGCTGGCCTGACGACGGCCAGCCAGCAGCAGCTGGACAGCCTGCTCGACGAAGCGGAAGCGGGACTCGGGATCATCGAGATTCTCGCTGAAGCGCAAACGCTGCTCGCGGTCGAGGCGCCATGTCGCGGGATCCGATTGTATCAGCTGCACCAGTGTTTCCGGGCGTACGGTCGTGCGCGAGGAGAACTCGATGTAGCCGCCCGTTGCCGCCGCATTGATCCGGCTGATGCCCAGCGGCACCGCTTCGAGCTTCAGTGCAGTGATGCGGAACAGGTTCCTGGTCGGCCCGGGCAGTAGCCCGAAACGATCGATGAGTTCGATTTTCAGCTGGTCCAGCGCGGCGGCCGAGTCCGCGCTGGCGATGCGCTTGTAGTGGACCAGGCGCAGGTGGATGTCCGGCATGTAGTCGTCGGGCAGCAGGGCGGGCAGGTGCAGGTCGATCTCTGCGCCCTTCGGTTCGTCGAGGTCCGTCTCCGGCTCGCGCCCCTCGCGCAGGGCCTCTATGGCGCGATGCAGCATGTCGTTGTACAGCTCGAATCCGACCTCCTGCATCTGGCCGCTCTGGTCCTCGCCGAGCAGCTCGCCCGCGCCCCGGATCTCCATGTCGTGCGTTGCCAGCAGGAAGCCCGATCCAAGGTCTCCCAGTGCACCGATGGCATCCAGGCGCTTGGCGGCATCGCCGGTCATTGCTTCGCGCGGCGGTGCCAGCAGGTAGGCAAAGGCCTGGTGATGGGAGCGGCCGACCCGCCCGCGCAGCTGGTGGAGTTGCGCGAGGCCCAAACGGTCGGCGCGGTTGATGATGATGGTGTTCGCCGTAGGCACGTCGAGGCCGCTCTCGATGATCGCCGTGCAGACGAGGATATGGAAGCGGCGGTGGTAGAAGTCGAGCATGATCTGCTCGAGCTCCTTCTCCCGCATCTGGCCATGCGCGGTCTCGATGCGTGCCTGCGGCACGATGTCGGCCAGCGCCTCTGCCACGCGCTGGATGTCCTCGATGTGGTTGTGCACGAAGTACACCTGACCGCCACGGTTGATTTCCCTGAGGCAGGCTTCGCGGATCGTGCGTTCGTCCCAGCGCGTGATGAAGGTCCGGATGCTCAGGCGCGACTCCGGCGGGGTGGTGATCAGCGAGAGGTCACGCAGCTGGCCTATCGCCATGCTCAGGGTCCTGGGGATGGGTGTCGCAGTCAGCGTCAGCACATCGGCCTCGGTGCGCAGTGCCTTGAGCTTCTCTTTGTGGCGTACGCCGAAGCGGTGCTCCTCGTCGATGATGATGAGACCAAGGCGGCGGAAGCGCAGGTCGCCCTGGATCAGGCGGTGGGTCCCGATCACGACATCGACCGTGCCGTCCTCGATCCCTGCCAGCACAGCGCGGCTTTCCCTGGCGCTGCGAAAGCGCGAGAGCACCTCGACCCGCAACGGCCACCCGGCGAAACGGTCGGCGAAGGTCTGGTAGTGCTGCTGCGCCAGCAGCGTTGTCGGCACCAGTACCGCGACCTGGCGCCCGGAGTGGGCAGCGACGAAAGCCGCGCGCAGTGCGACCTCGGTCTTGCCGAAGCCGACGTCGCCACAGACGAGGCGGTCCATCGGTTTCGGCCCTGACAGGTCGGCCAGCACGGCATCTATCGCCCGGGCCTGGTCCTCGGTCAGCTCGAAGCGGAAACCGTCAGCAAAGGCTTCGTAGTCGTCGCGGTCGAGGGCGTCACGCTCGCGCGTGCGGCTTTCGCGCCTGGCATAGAGCTCGAGCAGCTCGGCTGCCACGTCGCGCAGTTTCTCCGCCGCCCGGCGCCGGGCCTTTTCCCACTGGTCGGTGCCCAGCCGGTGCAAGGGTGCCGATTCGGCCGAGCCACCGGTATAGCGCATCACCCGGTGCAGCGAGCCCACAGGCACCAGGATACGGTCACCACCGGCATACTCGAGCGTGAGGAACTCGGTGGCCAGCCCGTCCATTGTCAGGGTGGTCAGGCCCTGGTAGCGGCCCACCCCGTGATCGAGGTGCACGATCGGATCTCCCGTGCCGAGGTCCGTGAGGTCGGCGATCAGCTGCGCCGGATCACGTCCACGGCTGCTGCGCCTGCGTCTGCGGCCCGACTCGCCGAACAGCTCGCGCTCGGCCAGGATCACGATGCGCGCATCCTCCAGCACCGCACCTTGGCGCAAGGGACCGGTGGTGACGGCCAGCCGGGCGTCGCCGCCGGCGAAGTCTTCCCAGCCTTCGACTGGCGTCGCGGGCATGTCCGCGGCCGCCAGCGTCTCGTTCAGCAGTTCCTGCCGGCCCGGTGATTCCGGCACCAGCAGCAGTCGCGCGCCCGTAGTCGCGGCCAGCTCGCGCAAGCCCTGCACCGGTTCTGCGCTGCGCCGGTCCACAAGCGGGCCTGGCCCTGGCGGACTGGAGCCTGCAGCCGGATCTTCGAATCTCGCGGCGGGCCGCCGCGCCATGGCCGCAAGATGCTCGTCCACGGTGCCGCAGAGCTCCTCCGGCGCGAGCGGCGGGCGTTCCAGGTCGTTGTCGGCCGCCGCATGACGTTCGCACAGCTGCGCCCAGGCGCGTTCAAGCAGCGCCACGGGATCACCGACGGTCACGGTCGCGAAGTCGTCCGGAAGGTAGTCCCAGAGCAGCGCTGTCTCGTCGAAAAACAGCGGCAGGTAGCTCTCGATGCCGCCGGGCATCCGGCCCTCCGAGACCTCACGGTAAACGAGCGACCGGGCCGGATTGCCCTCGAAGCGTCGTCGGTAAGCCTGCCTGAAGCGCGTTATTGCGGCTGCGTCGCTCGCGAACTCCCGCGCAGGCAGCAGTTCAAGCGTCTCCAGCTGCCCGCTGGACAGCTGTGAATCCGGGTCGAAGGGCCGGATGCTGTCGATCTCGCGGTCAAGGAAGTCGACGCGGACCGGGCTCACGTAGCCCATGGGAAAGAAGTCGAGCAGCGAGCCGCGCAGCGCGTATTCCCCATGCTCGATCACCTGGCTCACGCGGCGGTAGCCGGAGTGTTCCAGGCGGACCCTGAGTTGTTCGGGATCGAGCGCCTGTCCGCGCCGCAGGCCGATGCTGTAGCCGTCGATGAAGCGCCGGGGCGCAAGCCGCGGCAGCAGCGTCGGCACGGCTACCAGCAGCATCCGTATTTCGCCGTCGCGCAGCGCGCGCAGGGTGGCGAGGCGATGCGAGACGAGGTCCTGGTGCGGGCTGAAGCTGTCGTACGGCAGTACCTCTGCATCGGGGAACAGTTCGATCCCGGCCGCAGCAGCGCCGCAGAAAAAACCAAGCTCTGCCTTGAGCGCCTCGGCTTCGGACACACTGGGCAGCAGCACGAGACAGCGGCGGGGCCTGCCGCCCGTGATCAGGCTGGACAAGGCCAGCGCGAGGCCGCAGCCACCGGGTGCCGGCCACAGGACGGGGGTGCCGGGCCGCTCCGGCAGGGGCGGGCGGGGCGTCAGCAGCGCCTCGGGGGACGCGGTTCGGGGCATGCGGCAACGGGCTCTGGGCGAAAAAACCCCATTATCGCACAGCGGTCTCCGGCCCCGGGGGCCGGGTGGCGGCTCAGCGTCGCGTCACGGAGTGGATCACGTGCCGGTGCTCGAAGAACACGACGAAACCAGGGTACTCCCACCGCGTGATCGGAGGCTCTCCGACCGGTCCCTGGGTGCGCTCAGGCTGTCCCCAGCCCGCGCTGACACGATCCATCGTCATTCCGCGCACCGGACGTTCCGCTGCTCCGGGCTCCGTGAGGCCCTCGATCAGCAGCGTGTCGGCGCGTGCGAGCCCGGTCGCCCCGAGGGCCACCAGTGCCATACCGATCAGTAACTTGCCCATCCTCTCTCTCCGCTACCCGGGATGGCGGATGCTACCATCGCGGCTGGCCCCGGAATATGTGCTGGCTCACGGACCGCGCGGCCGCTTCGTGGCGCCCGCATGCCACACTACAATCGCCGCTTTGCCGGCCGCCGGGACCGAGCCCCCACGCATGATTCGACCCACCATCCTATTCATCGGCCTGCGCTACCTGACCGCGCAGCGCGCGAACCCGTTCGCTGCGCTGGTCGGCTGGGCATCTGTCGCCGGGGTCGCCCTCGGCGTCGCAGCCCTGATCATCGTGCTGTCGGTGATGAACGGTTTCGAGAACGAGCTGCGGGAGCGGCTGCTCGGCATGACCGGCCATGCCCGCGTACTGCCCGACGGCGACAAGCCGCTGAGCTGGGAGGCGATGCTGGACGACCTGCGCCGCCATCCCGGCGTAGTTGCAGCGGCGCCTTACGTCGAGCTGCAGGGCATGCTGGGAAGCGGCCCTGAGCTTGCACCGGCCGTGATCAGCGGCGTCGACCCTGCGTCCGAGGCCCTGCTGTCGGGGCTCGACGGCCAGATGCTGGCGGGCTCCCTGGACAGCCTGCTCCCGGGCAGTCGCGCGCTGGTGCTCGGTCGCAGCCTCGCGCTCGCGCTTGGCGTGGGGCCCGGTGATCCGCTGCGCGTGATGGTTCCGTTTCGTGAGCCCGGTGGGCGCGTCGAGTCACGGCTGCGGGAGTTCACTGTCGCCGGCATCTTCGAAGTCGGACTGCGCGACCATGACAGCGTGCGTGCGCTGGTCCACATCAGCGATGCCGCCGCGCTGGCCGGTCTCGATACGCCCTTCAACGGGATCCAGCTGATCGTGCAGGATGTTTTCGCCGCGCCCCGGACGATTGCCGAATGGCAGTCGGGCTGGGCCGCGCGGGGTGGCGGCGTGCCGCGCATCAGTGACTGGACTGTCGACAATGCGACCTATTTTCGCGCCGTGCGCATCGAGCGCGTCATGATGACGCTGCTGCTCTCGCTCATCGTTGCGGTGGCGGCCTTCAACATCGTTGCCACCCTGGTCATGATGGTGACCGACCGCAGACCGGGTATCGCGATCCTGCGCACACTCGGGTTCTCCAGGCGCGCGGTCGTCGGCATCTTCGCGCTGCAGGGCCTGTTGATCGGCTGGGCCGGGGTACTGGCCGGAGTGGGGCTTGGAGTCCTCGTGGCGCTGCGGGTCGACACGCTGGCCCCGCAGCTGGAGCGCTGGTTCGGTTTCGAGTTCATGCCCGCCGATGTCTACTACCTGACCACGCTGCCCGCCGAGCTGAAAGGCACCGATGTGGGCTGGGTGGCGGTGATCGCACTGGCGCTGACAGCCCTGGCGACCCTTTACCCGGCCAGCCGGGCCGCGGCCGTGGCCCCGGCCGAGGTGCTGCGCTATGAGTGAGGGAGGCCCGAGGTGATCCGCCCCTGGGAACTGGCGATTGCGCTGCGCTATGTGCGCTCGCGTAACAAGAGCCGCTTCGTTTCGTTCATCTCGGTCACCTCGATGGCCGGCATCGGCGTGGGCGTCGCGGTGCTGATCATCGTGCTCTCGGTCATGAACGGGTTCGAATATGAGGTGCGTGACCGGATCCTGAAGGTGGTTGCCCATGCCTCGATCAGCGGCTTCGATGGCCGCCTTCCGGACTGGGAGGGGCTGGCACGGCTGGCTGCCGAGGACCCGGAGGTCGAGTCCGCGGCCCCGTACATCGCTGCCCAGGGGATGCTTGTCGGCCCGCGCGAGGTTCGGGGTGTCGAGGTGCGCGGCATCGAACCTGCGGCGGAGCTCGCGACCTCGGCGATCGGCGAGCTGCTGACAGCCGGCCAGCTGACCGACCTCGCGCCGGGGGACTACGCCATCGTCCTCGGCAGCGGCCTTGCGGACGCCCTGGGCGTAGTGCCGGGTGACCGCGTGATACTGATGATTGCCGAGGGCACCGTAACGCCCGCCGGCGTGGTGCCGCGCATGCGTCGCTTCACGGTATCCGGCCTGTTCCACGCGGGGATGTACGAGTACGACCAAGGTCTCGCGTTAGTGCACCTCCGGGATGCGGCGACACTCTGGCGCAAGGGCGACGACGTAACGGGCCTTCGGCTCTCGATGCGGGAGGTGCTGACGGCGCCCGTCACCGTGCGCGAGCTGGCGCGCCGCCACGGTGGCGGGGTCTATGTCACCGACTGGACCCGGCAGCATGCGAACTTCTTCCGCTCGATCCAGATCACCCGGACGATGATCTTCCTGATCCTGCTGCTGGTCGTCGCGGTCGCTGCCTTCAATATCGTCTCGACGCTGGTGATGGTCGTGCGTGACAAGCGCGGGGAGGTCGCGATCCTGCGCACGCTCGGAACGAGCCCGGCCGCGGTGCTGGCGATCTTTGTGCTGCAGGGTGCACTGATCGGACTCATCGGCACCGGCCTGGGCGCGCTGGCGGGGGTTGCCGCCGCTGCGAATATCGACGTGATCGTGGCCCTGATCGAGCGCCTGCTGGGCTTCAGGTTCCTCGCGCCCGATGTCTACTTCATCAGCGACTTTCCCAGCCGCATTCTCTGGAGCGACGTGCTGCGTGTCTCGGGCATAGCCCTGCTGCTTGCGTTGCTGTCGACACTCTATCCGGCCTGGCGCGCCGCCAGGATGGCGCCGGCCCAGGTGCTGCGCTACGAATGAAGGAGCCGAACGTGGATGACGGGACAGGGGGCCAGCGTGATCATCCCCCGCTGCGCTGTGTGCAGGTGCTCAAGGAGTTCCGCGAAGGCGGTCAGGCGCTGAGGGTGCTCGACGGTGTCGATCTGGAGATCGCCGCGGGCGAACGCATCGCGATCGTGGGTCCGTCAGGAGCCGGCAAGACCACCTTGCTGCAGATCCTCGGCGGGCTCGATGACCCGCTGAGCGGGCGCGTGGAGGTTTTCGGTCGCGAACTCGCCAGCCTCTCCGCTGCCGAGCGTGGACGCCTGCGCAACCGTGTGCTCGGATTCGTCTACCAGTTCCACCACCTGCTGCCCGAATTCACTGCGCTGGAGAATGTCGCCATGCCCCTGCTGATCCGGCGCCTGCCGCTGGCCGAGGTCGAGCGACGCGCCGGGGACCTGCTGGAGAAGGTGGGCCTCGGGGAGCGACTGTCGCACCGGCCTGGAGAGCTGTCAGGAGGCGAGCGTCAGCGGGTAGCGATGGCCAGGGCGCTGGTCACCGAGCCGGCCGTAGTGCTGGCCGACGAGCCGACCGGCAACCTGGACAAGCGGACCGGCCAGCGCGTGCTGGAACTCCTGCTCGAGCTCAATGCAGAGGCTGGATCGAGCCTCGTGATCGTCACCCATGACGAGGAGATCGCTGCACGCATGCAGCGCGTGCTCCGCCTGGAGGAGGGACGGCTGCAGGATGTGACGGCGGAGTACCACGCTGCAGCCGCCGGCGGTAGCTGAACAGCGTCGACAGCCGCCAGGCGAGGTTAAGCACCAGCCAGGCGGACGAGGCCAGCAGGGCGCCCAGCACGACTGACCCCAGAAGCAGCGCGACCCAGAATTCCAGCGCCAGTGTACCGAGCGAGCCCAGACTGATCGCTGCAGAGCCGGGCTCGCGGCCCAGCAGCCGCGAGCCGATCCAGAATTCGGCGTAGAGCAGCGGTGCGTAGGTCAGCGGGTTCGATACCCAGACCGCAAGCGCGGCCACGGCGGGGTTGACGCGCGCGGCCAGCGAGCTGCCCACGGCAAGCAGTGTCTGGACCGGGACAGGCTGGCAGCCGAAGAACACCCCCAGCCAGAGGCCCCCGGAGACGCTGCGCCGGTTGACTGCGAACACGCGCGTGCGGGCGAGGCGCTCACGCCACGGGCGCAGGTACCAGCTGGCCGAATTCGGCCGGTATTGCCTGGAAAGTTGCCTGAAGAACCTGCGTGGCATTGCCTAGACTCGTCCTGTCTGCCGTGCGCCTCCGCGCGGACGGCAGGCCCACCGCGCCCGATTTTCCCACCGTCTGCGGGCCACGACAGCGACCATGATCCCGCTTTCCGCCAGCGCCGTGCTCCTGATGCTTCTGCTGCTGGCACTGCCCGGCCTGCCCGGGCCAGCCTTGGTTGCACTCGGCGGGCCGCCGCTGCTCGCTGCCGCCTGGCTGCTGGCCGGGCTCAGGGGCTGCGGCCTCGTCCTGCTGGCCGTCTGGCTCTGTGCCGAGGCTGCGGTGATGCAGTCACAGCGCGCCCCGGCAGCCCTGATCGGCAGCGACGTGCTGGTGACGGTCATGGTCTGCGACTTCCCGCGGGTGGCGCCGGGCGTCACCCGGCTGGTGGTAGACACCGGTCCGGACCCGGGGTTCCCCGGGCTGCCCCGGCGGATGCAGGTCGGCTGGTATGAGGCTGCTCCGCCACCCGCCGTGGGCGAGCACTGGCAGCTGAAGCTGCGCCTGCGTGGTGCGCGTGGCCTGCACAATGCGGCGGGCTTCGACTTCGAGCGCTGGCTGTTCGTGCAGCGCCTCGGCGGCACCGCCTATGTGCGCAGCTCCGGGCTCAACCGCCGCCTGGCCGGTGAGTCGCTGCCCCGGCCCTGCCGGCTGGCTGCCTGGCGGGGCGAGGTCGCGGCGCGACTGGATGCCGTGGTCGGGCAGCGGCCCGCTGGCGCCTGGCTGCGGGGCCTTGCGGTCGGGGCTCGTGACGGGCTGGAGGATTCCGACTGGCGGCTGCTCAGGCGAACCGGCACGACGCACCTGATGGCGATCTCGGGGCTGCATGTCGGACTGGTCGCGGGACTGGCGGGTGGGCTGGCGGCAGCGCTGCTGCGCGCGCTGCCCGCCGGGCCGGGCGCCCGGCTGCTGCCGATCGCTGCCGGCCTGCTGGCCGGTACGCTCTACGCCGCGCTGGCAGGATTCGCCCTGCCGACGCTGCGGGCAACGGCCATGCTCTGGACGGCCGGGCTGCTGCTCGCGATGCGCGTCCGCCCGGACCCCTGGCAGGGCATGGCCGTTGCCGTGCTGGCCGTGCTTCTGGTCGACCCGTTTGCCACGCTGCAGGCGGGTTTCTGGCTGTCGTTTGCCGGCGTCGCGATCTGCCTGCTCAGCCTGCAGTGGGAGCTGCGCCGGAAGCAGCTGGCAGCCGGCCCGGGCCCTCTGGCCTGGCTGCGCACGCTCATGGGGCTGCAGCTGCTGCTCGCCGTGGGCCTCGCGCCGCTGACCATGCTCTGGTTCGGCGAGGTGTCCCTGGCCGGTACGCTGGCCAACCTGCTTGCGGTGCCTGTCTTCTCGCTGTTGCTCGTGCCTCTGGTATTGCTGGGCATGCTGCTGCTGCCCTGGCCATCGCTGTCGGTCCCGGTGATGCTGCTCGCGGCAGGAGTGCTGGAGGCGCTGCTCGTGCCGCTGTCCTGGCTGGCGGGGCTGCCGCCGGCTCTGCTCGAGTGGCAGCCGGCCGGGGCGCTGGCCCTGCTGCTGCTGCTGACTGGCTCGCTGCTGCTGCTCTGGCCACCGCCGCTGCCGGGTCGCTGGGTCGCGCTGCCCCTGGTTGCAGCGGGCCTGTTCCTGCCGTTGCCGGGCCCGGGGCCGGATGGCCTGCAGGTTGACGTGCTCGATGTGGGGCAGGGTGCTGCCGTCATCGTGCGCACGCACAGGCATGTCCTGGTCTACGACGCCGGGCCGGCACATCGGGGCAACAGCGTCGCGGACAGCGTGCTGCTGCCCTCGCTGAGGTCGGCGGGCGTGCGGCGCATTGACCTGCTGGTGATTTCCCATGGCCACCTCGATCACTACGGCGGCGCCCCTGGCTTGCTGGCCGCCTATCCGGCAACGCCACTCCTCGCAAACGGGACCCACGGTCTGCATGCCATGGAGTACCGCCGGTGCCGCGCGGGTCAGCGCTGGCGCTGGGATGGCCACGATTTTTTGGTCCTGCACCCGGACGATGCCCGCATTCCCTGGTCCCTCAACGATGGTTCCTGCGTGCTGAGGATCGATGGGCCCGGCGGCAGCGTGCTGCTGCCAGGCGACCTGGAGCGCCTCGGTGAGCGCTACCTGCTGCGTGAGCGCGGACTCGAGCCTGTAGACCTGGTGCTTGTGCCGCATCATGGGAGCCGGACCTCGTCCACGGCCGAGTTCGTTGCGGCTACGCAGGCCCGGCATGTCGTCGTGCCGTCAGGAAGCTTCAACCGCTTCGGTCACCCGGACCCGGGCGTCGTCGGGCGCTGGCGTGACAGTGGAAGCTGCGTTTTCAAGACCAGTCACGATGGCGCTGTCCGCTTTTCCACCGGCAAGGCAGGCCGGCTGGAGCCGGTCAGGGTCAGCCGTCGTGACGGGCGCAGGGTCTGGCAGTCACGTGACCTGCCGCTTGGGGCCTGTGCAGGGGCAGGGGCGGCCGGGCCGATGTTATAGTTGGCGCTTCGGGGTTCGCGGGCGCAGGGTTCATGTGGGAAATCATCCAGGCGGGCGGCTGGCTGATGCTGCCGATCCTCCTGTGCTCGGTCATCGCCTGCGCGATCATCGCCGAGCGGCTCTGGACGCTGCAGCCACAGCGCGTGATACCCGCGGACCTCAGTCGCCAGGTCTGGGACTGGATCAGCCGCAACCAGCTCACGCAGCAGCACCTGCAGGCCTTGCGCGAGACTTCGCCACTGGGGCAGGTTCTCGCTGCGGGGCTGGCAAGCCGGCACCGTGACCGCGAGGGCATGAAGGAGAGCATCGAGGACACAGGCCGTCACGTGGTCCACGAGATGGAGCGCTACCTGACGACGCTGGGTACGATCGCGGCCGTGACGCCGCTGCTCGGCCTGCTCGGCACCGTGATCGGCATGATCAAGGTCTTCAACGCGATCACGCTCGAGGGCGTGGGCGACCCGGGCGTTCTCGCCGGCGGTATCTCGGAGGCGCTGATCACGACCGCTGCCGGACTCAGCGTAGCGATTCCCTCCCTTATGGCCTATCGTTACCTGCGCAGCCGGATCGACGGGCTCGTCGTCAGCATGGAGAAGGAAGCGCTCGCGCTGCTGGATGCCCTTCAGCGCAAGCAGGGTCTGGACAACCTGGTGCAAGGCGATGAATCTTCGCTCCAGCACGCGCGATGAGCCGGAGATCAACCTCACGTCGCTGATCGACGTGGTGCTGCTGCTGCTGGTGTTCTTCATGATCACGACCAGCTTCGTGCGCGAGTCCCACATCGCGCTGCGGCTACCTGAAGCCAGCGAATCACGCCAGCCACCCGGAGCCGCCGAGGTCCTGGAGATCAGCGTGGGCGCGGATGGCAGCTACCGTGTCAACGGCCGCGCACTGATCGATGCAAGGCCCGAGACCCTCCGTGCGGCGATCCGGCTGGTCAGCGCCGATGAACTGCCCGGACCCGTCACCATCAGCGCGGACGCCCGCGCTCCGCACCAGGCCGTCGTCACGGCGATGGACGTCGCCGGCCGGCTGGGCCATGTCGAGATCCGCATCGCGACCACCGATGTGCGTGACGACGACTGACGCGCAGCGGGTCGGCGGGCGGTGAGCAGCGCCGTTCCCGATCACGCGCAGCCGCTGGCGATCTACCGCCGCCTGCTGCGCTTCTGCATCCCGTACTGGCCGGTGTTCATCCTGGCCGCGCTCGGCATGGCGGCCTATGCCGCCACCGATACCGGTTTCGCACTGCTGATCAACCAGCTGATCGGCGCCTTTGGTGACGACACCGGCGCCGACGACTTGCAGCGCTGGCTGCCGCTCGCGATCCTGCTCCTGTTCCTGGTCCGTGGCGTGGCCGAGTTCACATCGACCTACACGCTGGGCTGGATCGGGCGGCGCGTGATCGAGCAGATGCGCCGCGAACTGTTCGCCCGCTACCTGGTGCTGCCTTCCCGTTTCTTTGACCAGGCCTCGGGCGGCGCGCTGCTCTCGCGCCTGACCTTCAACATCGAGCAGGTGGCCGAGTCCACGTCCAACGTGATCACGGTGCTGATCCGTGACACGCTGACCATCATCGGCCTGGTCGGCTACATGATCTACCTGAGCCCGCCACTGACCGCATTCGTGTTCATCGTGGCGCCGGTGCTGACGGTGATCATCCGTGTGCTGAGCCGGATGTTCCGTCGCCACAGCACGCGGATCCAGGACTCGATGGGTGAGCTGACGCGTATCTCGGAGGAAGCGCTGCGCAGCCAGCGGGTGATCCGCGTGTTCGGCGGCCAGGCCTACGAGGCCGAGCGCTTCCGTCAGGCCAACGAGCGCAACCGCCGCATGCACATGCGCATGTATGCGACCAAGGCGGCCGGTAACGCCGTGACGGCGCTGCTCGCTGCCTTTGGGATCGCCGGCGTGGTCTTCTTCGCTACGCAGGACTTCGTGCGGGACTCGATGGCGCTCGGGGACTTCGGCGGGTTCATCACCGCGCTGGTCCTGTTGATGCGCCCGTTGCGCCAGCTGACCAACGTCAACGTGGCGATCCAGCGCGGCATCGCCGCCGGCAGCAGCATCTTCGCGCTGCTGGACGAGGCCGGCGAGCCGGACGGTGGCCAGGTGGCGCCCGCACGCGTGCGCGGCGAGGTCGAGTTCCGTGACGTCAGCTTCGGTTACGCCAGTGACCAGGGGCCGGTGCTGCACGGGGTCAACCTGCATGTGCCCCCGGGGCAGACGCTGGCAATCGTCGGTCGCTCGGGCAGTGGCAAGTCCACCCTCGTGAGCCTGCTGCCGCGTTTCTACGATGCGACAAGCGGCGAGATCCTGCTCGATGGTGTTCCCCTGCGCGATTACTCGCTGGCCGGGCTCAGGGCCCAGGTCGGCATGGTCAGCCAGGACGTCGTGATCTTCAACGGCAGCATCGCCGAGAACATCGCCTATGGCGCACTCGGCGGCGCGCCGCGCGCGGCGATCGAGGCCGCTGCGCGTGCCGCGCATGTGGACGAGTTCGCCGACCGCCTGCCCGACGGGCTGGACAGCTGGGTCGGGGACAAGGGCGTCCTGCTGTCCGGTGGCCAGCGACAGCGCATCGCGATCGCCCGCGCACTGCTCAAGGATGCCCCGGTACTGATCCTGGACGAGGCGACTTCGGCACTGGACACCGAGTCCGAGCGCCACATCCAGCAGGCGCTCGATGCGCTGATGCGTGACCGCACCACCTTTGTCATCGCGCACCGGCTCTCGACCATCGAGCGTGCCGACCGGATCATCGTGATGGCCGATGGCCGGATCGTCGAATCCGGCACCCATCACGAATTGCTGGCTGCGGGTGGCCGCTACGCCCACCTGTACCAGCTGCAGTTCCGGGATGAGCCAGGCTGAACGCGCGCGGCGCTGGGAGCGCCGCTGGTATGGCGCGCCGCCAGGTCCGCTGTTGCGCCTGCCGGCGCTGCTGTTCGCCGGCATCTCCGTGTTGCGCCGCAGGCTCTACCAGGGCGGATGGCTGGCCGTCAGTCACCCCGGCGTACCGGTGATCGTGGTCGGGAACCTGACGGTTGGTGGCACGGGCAAGACACCCTGCACGGCCTGGCTGGCCGGCGAGCTGCGCCAGGCCGGGTGGCGGCCGGGCATCGTCAGTCGTGGTCATGGCGGTCGCCTGCGCGGGCCGCACCTGCTGCAGCCAGGCGACGAGGCCGGGAAGGTCGGTGACGAGCCGCTGCTACTGATGCGCGAGACCGGCTGTCCGGTCAGTATCGGCCGTGACCGGCCGGCAGCGGCGCGCCTGCTGCTCGGCCAGGGCTGTGATGTCGTGATCGCGGACGATGGCCTCCAGCACTACCGGCTTGGCAGGGACATCGAGATCGCCGTGGTCGATGGACGTCGCGGCTTCGGCAACGGTGCCCTGTTACCGGCGGGCCCGCTGCGCGAGCCGGCGGGACGGCTGGCCGACTGCGACTTCGTGCTGGTCAATGGCGGTGCCGGGAGCGCCGCCACTCGCCTGCCGGAACACCCGGGCAGGTGGCCGGTCGCGGTACGTGCCGGTGAGCTGCGCAGCCTGGATGGCCAGCTGCGGCGACCACTCGCCAGCCTGGCCGGCCAGCGCGTGCGCTTGCTGGCCGGGATCGGGCATCCGGCGCGACTGGTGGCCGAGCTTGAGGCGGCGGGGCTCGTGGTCGAACCCCTGCCGGTCGCCGACCATGGGCGGGTCGCCGCCACCGATCTGGCCGCGCATCCCGATCTGCCCCTGCTGATGACGGCCAAGGATGCCGTCAAGTACCCGGCGCTGGCACGCCAGGACTGCTGGATCATCGAGGCGCGGCTCGAGGTGCCGGCTGGCCTTGCCGGTGCCATCCTCGCGCGGCTGCCGGGCAGCCCGCGGGCAGTGTAGGCGGGCGCGGCGGGCCGCGTGCTGGCTGCGGGCTGCTAGACTTGCGCGCGATGGATTTCCGCGTAGTCATTCCGGCCCGCTTCGCGTCCTCGCGCCTGCCGGGCAAGGCCCTGCTGCCGCTGGCCGGCCGGCCGATGATCGAGCACGTCTGGCGGCAGGCGACGCGCAGCCATGCGCGCGAGGTCATCATCGCGACCGACGATGACCGGGTGCGCGATGCGGCGCAGGCTTTCGGTGCTGGAGTGGTGATGACCGCGAGCACGCACCGCTCCGGAACCGAGCGCATCGCCGAGGTCGCGACCCTGCGTGGCTGGCCTGACGACCAGATCGTGGTCAACTGCCAGGGCGACGCCCCGCTGGCACCACCGGAGAACATCGACCAGGTGGCAGGGCTGCTGGCGGCTGACCGCGCCGCCGGCATGGCGACCCTGTGCGTGCCGATCCTCGACGACGAGGACTACGAGAGTCCGCATGTGGTGAAGGTGGTCGCCGACCGCGACGGGCGCGCGCTGTACTTCAGCCGGGCGCCGATCCCGGCCCGTGGCCACGACGGCAGCATGCCGGCGCAGGCCTTCCGGCACCTCGGCCTGTATGCCTATCGCGCGGGTACGCTGCGTGAGCTCGCGGCCAGCGCGGCCTGCGCGCTTGAGCTGTCAGAACAACTCGAGCAGCTGCGTGCACTGTGGCTGGGCATAGGGATCAGCATCGCGACGGCGAACGTCGTGCCGGGCCCCGATGTCGATACGCCGGATGACCTCGCCCGGGTCGCGGCGCTGCTGAAGCCGCGCTGATGCTGGGACGGATCTGGCGCCGGCTGCGCGGGCCGGCCGGAAGCTCGACGGAGGCTGCAATGAGTGGTGAGGGTAGCGTGGGTGTGTTGCTGGTCTGCATGGGCAACATCTGCCGTTCGCCCATGGCCGAGGGCGTGTTGCGTCACCGCCTGGCTGGCCTGGAGCGTCCGCTGCCGGTCCGCGTCGACTCTGCCGGCACGCATGGCTATCACCGGAATGCTGCTCCCGACCCGCGCGCCCAGGCGGCCATGCGGCGACGCGGTATAGAGATTGCCGATCTGCGGGCGCGAAAGGTGGTCCATGAGGACCTGCAGCGCTTTGACCTGATTCTCGCAATGGACGAGGACAACCTCGCCTTCCTTCAGGCCATGGCCGGTGACAGCATGGCCGACAGGCTGCGTCTGTTCATGGATTTTGCGCCGCAGGCCCGCTCGCGTATCGTTCCCGATCCCTACTACGGGGGCAACAGCGGGTTCGAGCGGGTGCTCGACCTGATCGAGGAAGCGAACACGGGGCTCCTCGAGGACCTCGCCCGGCGCGCGGGCAGGCCCGGCCCGCCCGCGCGCTGAGCGGCCTCAGTCATTTCCGCTGTCCGGGCGCCTGGGGGCCTCTGCAGCGGGTTGCGGCCTGGGTGCCGGCGCAGGGGCCGCTGGTTTTTCCACCACAGCTGACTTGTCCGTAACAGGAGCCGGTGCTGTCCGGGCCGGGCTGCCGTTGCCTGGGCCGGCAGCTGACGACATCGGGGCAGCGGGTGCCGGAGGGATGGCAGGTGCTGGCGGTGCCACCGTCGTTGAAGGGGCCGCTGGTGGCGCCATCGGACGGGCGGGCTGCGAAGCCGGTGGGACGGCCGGCGCGGCCGCAGCTGGAGGCGGCCTGGATGCCGGGTCAGATGCAGCCGGGGCAGGGCTGGATGCCGGAGCAGGTGTGACCGAAGCTGACGCAGGCTGCGGTGGGGCGGGTTGCGGCGTCTCGGGTCGTGGCGCAGGAGAGGCGCTGCTGCCTTCGGCGGTCGCCGCCGCAGGCGGCTCTAACCGTCGCTCACCCCCGACCGGCTGATTATCCTGGCTGGCGGCGGGCTGGCCGTCAGCCGGATCATTCTGGGTCGTGGCCGACTCCCGCTGCTCGCCTCTTTCCGCGCCGCGCTGCGCGCGACCCTGGCCGCCACGCCGGCGCCTGCGGCGCGGGCGATCGCCACGGGCCTGCTGGCCCACGGTCGCCTCCTGGCCGTCGCCGGAAACCGACGCATCCGGCTGCGATGCCTCCTGCCGGGAGGTGTCCTGGCGCCGGGCTTCGGCTTCGGGCTGCCGGCGGCTGGACTCGCCGCGAGCTTCCCGCGATTCCGGGCGGCTGTCATCCCCATCGGCGCCACGCCGGCCGCGTCCGGTGCGCCGACGGTCCTGCGGTGCGCTCCCGCGTCCGCCCCGTCGCTGTCCGGGGCCCCGGCTGCTGCGGCCCTCGCCGCTGCGGCTGCGGGTCCGCGGGCTGCTGCTCTCGTCGCTAATGCCCGGCTGGCGTTGTTCAGGATCCGGACTGGCCGATGGCTTCAACCAGGCGAACAGCCGGGCGAGCAGCCCGGGCGCCTGGCTCGCTGCGCGGTCCGGCGACGCCGCAGGCGCCGGCGGTGCGTTGGGCAGCACCGTACTGACCACGGGCTGTTCCGGGCTTGGCCGCCCGGCCGCCAGCTGCTCCAGCCGGGTGGCGGGGTCCAGCTCTTCCGCGGACTGCAGCGTCTGCTCATAGCTCGCGGCGGTGTTTTCCGGCAGCTCGGCCTGGTCGTCGCGGACCCGGCGCAGCTCGTAGTTAGGTGTCTGGAGGTCTGAACTCGCCACCAGCATGATGGCGATGTTCTCGCGTTCCTCGATCGTGCGGATCCAGTCCCGCTTCTCGTTCAGGAGGAAATTGGCAACGTCCATGGGCAGCTGCGCGATCACCTTGGCCGTGCGCTCCTTGCGTGCCTCCTCGCCGAGCAGGCGCAGCACCGCGAGCCCCAGCGACTCGACGCTGCGCACATAGCCGGCGCCACCGCAGCGCGGGCAGGTCTGGTGCGCCGACTCCCCCAGCGAGGGTCGCAGGCGCTGGCGTGACATCTCGAGCAGGCCGAAGCGCGAGATGCGCCCGATCTGGATCCGCGCCCGGTCCATCTTGACGGCATCGCGCAGGCGCGTCTCGACTTCGCGCTGGTTGCGCTGCGGCGTCATGTCGATGAAGTCGATGACGATCAGGCCGCCCAGGTCGCGCAGGCGCAGCTGGCGTGCGATCTCGTCCGCAGCCTCGAGGTTGGTGGCCAGCGCGGTTTCCTCGATGTCATCGCCCTTGGTGGCCCGGGCGGAGTTGATGTCGATGGATACCAGCGCCTCGGTATGGTCGATCACGATGCTGCCGCCCGAGGGCAGCTCGACGGTGTGCCGGAATGCGGACTCGATCTGGCTCTCGATCTGGTAGCGCGTGAACAGCGGCACGTCCTCGCTGTACATGCGCAGCTTCGACAGGTTGTGGGGCATCGCGCGCTCGACGAACTGCCGGGCCTCGGCATAGGTGCCCGCATCGTCGATGCAGATTTCGCCGATATCAGCAGCCAGGTGGTCGCGCAGCGCGCGGATCACCGCATTGCTGTCCTGGAAGATCAGGAAGGGCGCGGGGCGGCCAACGACCGCAGCCTTGATCGCCTCCCATATGCCGAGGAGGTAGTCGAGGTCCCAGCGGATTTCTTCCGTCGAGCGCCCGACGCCGGCGGTGCGCACGATGATGCCCATGCCTTCGGGCACCTCGATCTCGCGCAGCGTCTCGCGCAGCTCGTCCCGGTCATCGCCGCTGACCCTGCGCGACACGCCGCCCGCCCGGGGGTTGTTCGGCATCAGCACGATGAAGCGCCCTGCCAGGCTGATGAAGGTGGTGAGTGCGGCGCCCTTGTTGCCGCGCTCCTCCTTTTCAACCTGCACGACGATTTCCTGACCCTCGCGCAGCAGTTCCTTGATGTTCAGGCGAGCGCCGTTCTCGGGTTCCTTCAGGAAGTACTCGCGGGAGACTTCCTTGAGTGGCAGGAAGCCGTGCCGGCTGGAGCCGTAGTCGACGAAGGCGGCCTCGAGGCTGGGCTCAACGCGGGTGATGCGGCCCTTGTAGATATTGGCCTTTTTCTGTTCGCGGCCGGTGGATTCTATGTCCAGGTCGTACAGGCGCTGGCCATCGACCATTGCCACGCGCAACTCCTCGGACTGAGTTGCATTGATCAGCATTCTTTTCATGTGTTCCTGTCTCGGCAGTACCGGTTGCAGTACGCGAGCCTCCCGGGAACAACTCAGGCGGGCCAGTGTCCTGGCGACAGTGGCTCAGCAGCACGGACAGGAACAGGCGGCACCAATCGGTGCGCCCGTTCCGGATGTCATAGTGGACGGCTGCTGCCATCATGCGCAGGCCCTCGAACAATCCTGGTCCAACCTGCAGCCGCGGGCGCACCGGTCAGGTGCGCCGTCCGGGAGGTCGTCTCTGGCCCGTCAAGCGGGCCCCTTTGGCTCACCCGCAGGCCAGGGCCGGCGGGCGCTACAAGAATCCGGCGCCATGTCCCGTTGCTGCGGGCACTGGCGCGAGGTTCAGCAGACGACTGTAATATAGCAGCGCATCCCAGAGCCAGCAATGAAAGTTCCCACTAAGTGCCCGCATCGGAAAGAATTTCCGGGAATCCCCGACGTTCAGCGGTACAGCGCCTGACTGTGGGCGAGGACGAGGAGCACCGCCGCCTCGACAATTTCCTGATGTCCCGCCTCAAGGGACTGCCGCGCTCGCGCGTGTACCGGCTGATCCGCAGCGGGGAGGTCCGGGTCAACGGTGGCCGGGCGAGACCGGCAACACGGCTGGTCCCGGGCGACGAGGTGCGCGTGCCGCCGGTGCAGCTGGAGGCCGAGGCGGCCGACCTCCCGGCCCGCCCCGGCCAGCTGGAGTGGATACGGCGTCTGGTCTGCCATGAGGACGAGGACCTGCTGGTGCTGGACAAGCCAGCCGGCCTTGCGGTGCATGGGGGCAGCGGCATCCGGCTCGGCGCGATCGAGCTGCTGCGCAAGGCGATTCCGCATGGCGGGTCGCTGGAGCTGGTCCACCGGCTTGATCGGGAGACCAGCGGCTGCCTGCTGGTGGCACGGCGCCGGAGCAGCCTGCGCAGGCTGCACCAGCAGTTTCGCGACGGCAGCATCGACAAGCGCTACCTTGCACTGCTGACTGGCGGGGACTTCAGCTCGGACAGCCTGGTCTGCGCGGCGCCCCTGCGCACCAGCGAGCGGCGCGGCGGGGAGCGCCATGTGCAGGTAGACCCTGAAGGCAAGCCGGCGCGAACCGAGTTCCAGCTTCTGCGCCGGTACCCCGGCGCCGCACTGGCCGATGTCCGGCTGCTGACGGGGCGTACCCACCAGATTCGTGTCCATGCCGCTGCGCTGGGTCACCCGCTGGCGGGCGATCCGCGCTATGGCAGGGCCGATGATCCCATCGTCCACCATGCGGGCCTCTCGCGGCTGTTCCTGCATGCTGCGTCCCTGAGCTTCGAGCATCCGCGCGACGGGCGCCTGGTCACCGTCCGCTGTCCACTGCCGGAGGAGCTCGCCGCCGTGCTGGGACGGCTCGACGGGTGATCTGGTTCAGGGAAGCTGAAAACCCAGCCCGCGCAGCGCCCGGGTCACGCTGATCAGCGGCAGACCCTCGAGCGCGGTCGGGTCGGTGCTGTTGACGGCATCGAACAGCGTGATCCCGAGTCCCTCGATCTTGAAGCTTCCGGCGCTGTCCAGCGGTTGCTCCCGCAGCACATAGCGCTCGAGTTCCGCCGGTTCGAGCTGGCGAAACACGGTCTCGGTCCTGTCCAGGTGCTCGAGGACCACCTCGCCCCGCGGCCCGAGAACGGTGACCGCGGTCAGGAATACGACGCTGCGCCCGCTGCAGGCTGCCAGCTGCTCGATGGCACGGCGCTCGTCACCCGGCTTGCCGAGCGCGCGATCGCCCAGCGTGGCGACCTGGTCGCTGCCGATGACCACGGCCCCGGGCTCCAGCCCGGAGACGGCAGCGGCCTTGGCCCGCGCCAGGCGGAGCGCAAGCTCTCCGGGCCCCTCGCCGGGCATGGGCGTTTCGTCGACCCCGGGGCTGCGGCAGCAGAATTCCTCGAGCACCCGTGCGAGCAGGCGGCGCCGGTAAACCGAGGAGGAGGCGAGGACGACCGGGGGCAGGACAGGCATGGACAGGCTCCGTGGTGCGGGGGATTTTGACAGCACAATGGCTGATTCTTATCATAGGCCGATTATGCTGCCTGCGAGCTTCAGCGCGGGCGAGCTGGCTGAACTGGTGGCCCGCTCGGCCAGCCGGTCGTTCGAGTTTCCCGCGGAATCCTGTGCGCGCCTGGCCAGGCTGGTGGTGGAGAACCCCGCCGGCCCGGGCCCCGAGCTGCGCGCGGAAGTAAGGTTCCGGGAAATCGATGGTGGCCCGGGGCTGGAACTGAGGCTGAGCGGGACGCTACGGCTCAGGTGCCAGCGCTGCCTGGAGCCGTTCGAATGGCCGCTGGACGAGGGCTGCGAGCTGCGTATCTGCACGAGCGAGGCGGCGGCGGGCGCAACCGGCGAACCGTTCGACACGGTGGTGCTGAACGACGCCGGCCAGCTGCCGCTGGCCGAGGTGGTCGAGGACGAGCTGCTGGCGGCATTGCCGCTGTCGGCCCGGCACCCGGATGCGGCACAATGCGCCCCTGGGGCAGGGGCGGCGCCCGGCGACGACGGCTTGACCCGTCCGTTCGCGGGCCTCGGTGACCTGCTCGGCCGCAAGTAGCGGCACAGACTAGATCGATGGATGGAGACTTGCGATGGCAGTCCAGAAGAGCCGTAAAACACCGTCCCGGCGTGGCATGCGCCGGGCCCACGACAGCCTTGCGAAGCCCGCGCTGTCGGTGGAGCCCGGTTCCGGGGAAACTCATCGCCGACATCACGTCAGCCCCGATGGCTGGTATCGCGGCAAGCAGGTGATCCGCCGGCCCGAGGCCGAGGATCTCGACTGAACCCGGAGCGGCCCGCAAGGGCCCGCCTGAAGGGCATGCCCGGGCCAGGTTGATGGACCGGCCGCAATCCAGCGAGCAGGGGGCAAGCGTGCGGGATGCCGTTACCATAGCCGTGGACGCCATGGGCGGCGACGCTGGCCCCAGCGTCTGCGTTCCCGCCGCTGTCGGCATGGTGCGCCAGCATCCTTCCCTGCGTCTCGTGCTTACCGGGCTGCCCGAGGTTCTCGAGCCCGCCCTCGCCCAGGCGGGAGACTGCCGTGACCGCCTCACTATCCGCCCGGCAAGCCAGGTCGTCGACATGGACGAACCTCCGGCTGATGCGCTGCGCAAGAAGAAGGATTCCTCGCTTCGCCTTGCGATAGACCTGGTCAGGTCCGGGGAGGCGGATGCGGCCATCAGCGCCGGCAATACGGGCGCGCTGATGGCCACCGGCCGCTTCGTGCTGAAAACGCTGCCCGGCATCGACCGCCCGGCGATCATGGCCCGTATGCCCACGCGGCACGGTGCCGTCTACATGCTTGATCTGGGCGCCAATGCTGACTGTACCTCGGAGCACCTGTTCCAGTTTGCCGTCATGGGTGCCGTCGTCGCGCGCGTGACAGGCAACAACGCGAACCCCCGCATCGGCCTGCTGAACATCGGCGAGGAGGAGATCAAGGGCAACGACACGGTGCGCCAGGCCGCCGCACTGCTCGCGGCGAGCCACCTGAACTACATCGGGTTCATCGAGGGCGACGTAATCCACGAGCACCGTGCAGACGTGATCGTCTGTGACGGCTTCAGCGGCAACGTCGCGCTGAAGACAATGGAGGGCACGGCGCGCCTGATCCGCCACTTCCTGCGCGCGGAGTTCAGCGGCAGTGTCTACGGCCGGCTCGCTGGCCTGGTTGCGGCACCGGTGCTGCGCTCGCTCGCCATCAAGCTTGACCCGCGCCAGTACAATGGCGCAAGCCTCGTCGGGCTGAACGGTATCGTGATCAAGAGCCACGGCAGTGCGGACGAGGTGGCCTTCCGCCGGGCGCTGACGATCGCGATGCTGGAGGCGCAGATGGGCGTGCCGCAGCTGATCAGGGACCTGCTGGAAGAACAGGCCAGATGAGATATTCAAGAATCGCCGGAACCGGGCGCTATCTTCCGGAACGGGTGCTGACCAATACCGAGCTCGAGGTCATGGTCGACACCAGCGACGAGTGGATCCGGGCCCGCACAGGCATAGAGCGCCGGCATATCGCCGCCGAGGACCAGACCACCCTGGACCTGGCCGAGCAGGCCGCCCGCCAGGCAATGACCGCGGCAGGCGTGGGGCCGGCAGACATCGACTTCATCGTCGTGGGAACGACAACACCGGACGTGGTCTTTCCGAACCTCGGCTGCCTTCTGCAGGAGCGCCTGGGCGTGGCTGCCTGCCCGGCCTTCGCACTGGAGGCTGCCTGCAGCGGGTTCATCTATGCGCTGGGTATTGCGGACCGCTTCGTCAGCGGAGGGATGGCCCGCTGCGCGCTGGTCGTCGGTGCCGAGACGCTTTCACGGATCACCGACTGGACCGACCGGTCCACCTGCGTGATCTTCGGTGATGGTGCGGGTGCGGTGATCGTCCAGCCTGCCGACGAGCCCGGGATCATCTCGGCGCATCTCGCTGCCGACGGCCGCTACAAGGACCTGCTTTACTTCCCCTACGGACCCTCGCGCCGGCGGCGGCCCGAGGACACCGAGACCGCCGCGATCCACATGCGGGGCAACGAGGTGTTCAAGGTCGCGGTCAAGACCCTGGAGAGCATCGTCGACACCACGCTGGCCGCGAACAACCTGGAGCGGGGCCAGATCGACTGGCTGATTCCGCACCAGGCCAACATCAGGATCATCCAGGCAACGGCCAGACGGCTGGACATGCCCATGGACAAGGTCGTGCTGACGCTGATGGATCACGGCAACACCTCGGCTGCATCGGTGCCGATGGCGCTGGATGTGGCCGTACGTGACGGCCGGATCAAACGGGGCGACCTGCTGCTGCTCGAGGCCTTCGGTGGCGGGTTCACCTGGGGCTCGGTTCTGCTGCGTTACTGAACCGGGCACTGGCATTTGCTGTCGTAGCGGGTATAACTAGATATCTTGCGCTGGAGGTCACCAATGTCCGAGTCCCTTTTGCGCCGCGGCGCCCTGCTGTCCGGGCTGTTCCTGGTCCTGTCGACGCTGGTTGCACCGCGTGCCCCGGCGGACGTTTTCCTGCTGGTGCCGGGTGAGGACCTGATCGGGGCGGCCAGCAGCATCAGCGCGCGCTACGAGGACACCCTGCTCGACATCGGACGGCGCCACGGCCTCGGCTACGAGGACATGCGCAAGGCCAACCCGACCGTCAACACCTGGCTGCCGGGCGAGGGCACCCGGGTCGAGCTGCCAACCCGCTTCGTGATGCCCATCGCCGCAAGGCAGGGCATTGTCGTGAACCTGCCCGAGTACCGGCTGTACTACTTCTATCGCGAGAACGGGCAGGACCTGGTGGCTACATTCCCGATCAGCATCGGGCGCATGGACTGGAATACGCCGATTGGTCGCTGGTCGGTCATCGCCAAGCATGAACGGCCGACCTGGTTCCCGCCGGAATCCATCCGCGCCGAGCATGCTGCCGACGGGCGCTACCTGCCTCGCGCGGTCCCGCCCGGCCCGGACAACCCGCTGGGAGATTATTCGATCCGGCTCAGCCTGCCGTCCTACCTGATCCACGGCACCAATCGCCCGTCCGGCGTCGGGATGCGCGTGACACACGGCTGTATCCGGATGTTCCCCGAGGACATCGAGTGGCTCTTCCCGCGGGTCCCGGTCAACGCGCAGGTCCAGATCGTAAGCCAGCCGTACAAGATGGGCTGGAGCGGTGACTATCTCTACCTCGAGGTCCATCCGCCGCTCGAGGAGGACGAGGAGCGGCGCCAGCGTGGCCTGAGCGCGATCATCGAGCTCTATGTACGTGCGACTGCGGATCGTGCTCCCGACCAGGTCGACTGGGAGCTGATCGAGCAGGTGTTCCAGGAAAAGCGTGGCCTGCCGGTCAGGGTCGGCAGCAGCCAGCCTCGCGCGCTTACGGCGGGCATTCAGGCAAACTAGCGCAGTCCTCCGGTCCGGGGGTCACCAGGCCACGAACAGCAGGCAGCTGTTGTACCAGGCGTGCAGCAGCACCGGGGTCGCCAGCCGGCCGTGGCGTTCACGGAAGTAGCCGAACACCAGGCCTGGCCAGAGTACCCCGCTGACCTGCAGGAGGCCACCGCGCGGCCAGTGGCTCAGGGCAAAGGCGGCTGCACTCAGCAGGTTGGCTACGCTGAGCGGACCAAAGCGCCGCCTCGCCCAGGGCCTTTCCAGCAGCCAGCCCTGGATCAGCCCGCGAAAGACGAGTTCCTCAAGCACCGGCGAGAGCAGCAGCAGCAGCAGCAGAGCGGTGAGGCCCGAGCCCGACAGGCTGCCGGTGAACCCGGTCAGCGAGACCCAGGCCCAGGCGCCGGCCGGTCCTGCGGCCAGCGCCAGTGCCAGCAGCGGATCCTTCAGTGGTGAGCGCCCGGGCGGCGCGTGATCATTCATCCGGGCAAAAAAAAGCCGCAGCCCTCGCGGGCCGCGGCTTCTCCTGCGGCATGTCAGGCCTTACTTGGCCTGGCTGCGCTCGAACATGCGGTCGACTTTTTCATTGGTCGCATCACAGCAGGCCTGGGCCTGGTTGGCTGCATTCAGCGCCTGGTTGGCCGTGCTCTGTGCGCCGGAAGCGATCTGGCGTGCCTCGGAGGCCGCTGCGCTGGCCGCATCGGCAGCCGACTTGGCTGCGGCAGCGTCCTGGGCAACGCGGTCGAGACGCGCGCTCATTTCGTTGATTTGCTGGGTCGATGCACAGCCGGATGCGATCAGCATCACGACTGCAATCATCCCGCCCTTGAGCGTGGTCTGAAGTTTCATAGTCACAAGTCCTCGAACAGAATTTAAGTTTGGCCAGTTCGTCTTCTTCGCGCATGGCAACGCCTGTTGCGGGCAGTCGCCAAGTCGCACCAATCATGAACGAAAGCATGTTGTTGCGCAATCAGTCTAGCGGTTTAGCGGCTTTTTCAAACGCGGATTTTCACCTGTTTCCCGCGGGCTGCTCCCGTCCTGCGCCGGGGGGCTGGCCGGCAGTGTCCGGACAGGTTGCCCGGCGAGGGGGCACCCGTTCAGGCGAGGGCGGCAAGGCGTCTCGCACGCAACAGGCGCTACGGGATTGCGTTCCTGTGGAGCCTGTATAAAATGCCAGTACTGTCCATAAGAACAGGTACCCGCGCATGGCCGCACTGACCCCGAGGCAGTCTGAAATTCTCGATTTCATTCAGTGCTTTATCGACGAGCACGGGATGCCTCCGACGCGCGCCGAGATTGCCGGCGCGCTCGGGTTCAGTTCGCCCAACGCGGCCGGCGAGCATCTGCGCGCACTGAGCAGGAAGGGCGTGATCGAGCTGCGCCCTGGTGTCTCGCGCGGGATACAGCTGACGGTGGGTGGACAGGCGGCCGGCGGTCTCCCGCTGGTCGGGCGCGTCGCAGCCGGTCAGCCACTGCTGGCGACCGAGCACATCGAGGCGCGCTACCGGCTCGATGCCGGCCTCTTCAGCCGCAAGCCGCATTACCTGCTGCGTGTACATGGCATGAGCATGCGTGATGCCGGCATCCTCGATGGCGACCTGGTGGCTGTCTGCCGCACTCCGGATGTACGCAACGGCCAGATCGTCGTCGCGCGTCTCGACGACGAGGTCACGGTCAAGCGTTATCGCCAGCGTGGTTCGCTGGTCTGGCTGCTGCCCGAGAATCCCGAGCATGAACCGATACGCGTCGACCTGAAGCAGCAGTCGCTGATGATCGAAGGGGTGGTCGTCGGCGTGCTGCGCACGCAGGTGAACGTGGCAGCCTGATGCGGGCTCCCGGCGCATGGCGGATGCAGGTGGTATCGATGAACTGCTGCGTGGCCACCTGCTCTGGCGTGGCCCGGGCCGCGCCGCGCATGGCGCCGCGCCACTGCCCAGCGGTTTTCCCGTGCTTGACCAGGCGCTGGCCGGCGGCTGGCCAGTGGGTGTACTGACCGAGCTGCTCGTCGACCACTACGGGATCGGTGAGCTCAGCCTGCTGCTGCCGGCCCTGGCCCGGCTGGGCGAGGCACGACCCTCACACTGGCTGATGCTGGTCGCGCCTCCCTGCCTGCCCTATGCGCCGGCGCTGGAGCAGGCAGGCATACCGCTGTCCCGGCTGCTGCTGGTTCATGCGCAGGGTCGTGACGAGGTGTTCTGGGCCTGTGAGCAGGGTCTGCGCTCGGGCAGCTGTGCCGCGGTGCTGGCTTTCCCCGGCCAGGCCAGCCTGACAGGACTGAGGCGGCTGCAGCTTGCTGCGCGTGACAGCGGCGCCTGGACGGTGCTGTTCCGGCCGGCTTCCAGCCGTCGCCAGCCGTCGCCGGCCGCGCTGCGCATCGCGCTAGCACCCGAGGCACCGGGGTTTCTGGCGATCGAGATCTTCAAGAGCCGCGTGAGCGGCCGGCCACTGCGCCTGCGGCTCTGTCTGGACGGGGCATGGCCCTGATGCCGCGGTCGCCACAGGCGGCAGCGGTCGTGGCCGACAGCCTGGCCGCGCCAGCGGCCGCGCAGCCGGTGGAGGCATCAGCCACGCGCAGGACGCGCCTGTGGCTGTGCCTGCACGATCCTGATCTACAGGGTATGCAGCATGACCGGCTGCTGCAGCAGCTGTTCGCATTCACGCCGGTGGTTGCCCGCGACCCGGATGGCGATGCGCTGCTGCTCGAGGTGGCGGGCAGCCTGCGCCTGTTCGGCGGACTTGGCCGCCTGTGTGCGCGCATACAGGCCCTGCCTGCCTACGCGCATGCCAGCCTCGCGGTTGCGCCGACCGCGCGGGCGGCGCTCTGGCTTGCACGTGCCGGCGACTGCCGCCCTGTGCGCGACCCCGCACAGTTGCCCGCAGCGCTGTCACGCCTGGCCGTCGCCGTGACCGGGTGGCCGCAGGCCGCGCTGTCGCTGCTGTCCGGCACCGGCATCCGCACGCTCGGTGAGTGCCTGCGCCTGCCGCGCCACGGGCTGGCGAGGCGTATCGGCAGGCGCTGCCTGCTCGAGCTGGACCAGGCGCTGGGCCATGCCACGTGGCTGCCGGAGCCGCAGCGGCCATGCTGGCGTTTCCATGAGAGCAGCGAGCTCCCGGACGCTGCCGCCGATGGCAGCCTGCTGCTGCCGGCGGCGATGCGGCTGCTTGATCGCCTCGTGTCCGGGTTACGCAAGCGCCACGCCGCGGTAGAGGTGTTGTGGTGGCGGCTGTGCCAGCCAGGTGGTGCTGATGAGCGGGTACGCATCGCGCTCGCCTGTCCAGGCCAGGATCGCGCACTGCTGGGTGAGCTGGTGGCGCTGCGTTTTTCCACCCTGCGTCTCGCTGCCCCGGTGCAGGTGCTGGAACTGCTGGCCCAGCCGGTGCCGCTGGCCCCTGCCGCCGGCACCGACCTGCTCGGCGACCTGCCCGAGACCGGTGGGCCTCGTGCGGCGCTGCTGCAGCGCTTGTCCGCGCGCTTCGGAGCCGATGCGGTACACGGCCTGGCCAGTCAGCCGCACTGGCAGCCCGAGGCCGCCTGGCAGGCGGTGGGTCTGGCGCCGGGGCGGCGCGTGCCGTCGGCGCCGCCGGCACCCGCAGGCCCGCAGCCCCTGTGGCTGCTGCCGGAGCCGCGCAGGCTGTCCGCAGCGCCCGGATCCGGTGGCCTGCGCCTGGGCCACGGTCCGCGCCGGCTGGAGACCGGCTGGTGGGCTGGTGAGAATGTCCGGCGCGACTACTATGCCGCTATCGCGCCGGATGGCCGGCGGCTCTGGGTGTTCCAGGACCTGCGCGATACGCACTGGTACCTGCATGGCCTGTTCGGGTGAGCAGCATGTCGGGGCTGCCCGGCTATGCAGAACTTCACTGCATCAGCCATTTCACCTTCCTGCGCGGTGCCTCCTCGCCGGAGGAACTCGTGCAGGAGGCCGTGATGCTCGGGTACCGCGCGCTGGCGCTGACCGACGAGTGCTCGCTTGCCGGGATCGTGCGCGCGCATGTTGCGGCACGCGGACAGGGCCTGCGCCTGGTCAGCGGGAGCGAGTTCCGCTGCAGCGACGGCATGCGGCTGGTGCTGCTCGCGGCCTCGCGCAGCGGCTATGCGCAGCTGTCCGCACTGATCACGACCGCGCGGCGCGCAGCGGCCAAGGGCCAGTACCGGCTCGAGCGGGCAGACCTCACGCAGCCACTGGACGGCTGCCTGGCGCTGTGGCTGCCCGGCCGCCCGGTACGGCAGGATGAACTGGCCTTCCTCGCCGGGTGTTTTCCCGGCAGGCTCTGGATTGCCGTTGCGCTGCATCGACTTGGTGACGACCAGCAGCGGCTTGCCATGCTCGCGGCGCTCGGCCGCTCTCATGGCGTGCCGCTCCTGGCCGCCGGCGACGTGCACATGCACCGGCGCAGCCGGCGCATGCTGCAGGACACGCTGACTGCGATCCGGCTGCGTACCACGGTCGCCGCTGCCGGGCACCGGCTGTACCCGAACGGCGAGCGCTGCCTGCGTCCTCCGCGCCTGCTGGCGCGGCTGTACCCGCCGGAGCTGATCGACGAGACCGTGCGGCTGCTCGAGCGGGTCGAGTTCTCCCTCGACGAGCTGCGCTACGAGTATCCGCATGAGCTGGTGCCCGCGGGTCACACCCCGGACAGCTGGCTGACCGAGCTCGTCGGGCAGGGCATGTGCCGGCGCTGGCCTGGCGGCGCACCGGAGGCGGTGCGCCGCCAGATCGGGCACGAGCTCGGGCTGATCGCCGAACTTGGCTATGCCGCCTATTTCCTTACCGTGCATGACATCGTCAGCCATGCGCGTGGCCGGGGCATTCTCTGCCAGGGACGCGGCTCGGCCGCCAACTCCGCGGTCTGTTTCTGCCTAGGCATCACCGAGGTGGACCCGGCCCGTATGTCGCTGCTGTTCGAGCGATTCATCTCCCGTGAACGCAACGAGCCACCCGACATCGACGTCGATTTCGAGCACGAGCGCCGCGAGGAGGTGATCCAGTACATCTATGCAAAGTACGGGCGCGAGCGCGCCGCGCTCGCCGCTACCGTGACCACCTATCGTCCGCGCAGCGCGATACGCGATGTCGGTCGCGCGCTCGGCATCGATGCCGCGGTCATTGACCGGCTGGCCAGGTCGATACAGTGGTGGGATGGGCAGGGGATCAGCGATGCCCAGCTGACCGGTGCCGGCCTGGATCCGGAAGGGCTGCCGGCGCGCCAGCTCCGCCACCTGGCTGGCGAACTGCTCGGCTTTCCGCGCCACCTGTCGCAGCATGTCGGCGGCTTCGTGATCTCGGAGCGGCCCCTGAGCGAGCTGGTGCCGGTCGAGAATGCAGCGATGCCGGGGCGCACGGTGATCCAGTGGGAAAAGGACGACCTCGAGCAGATGGGCCTGCTCAAGGTCGACGTGCTCGCGCTCGGCATGCTGACCGCGATCCGTCGCTGTCTTGACCTGGTCAATGCCCATGAGGGCAGCACGCTGACCCTGGCCGATATCCCGGCCGAAGATCCCCGGGTCTACGAGATGATCAGCCGGGCCGATACCGTCGGTGTGTTCCAGATCGAGTCGCGGGCGCAGATGGCAATGCTGCCGCGCCTGAAGCCACGCTGTTTCTATGACCTCGTCATCGAGGTCGCGATCGTCAGGCCAGGGCCGATACAGGGCGAGATGGTGCACCCCTACCTGCGCAGGCGCAGCGGGCTCGAGCCGGTCAGCTATCCGGGCGAGGAGCTGCGCGGAGTGCTTGAACGGACCCTCGGCGTGCCGATCTTCCAGGAGCAGGTGATGCAGCTGGCGATCGTTGCCGCCGGTTTCTCGCCAGGGGAGGCCGATCGTCTGCGCCGGGCGATGGCGGCCTGGAAGCGCAGCGGCGGCATGCGCCCGTTTGCCGACCGGCTCATAGGCGGCATGCGCGCGCGTGGCTACAGCGAGGCATTTGCCCGCCAGATTTTCCACCAGATCGAGGGCTTTGGCGAATATGGTTTTCCGGAATCACATGCGGCCAGTTTCGCCCTGCTGGTCTATGTGTCGGCCTGGCTCAAGCGCTATCACCCGGCCGCATTCACCGCGGCCCTGCTGAACAGCCAGCCGATGGGTTTCTACGCGCCCGCACAGCTGGTGCAGGCGGCCCGGCGCCAGGGTGTAGAGCTGCGTCCGGTCGACGTCAATGCAAGCCACCGGGACTGCACGCTGGAGCCAGGCAGGGAGGGTCCGGCGCTGCGCCTGGGCCTGTGTATGGTGCAGGGGCTTTCCGTGCTGCATGCGGAGCAGCTGGTCGCTGCCCGTGGCGACAGGTCGTTTACCGGGCCGGATGAGCTGGCCACGCGCAGCCGCCTGCCAGGGGCCGTGCTGGAACGCCTGGCTGCTGCCGGTGCACTGGCCTCGCTCGCCGGTCACCGCCACCGTGCCCGCTGGCGGCTTGCCGGGCGGCCCGCGCCGCTGCCGCTGCTGCCTGACTCGCGCTTTCGCGAGGGCATACCGCTGCTGCGTGCGCCATCCGAGGCAGAGGACATCCACGCCGACTACCATGCGACCGGGCTCAGCCTGCGCCGCCATCCGCTGGCGCTGCTGCGCGCGCGGCTGGCGGAGCGGCAGCTTTGCAGTGCGGCCGAACTGTATTCACGGCCGGATGGCGCGTGGCTGGCTGCGGCCGGTCTCGTGATCAGCCGTCAGCGCCCCGGCAGTGCGCACGGGACGGTTTTCGTCACGCTCGAGGACGAGACCGGGCAGGTCAATGTGATCGTTCACCCTCGCCTTGCCGGGCGTCAGCGCGGCGTGCTACTGCAGGCGCGCCTGATGGCGGTCACTGGCCACCTGCAGCGGCGTGATGGTGTGCTGCACCTGGTGGCCGGGGAGCTGGCAGATTTCAGCGAATGGCTGGGCCAGCTCAGGGTGGAGAGCCGGGATTTCCGCTGACGGCGGCCCGGTCCCGCTCAGTCTTCGAGGTCGTAGTCCTCGAAGTCCATGATGTCGCGGAACGTGCGCCGCTCTTCCATGTACTGCTCGAGCTTGCGCCGCGCGCTCATCGTCGGGCCTCCGCCCGCATCCGACTCGATGCGTGCGATCAGGTCCTCGACGTTGATCTCCACCGAGTCTTCGCCGATCGGATCATCGCTGTCGGCATCGACCTCTACTTCATCGGCCTCTTCGTCCCCGTCGTCTTCGGCAACGACCTCGTCGTCGAGCCCGGAAAGCCCGTCCGTATCGTCATTCATTGCCTTCCTGCGCCCCATTGTTCCGCGCTCGTACCCGCTCCCACGGTATTCGCGGCCCTTATAATCGCAATCCCGGCAGCTGACAATAGCGACTTATGTGAAGTGCGCAGCAGCGCACGAAACGGGCTGAGGCGGGCGCCGCCGGCCGTCAGTCCAGCAGCTGGTTGAACTCGAAGATCGGCAGCAGGATCGCCAGCACGATGAGCAGCACGATGGCGCCCATGCCCACGATCAGCGCAGGCCCGAGCAGGCCGAGCAGCGTGCCGATCAGGCTCGTCATCTCCCGCTCCTGGTGCGTGGCGGCGCGCTCGAGCATGGTTTCCAGCTGCCCGCTGGTTTCTCCCGCCGAGATCAGGTGGATGCAGATGGGCGGGAAATAGCCGCTGCTTCCCAGCGAGCGGCCGATCGGCGCGCCCTCGCGCACCCGCGCCGTCGCGTCCTCGACCGCATCACGCATGGGCAGATTGCCGAGCACCTGCCCGGAGATGCGCAGGGCCTCGAGCACTGGGACCCCGCTGCCGCTCAGGATGCTCAAGGTGCGCGTGAAGCGCGCCGTGTTGCTGCCGCGCACGATCTTGCCGGCGACCGGGACGCGCAGCGCGATGCGGTCGAAGCGTCTGCGCGGCCCTGGCTGACGCAGCAGCTGGCGTGTGGCGAAAGCGAGTACCGCCAGCAGCACGAGCAGCAGCAGGCCTTGGTCGCGGAGGAAATCGCTGAGGGTGATCAGGCCCGTGGTCAGGCGCGGCAGATCGCGTCCGGTGTTGTCGAACACGCCGACCACCTGTGGCACCACGCTGACCATCATGAAGCTGATGATCGCGACCGCGAACAACACCAGCATCACGGGGTAGATAGTTGCCTGGCGGATGCTGTCGCGCATGACCTGCCGGTTCTCGGTGTAGTCGGCGAGCCGCTCGAGCACTGCATCCAGGTGGCCTGACTGCTCGCCGGCGGCCACCGTCGCCCGGTACAGCTCCGGGAAGGCCTTGGGGAAATCGGCCAGGCCCGCCGCCAGCGTGTGGCCCTCCATGACCTTCGCCCGTACACCCAGCAGGATGCTCTTGACGCGCGGGGCCTCGGTCTGCTCGGCCGTTGCGGTCAGCGCCTCCTCCAGCGGCAGCCCGGAGCGCATCAGCGTCGCCAGCTGGCGCGTGGCCAGGGCAAGGTCCGCGGCGGACATGCCCGGGCGCAGCGAGAAGGCCTGCTGACGACTGGCTTCCCGTCTGGCCACTTCCGTGACCGAGACTGGCAGCAGCCGTTGTTCGCGCAGCAGCTGGCGGACCTGGCGGGGCGTGTCGCCCTCGATGACCCCGCGCCGTTCCTTGCCGAGCGCGTCGACCGCGGTGTACTCGAACGCACCCATCAGTCGGCGCGGGTCACCCGCATCACTTCCTCGAGGGTCGTGACCCCGGCCAGCACCTGCCGCAGGCCGTCATCCCGGATGCCGGGGCTCAGTGTGCGCGCGTAGCGCTCGAGCTCATGCTCGCCGGCCCCGTCGTGAATCATCGTCCTCAGGCGGTCGTCGATCGGGACGAGCTCATAGATGCCCGTGCGTCCCTTGTAGCCGCCACCCGCGGCGCTTACGTCGGCACGGTACAGCGTCGGTGGGTCGGAGGGGTCCAGCCCCATCAGGCGGCATTCGTACTCCGATGCGGTGCAGGGCAGGCGTGTCGCCGGGTCGAGCACACGGACCAGGCGCTGGGCCACCACGCCGATCAGGCTGGAGGAGAGCAGGAAAGGCTCGACGCCCATGTCACGAAGGCGGGTCACGGCCCCGACGGCTGTGTTGGTATGCAGCGTGGACAGCACGAGGTGGCCCGTCAGGCTGGCCTGCACGGCGATTTCGGCGGTCTCCAGGTCGCGGATCTCGCCGACCATCACGACGTCAGGGTCCTGGCGCAGGATCGCCCGCAGCCCACGCGCGAAGGTCATGTCCACCTTCGTATTGACCTGTGACTGCCCGATGCCGTCCAGGTAGTACTCGATCGGATCCTCGACAGTCATGATGTTGCGGGTGTTGTCGTTGATCTGCTCAAGCCCCGCATACAGCGTGGTGGTCTTGCCCGACCCGGTGGGTCCCGTCACGAGTATGATCCCGTGCGGCTTGTGGATCAGGGCATCCATCAGCGACCGGGTGCGGGGCTCCATGCCCAGGTGCTGCAGGTTCAGGCGGCCTGCCTGCTTGTCGAGCAGGCGGAGCACCACGCGCTCACCGTGGCCCGAGGGCATGGTCGACACGCGCACGTCCACCGCCCGCCCGGCGATGCGCAGCGAGAAACGCCCGTCCTGCGGCAGCCGCTTCTCGGCGATGTCGAGCCTCGACATCACCTTGATGCGCGAGACCACCAGCGGTGCGACCGCGCGGCGGGACTGAAGCACCTCGCGGAGCACGCCGTCGACCCTGAAGCGGACGACCAGCCGGTTCTCATAGGGCTCGACGTGTATGTCCGAGGCGTTGTCCTTGATCGCTGCCGTCAGCAGCGCGTTGATCAGCCGGATGATTGGCGCATCGTCGTCGCTCTCCAGAAGGTCAGAGGGCTCGGGCAGGTCCTGCGCGACCTGCAGCAGGTCCGTGTCCTCCCCCAGGCCATCGACCATCTGCATGGTGCTGTTGGATTCCCGTTCATAGACCTGCTGCAGCTGCTGGTCGAACTCCGCGCCACTGACCTGGTGCAGCTGCAGGGGTCGGCCGATGAAGCGCCGGACCTCGGCCAGTGCTGTCGCGCTGATCTCGGGTCTCACCAGGACGCGCGCGCTGTCCGCGGTGACCTCCTGCACGAGCACGCCATGGCGGCGAGCGAACGGGAACGGAAGCATGCGGCGCAGCGCCAGGGCGTCACCGATGGGCCCACCCGCGCTGTCCGGTACCGGCTGGGGCATGAAGATCGCGGATTCGGCGCTACTCATCCGTGGCGAGGTCCCTGAGGTCTATTGCCCGCTCTTCTGCGTCGTCGAACACCTGCTCCGGCAGTTCGGGGAGTATGGCACGCGTCTCGCCGCGCAGCAGCGGCACGCGCCCGGGTTGCTGTTCCAGCTGCATGTTCCGCACGAAGTTGTACTTGGCATTGGTCTCGAACGCGACCTGGGCGTCATCACGCAGGATGGTCGGCCTGATGAACACCATCAGGTTGGTCTTCACCTTGTTGACACTGGAGGCCCGGAACAGGGCGCCCACGAGCGGCAGGCTGCCGAGCACCGGCACCCGGCTCTGCGTCTCGCGCAGATCCTCCTGCAGCAGGCCGCCCAGGACCAGTATGCCGCCATCCTCGACGATCACGGTCGTGTTGATATTTCGGTTATTGGTGACCAGGTCCACCGCCTGCGTCGTTTCCGAGACGCTGGAGATCTCCTGCTCAATCTTCAGCCGGACCGCATTGCCCTCGTTGATCTTAGGCGTGAGCTTCAGCAGCAGTCCGACCTGCTCGCGCTGGATCGTCTGGAAAGGGTTGACGACGCCGCCCGTGCCGGTCTGCGTGCCCGTGCTGGTGAACTGCCCCGTGACGAAGGGCACTTGCTGGCCGACGCGAATCTCCGCCTCCTCGTTGTCCATTGTGACGAGGATCGGCGTGCCTAGCAGGTTCGTGTTGCTGTCGGCCTCAAGCGCCTCGATCAGGGCGACGAAACTGGTGCCCGAGCCGGAGACGCGGCCGACGCCCACGGTCATGCCGCTGCCGATCAGCGAGGCCGGGTTGGTCGTGCCTGCGCCGCCAATCAGGGCGCCACCCAGGCCGACGACACCGCGGGTACCCGGGAAGTTCGTGACGCCCACGGCGTTCTGCAGGTCGGCGTCGGCAATGGCCCAGGTGACACCGAGATCGGCCGCGCGGTCCGAGGAGACCTCGACGATGATGGCTTCCACCAGCACCTGAAGGCGGCGAATGTCCAGCTTGTCGATCACCGACATGATCGAGCGCATGCGCCGGGGCGGAGCCGTGATGATCAGCGCATTCGTGGCCTCGTCAGCCCAGATATTGACCGCCACTGCCGTGCCGGGCGGCCCTTCCGCAGTGGCGCCGCGCCCGTTGCTGTCGGCGAACTGGGCCTGGAGGCGCGAGGCCAGATCTGTCGCGTCCGTGTAGCGCAGGTAGCGCACCTGCGTGTCGCCGATCTCTTCAAGCGGCGTGTCGAGCCAGGTGATCAGCGTCCGGGCCCGCAGCCGCTCGGTGCGGTCGCCGCTGACAAGTACGCTGTTGCTGCGGTCGTCGGCGACCAGCGTCGCCCGGGGCACCCCCCCGCCTTCGGCCTGCTGCGCGCCCTGGTTCAGGGTCTGGATGACGCGGACGATCTCGTTTGCCGTGGCGAACTCGAGCCGGATCACCTCGACGTCATCGTCGCCGCTCTGGTCTATGCGACGGATGATGCGCGACATCCGCTCAACGTTGGCAGCCCGGTCGGAGATGATCAGCACGTTGGAGGGCGGGTGTGCGGCGAGGTGCCCGAACTGGGGGATGAGCGGGCGCAGTATTGGCACCAGCTGCGCTGCCGCCACCTTCCGCACGGCGATCACCTGCGTGACGAGGTCGTCCGGGCGCCAGTCGCGTGGATCACCGAGCTCCGCGCCCGGCACCTGGCGGGCGTTGGCGTCCGGGATGATCCGGATGATTTCGCCCGAGGGCACCGCGACGAAGCCGTAGACCGCCAGGATGGACAGGAAGGCCTCGTAGAAGGCATCCGGCGACATCGGGCTCGCCGAGATCATCGTGACCTGGGCGCGCACGCGCGGGTCGAGCACGAAGTTGCGGCCCGTGACCTCGCCCACGGCCTCGATGACCTGGCGGATGTCGGCGTCCTTGTAATTCGGCGTGATGGTGGCCTGCTGGGCTAAGGCCGGCGGCAGTGCGAGCAGCAGGAGTGCCAGGACAGGAGTCAGCCTGCTCACTCAGTCACGCCTCCGCTCACATCGATCTGGCTCAGGTCCACCTGGAGTGTCTCGGGTTGTCCGTCTCGTTCAAGGGTCAGGGTCACTAGGGTGCTCTCTTCAAGGCTGTTGAAAATCTCCATGCCCTGGGCCGGGTTGTCCAGCGGCATGCCGTTGATCTCGGTGACCAGGTCCCCGGAGCGCAGGCCGAGGGCGTTGAAGCGCTGGCGGTTGGGACCGGGAAACAGCCGGAAGCCGCGCAGCTGACCGTCCGGCATGAACGGGGTAGGCCGCACGATTTCCAGAAAACCGGCCTGGCTCTGTGCGATCAGCTCCTGCACGCTGCCCGGTGCGGGCTCGGTGCGTGGCTGGGCCGGCGGTGGTCTTGCACCTCGCAGCTGCTGGGCAGGGGCGGCAGCCGGCGCGCGGGCGGCGGCCGGCTGACCCGCGCCTCCGGACGTATCGCGCGGCAGGCGCAGCACCTCGAGGCTGCCGTTGCGGTTCAGTATCACGCGGTCGAGCTGGACCCGGTGCAGGCGTGCGCCGCCAGGAATGCTGTCCTCGAGGAAGTAGACGCGCTCGACACCGCTGGCATCCGCGATGATCGCGTGGGCGAAGCGGCTGTCGTCGGCCATCACCGCCCCGCGCAGGCGAAGGTTGAGGCGTGTATCCGGGGCGTCGTCGATGTCGTCCTCGACCACGGCTGCCGCCGCGGGTTCGGGAGCGGCGCTGGCCTCGCCGAACAGCCTTGCCGAGACGATGCGCTGTGGGTCCACCGAGGTGGCAGGCTGCCGGGCGCTGCCTGTCAAGGGCGGCGGCGGGATCCAGACGGGGTCGGGTTGCGGCCATGCCAGCCAGGCCAGGCGAGCCGCATACCAGCCGATCAGCAGCACCATGAGCAGCGAGACCCAGAACGGGCCCTGCTCGCTGACGCGGGCAAGCAGCTGCGGGTTCAGCCCCGCGCTGAACCGGTTGAGCAGATCCTGCATGTTCACGATAGGGTCTGCAGCCTCCGCCGCACGCTGCTGCCATCTGCCAAAAGTGGCTGATCTGTCCAGCATGATAGACACTCGCCCCAGCCGTGCAAGTGACAGAATCACTACAATCGAGGCTTCTGCGGCGCACCAAGTCGTTGGCGCGGGGCATCGGGCTGGTAAAGGATGGCCCCTGACGGCATCCAGCGGCAGGGCTCCCGGCGAATAAGGTAGTATTTTCGGGATAAATCCCCATACCCAGGGAGTGACCCGGCAGGAACATGGATCCGCGACCCGATTGCATGGCAGGCGACAGTGACAGTACCCGGACAGGACGCCCGGACGACGGGCGTGGTCTGGCGCTCGAGGAGGCACGGCCAAAGGTCAAGCGGCCGCCGCTCTACCGCGTGGTGCTGGTCAACGACGACTACACACCGATGGAATTCGTCGTGGAGGTGCTCGAGATGATTTTCGGCATGGATCGGCCCAAGGCGACGCGCGTGATGCTCGAGGTGCATACCAAGGGCAAGGGCGTCTGCGGCGTCTATACCTACGAGATTGCAGAAACCAAGGTGGCGCAGGTGAGCGCGCTGGCGCAGCAGCACCAGCACCCGCTGCTGTGCACCCTGGAGGAGACCTGAGATGTTGAGCAGCGAACTCGAATACTGCCTCAATGAGGCATTCCAGCAGGCGCGCAGCAGCCGCCATGAGTACATGACCGTTGAACACCTGCTGCTCTCGATACTCGATGTTCCGGGTGTCGGTGACATACTCAAGGGCTGCGGCGCCGACCTCGCGCGGCTCAGGCGTGACCTGGAGCAGTTCATCGAGGAGTCCACGCCCCGGCTCGAGGGCGAGAGCGACCAGGACGTGCAGCCGACGCTGGGCTTCCAGCGCGTGCTGCAGCGCGCTGTGTTCCATGTCCAGTCCAGCGGCAAGAAGGAGGTGCGCGGCGAGAACGTGCTGGTCGCCATCTTTGGCGAGAAGCAGTCGCACGCCGTCTATCTGCTGGGTCTGCAGGATGTGGCCCGGCTGGACGTCGTCAATTTCATCTCGCACGGGCTCTCCCGGCTGCGTGATCCGGGGTCGGAGCCTGCCGGCAAGACGGCTGGTGAGGGCGAGGAGGGTGAGGCCGCCGCGGGCGCGCTTGCGAGTTATGCGAGCAACCTGAACCAGCTGGCCCGGGACGGGCGTATAGATCCACTGATCGGTCGCAAGGCCGAGATCGAGCGCACTGTCCAGGTGCTGTGCCGGCGGCGAAAGAACAACCCGCTGTACGTCGGGGAGGCGGGCGTCGGCAAGACCGCGCTGGCCGAGGGCCTTGCGCGGATGATCGTCGAGAAGCAGGTGCCCGAGGTGCTGGCCGACTGCACGATCTACGCCCTCGACATGGGCGCCCTGCTGGCCGGCACCAAGTACCGGGGGGACTTCGAGAAGCGTCTGAAGGCCGTGATCGCGGAGCTGCGCGATGACCCGGGCGCGATCCTCTTCATCGACGAGATCCATACGCTGATCGGCGCCGGGGCCGCCTCTGGCGGCGTGCTCGATGCCTCGAACCTGATCAAGCCCGTGCTCTCCAGCGGCGAGATGCGCTGCATCGGCTCGACCACCTACCGCGAGTACCGGGGTGTTTTCGAGAAGGACCATGCGCTTGCGCGCCGCTTTCAGAAGATCGATATCGTCGAGCCAGGCACCGAGGAGACCGTCGACATCCTGCAGGGCCTGCGCCCGCGCTTCGAGGAACACCACGGCATCGCGTATACCGACGAAGCCCTGCGTGCGGCGGTCGAGCTCTCCGTGCGCCACATCAACGAGCGTTTCCTGCCGGACAAGGCCATCGACGTCATCGACGAGGCGGGCGCCAGCATCCGTTTGATGCCGGAGGAGCAGCGGCCCGAGAAGGTCGATGTGGCCCAGGTCGAGGCAGTCGTTGCGCGCATTGCCCGCATACCGCCGAAGAGCGTATCGGCCTCCGACAGGGACCTGCTGCGCAACCTGGAGCGCGATCTGAAGCTGGTCATCTTCGGCCAGGACCCGGCCATCGAGGCACTGGCCTCGGCGATCAAGATGGCTCGCTCCGGGCTGCGGGAGCCGGAAAAACCCGTGGGTGCGTTCCTGTTCGCCGGACCCACCGGTGTCGGCAAGACCGAGGTCACGCGCCAGCTGGCGCACTGCCTCGGTATCGAGCTGATCCGCTTCGACATGTCCGAGTACATGGAGCGCCACACGGTCTCGCGCCTGATCGGCGCGCCGCCGGGATATGTCGGTTTCGACCAGGGTGGGCTGCTGACAGAAGCCGTGGCCAAGCACCCGCATGCCGTCGTGCTGCTGGACGAGATCGAAAAGGCCCATCCGGAGGTGTTCAATCTTCTGCTGCAGGTGATGGACCACGGCACGCTGACAGACAACAACGGGCGCAAGGCCGATTTCCGCAACGTGGTGCTGGTGATGACCACCAATGCCGGCGCGCAGGAAATGAGCCGGTCCTCGATCGGCTTCACCCAGCAGGATCACAGCACGGACGGCATGACGGCCATAGGCCGCATGTTCTCGCCCGAGTTCCGCAACCGCCTCGACGCGATTATCCAGTTCGCGCCGCTGGGCAGGGATGCGGTACTCCGGGTCGTGGACAAGCTGGTGATGGAGCTTGAGGCTCAGCTGGACAGCAACGAGGTGACGCTTGAGCTCGATGCCAATGCTCGGGAATGGATGGCCGACCACGGGTACGACCCGAAGATGGGTGCCCGGCCCATGGCGCGCGTGATTCAGGAGCGGATCAAGCGCCCGCTGGCCGAGCAGCTGCTGTTCGGGGACCTGGCCGACGGTGGCCATGTCCGGATCACGCTGGATGACGAGGGTGAGCTGCTGCTGGAGTCGGTGCCGCTTACCCGCAAGCTCGAGCACAAGGCGGAACCGGCCTGAGGCCGGGCCCGCCACCGCTCAACGCTCGCGGAATACTATCCTGCCCTTGCTGAGGTCGTACGGGGTGAGCTCGACGGTGACCTTGTCCCCGGTCAGGATCCGGATGTAGTTCTTGCGCATCTTTCCGGAGATGTGCGCAGTGATCACGTGTCCGTTGCTCAGTTCGACGCGGAACGTGGTATTCGGAAGGGTCTCCTTGACGACCCCCTCCATCTGGATGGCATCTTCTTTAGACATAGGGTCTCTCTGCTGGCGCGGGCGGATTTTGCAAGAAGCTGCCCTGCGCTGCAAGCATGAGAGCCGGATCTAGTCCGGCAGCAGGGAGGAGACCGCAAACGGCCCTGGGGGCCATCTGTCCTGCGGAGGGCGGCCTACTAGCTGCGCCAGCCGCCCGAGGAAAGCGGACCTGGGCTCGCAGCTGACGCCCAGCCGGAGCAGGTGAGGGTTAGGCAGCTGGCAGTCAAGCAGCTCGATGCCGAGTCCGCGCGAGAGGCGGCAGAGCGCGAACAGCGCGGCCTTGGATGCGCTGGCCTGGCGGCTGAACATCGACTCGGCGAAGAACACGGCGCCAAGCGACAGCCCGTAAAGTCCCCCGATCAGTCTCCCGCCCGAGCGGATTTCCACCGAGTGCGCGTGGCCGAGCCCGTGCAGCCGAAGATAGGCTGCACGCATCTCGGCCGTGAGCCATGTGTCGGGGCGCCCCTCGGTGCAGCCCGCCAGGACCTCTGCAAAACCGCGGTCGGCGGTGACAGTCCAGTCGCGCTGGCGAAGCTCCCGCCTGAGCCGGCGCGAGAGATGGAAGCGGGCTGGTTCCAGCACCGCGCGCGGGTCCGGCGACCACCACAGCACGGGCTGGCCGGCCTGGTACCAGGGGAATATGCCGCGCCGGTAGGCTGCGAGCAGCCGCTCGGGCGACAGGTCGCCGCCGGCGGCCAGCAGGCCGGGTGGGTCCGAGAGTGCCTCCCCGGGGTCCGGGAACCGGTCCGGCGGTGAGCCGGGAGGTATGAACGCAAGGCCCGGCATACGCAGGCTCAGCCGCGACGGTAGGGCAGGTGTTCGTCGACGGCCGCCATGTAGCGCTCGACGTGGCGACGCTCATGTCGCAGATAGTCGTCGACAGCCGCCAGGAACTGCGGCTGCGCGAGCCAGTGGGCCGACCAGGTCTCGCTTGGCACGAAGCCTCTGCTGACCTTGTGTTCGCCCTGGGTTCCCGGCTCGAAGCGCTCGATCCCGTGCTCGATGCAGTACTCGATGCCCTGGTAGTAGCAGGTCTCGAAGTGCAGGCTGTGATAGTCGCCGTCCGCACCCCAGTAGCGTCCGTACAGCGTGTCGTCACCCAGGAAGCAGATCGCGGCCGCGATCTCGCGTCCGTCGTGCATGGCAACGACGACGCGCAGCTGATCGGGCAGCGTGCGGCTGACCTCCGCGAAGAAGCCCGGGGGCAGGTAGGGCTCACGTCCCCGGCGCCAGAAGGTGCTCGCGTACAGCGGCATGATGCGCTCCCAGCGCTCCGGCTCCAGCTGGTGGCCGTCAAGCCACTGGAAGCTGATCCCGGCTTCGGCGATGCGGCGGCGCTCGCGCCGCGCTTTCTTGCGCTTCTCCGCGGTGAAGCCCGCAAGAAAGCCGTCGAAGCTGGCGTACCCGTGGTTGTGCCAGTGGAACTGGCAGTCCTTGCGGATCAGCAGGCCAGCCCGGCGCAGGTCCTCCAGTTCGTCGACTTCCGGGAACAGCAGGTGCAGCGAGGAGCAACCTGTCGTGCGCCCTGCCATGCGCGCCTGGTCGAGCAGTGTGCTGCGGATCATGGCCGGGTCCTGGTTCGGCGCCACCAGCAGCCGGGGTCCTGTCGCCGGCGTGAACGGGACGGCACAGACGAGCTTCGGGTAGTAGCGCAGCCCGGCACGTCGGTACGCGTCGGCCCAGGCGAAGTCGAAGACGAATTCGCCCCAGGAGTCAGTCTTCAGGTAGAGCGGCATCGCGCCGGCGAGGCCGCCAGCCCCGGTTCGGAGCAGCAGGTGGGCGGGCTGCCAGCCGGTACCCGGCCCCACGGTCCCGCTGTGTTCGAGTGCCGCGAGGAACTCGTGGCGCATAAAAGGGGGCCGCGCGCCAGTGAGCGCGTTCCACTCGGTCGCGCTGACGGCGCCGATGTCCGTGATCTGCTCAGCGGTGAGCAGAGCCGCGCTCATGCCAGTCTCGCGGATATTCAGTGGTGCTGATCCCCGCTGTCGAGGAACTTCTCGGCATCGAGCGCCGCCATGCAGCCAGAGCCCGCGGAGGTGATCGCCTGGCGATAGATGCTGTCAGCGACATCGCCCGCGGCAAACACGCCTGGGACACTGGTTGCCGTCGCGCCTCCGCGCAAACCGCTACGGACGACGATGTAGCCACCGTCCATCTCGAGCTGTCCACGGAAGATGCTGGTGTTCGGATCATGTCCTATCGCGATGAAGACGCCCCTGAGGTCCAGTTCGCCACCCGTGCCGCCGCCAGACTTGCGCCAGCGCAGCCCCGTCACGCCGCTGTCATCCCCGGTGACTTCGTCCACCTCGGCGTTCCAGATGATCCGCACGTTCCCGTCCTTGCCGGTGCGGGCCAGGAGCCGGTCCTGGAGAATCTTCTCCGCGCGCAGCCGATCCCGCCTGTGGATGAGGGTGACGGAGCCGGCCAGGTTGGACAGGTAGAGCGCTTCCTCCACCGCTGTGTTGCCCCCGCCCACCACCGCCACGTCCTGGCCCCGGTAAAAGAAGCCGTCGCAGGTCGCGCAGGCCGAGACGCCGCGGCCGCGGAACGCCTGCTCGCTCGGCAGGCCCAGGTACCTGGCCGACGCGCCGGTCGCGATGATCAGCGCATCGCAGCTGTAGCGCCCGGCGCTCCCCTGCAGACGGAACGGGCGCTGGCCGAGCTCGGCTGACTCGATGTGATCGTGCACCAGCGGGACTTCCAGGCGCGCCGTGTGCGCACGCAGGTCTTCCATCATCTGCGGCCCCTGGAGCCCCTCCGGGCCCCCGGGCCAGTTCTCGACGTCGGTCGTGGTCATCAGCTGGCCGCCCTGCTCCAGGCCCGTGACCAGCACCGGCTCGAGGCCGGCGCGGGCGGCATAGATGGCGGCGGTGTATCCGGCGGGGCCGGAGCCAAGGATTAGCAGGCGGCAGTGCCGTGTATCGGACATGGTGCTGGCATTCATGCAGTGGGCCGCTGGAGCGAGCCGGAACAGGGGGCGGGCAATGCAGTCGCCCGCCGGTGACGGCGCGTAGTTTACCAGCATGCCCGCGCTGTACCTTCCTGTTATGATTCGTAGCTGATTTTTGAAATTTTCCGGGTGCTTGAACTTGTTTTCTTCGGTGGTTCCTGAGTGAGCAGGGCGGCCAAGGCCAGCGGACGCGGGCTTGCTGCCCCGGTGATGCATGCGCTGCGCGAGTCCGCTCTCTGGGTGTTCGGCGCGCTTGCCCTGATCATGCTGGTGGCGCTGCTCAGCTACAGTCCGCAGGACCCGGGCTTCAGTCACACGGGCGATGGCGGGCCAGTGCGCAACCAGATCGGCAGTGCCGGTGCCTGGTATGCCGATGTCTCCTTCAGCCTCTTTGGCCTGCCGGCGTTCCTGTTCCCGGCGCTCGTGCTGCTTTTGGGCTGGATCCTGTTCTCCGAACGGCGCAGCCCCGAGCCGCTGGATCGTGGCCTGCTCGGCGCCCGTCTCAGTGGCTTCGTGCTTACGCTCGCCAGCAGCTGCGCGCTGGCCACGCTGCACTTCGGTGCCCCCAACCTGCCGCAGACGGCCGGGGGTGCCTTTGGCGAACTGCTTGGCGGCGGGCTTGCGGGCGCCATGGGGGCGACGGGCGCAACCCTGCTGCTGCTGGCGATCTGGCTGGCTGCGGTCGCACTGTTCACGGGCATTTCCTGGGTCGCCGTGATGGATCGGATCGGCAAGGCCGTGCTCGACGGCATCGACCGGCTGCGCGCAGGCTGGCGCCAGTGGCAGGCGCGGAGCGAGGCCCGCCGGGCGCAGGTCCAGCGCCACGCCGTGGTCCGCGAGCAGCGTGAGAAGACCGCCGGCAAGGTCCCGCCGCGCATCGAGCCTGTGATTGCCGAGCCGGAGCCTAGCAAGCGGGCTGAGAAGGAGCGGCAGGTGTCCCTGTTCAAGGCCGCACCCGGTGACACCGAGCTGCCCCCGCTGGAGGCGCTCGACAGCCCGCCCGAGAAACCGCCGGGCTACTCCCGCGAGGCGCTCGAGGCCATGTCGCGGCTGGTTGAGCTCAAGCTGCGTGATTTTGGTGTCGAGGTCGAGGTCGTCTCGGTGCATCCGGGACCGGTGGTGACCCGCTTCGAGCTGGCCCCTGCGCCGGGCGTAAAGTCGAGCCAGATCAGCAACCTCGCAAAGGACCTGGCGAGGTCGCTTTCGGCGATCAGCGTGCGGGTCGTCGAGGTCATTCCGGGCAAGCCCACCGTCGGGCTCGAGATCCCGAACGAGCACCGGGAGCTGGTCACGCTGGGCGAGATCATCCGGTCCCGCGCCTACGACGAGATGCCCTCTCCACTGACGCTGGCCCTGGGCAAGGACATCGCCGGCAAGTCCGTGGTGGCCGACCTGCAGCGCATGCCGCACCTGCTGATTGCCGGTACGACGGGCTCGGGAAAGTCGGTCGGCATCAACGCGATGGTACTGAGCCTGCTCTACAAGGCGCGCCCCGAGGACGTGCGGCTCATCATGATCGACCCCAAGATGCTCGAACTCTCAGTCTACGAGGGCATCCCTCACCTGCTCGCGCCCGTGGTTACCGACATGAAGGAGGCGGCCAACGCGCTGCGCTGGTGCGTGGCCGAGATGGAGCGGCGCTACCGGCTGATGGCCGCCCTCGGGGTCCGGGGGTTCGGGGGTTTCAACCGCAAGGTCCGCCAGGCGATCGACAAGGGTGAGCCCATTCCCGACCCGCTGGCCGGAACCGAGTATGCGAGTGGCGAGGCCGGCGAGGACGGCCAGCCCCCCACGCTGGAACCCCTGCCGTACATCGTGGTCGTAATCGACGAGCTCGCCGACATGATGATGATCGTCGGCAAGAAGGTCGAGGAACTCATCGCGCGGCTTGCGCAGAAGGCACGGGCGTCCGGCATCCACATGATTATTGCGACGCAAAGACCCTCGGTCGACGTGATCACGGGCCTGATCAAGGCGAACATACCCTGCCGTATCGCCTTCCAGGTCTCTGCCCGTGTCGACTCCAGGACGATCCTGGACCAGAGCGGGGCCGAGAGCCTCCTCGGTCATGGCGATATGCTTTTCCTGCCGCCGGGCACCGGCAGCCCGCTGCGCGTCCACGGTGCCTTCGTGTCCGACCAGGAGGTGCACCGGGTCGTTGGCCACCTGAAAGGCAGCGGCGAGCCCCAGTACCTCGACGAGATCACCGAGGGCCCCTCGATCGCGCTGCCCGGGATCTCCGGCGAGCCCGGAACGGGCGCGGAGGCTGATGGGGAGGCTGATGCGCTGTATGACCAGGCGGTTCAGATCGTGATTGAGACCCGGCGCGCCTCGGTCTCAGGCATCCAGCGCCGGCTCAAGATCGGCTACAACCGCGCGGCACGCCTCGTCGAGACGATGGAACGGGCCGGCCTGGTCGGCCCGCTGCAGTCGAACGGCTTTCGCGAGGTGCTCGTGCCACCCTCGGCTGACCAGGACTGATGATGCAGAGGCCGTGGCGACTCTCGGCAGGCCTGGTGCTGCTCTGCGCAGGCAGTCTTCATGCAGGGGAGGGCGGGGAGGCCCAGCTGCGTGCTTTCCTTGCCTCCACGGGTAGTCTTGCCGCGGATTTCACCCAGGAGGTGACCGACAGCCGTGGCCGGCAGGTCGAGGCATCCAGCGGCCGGATGCTGCTCAAGCGGCCTGGCCGCTTCCGCTGGGACTACGCCGAGCCCCATGAGCGGCTGATGCTTGCGGATGGTGAGCGGGTCTGGCTCTACGAGCCGGACCTGGAGCAGGCGACCACGCGCGGACTCGATGACCTGGCGCTGCGGGACACGCCTGCGGCCCTGCTGACGGGCACGGGGGATGTCCTCGATCGCTTCGTGCCGGTCGACGAGCAGCATGCGGAGGGGCTGGACTGGATTACGCTCGAGCCTGTAGAGCCAGAGGCCGACTTCCACCGGCTGCGGCTCGGATTTGCCGGCGGGCAGCTGCAGGTGCTGGAACTGGATGACCGCCTGGGCCAGCAGACCCGCGTGCGATTCGCCGCCATCGAGGTCAATCCGGCGCTCGACGACGCCGACTTTACCTTCGTCCCGCCGCCGGGCGTGGATATCATCGGTGAAGACGAGCTCTGAGGACCTGGGCGTGCCGAGGCTCTGGGGGGTCTGGATGGCGCTGGGCGTGCTGCTGCTCTGCTCGGTGCTTTTCCTCGCCCTCATGCCGGGCAGTGAGGCCCCCAGTATCGGCCTCTCCGACAAGCTGCTCCACCTGCTGACCTTCGCCGTGCTGATGGCCTGGTTCGCCGGGCTCGTGCCTACCGCACGGCACTGGCAGCTTGCGCTGCTGCTGCTGACCTATGGCATCCTGATCGAACTGCTCCAGGCCTTCACGCCAGACCGGCAGGCCGAGCTTGCTGACGTGCTCGCCGACGCCGCCGGGATCCTGCTGGGCTGGGCAGGGGCCAGGCTGGGCCTCGCCCGCTGGCCACACTGGCTGGAGCGCCTGTGGTCCTGACTCCAGCCGGGGATGGCGGGGAAGTGACCAGGCCGTGGCGGCCGCTGGCCGACCGGATGCGTCCGTCCCGACTGGCCGAAGTGGTCGGGCAGCGTCACCTGCTCGAGGCTGGCATGCCGCTGCAGCGGCTGCTCGAGTGTGGTCAGCTCCACTCGGCCATCCTCTGGGGGCCACCGGGCACCGGCAAGACCAGCCTGGCCAGGCTGCTCGCGGGGTCGGGCGGGGCCAGGTTCGTCGCCCTGTCTGCCGTGACGGCAGGCGTGCGCGAGATCCGCGAGGTGATTGCCGAGGCCGCCGAAACCCCCTCGCGGCCGACCGTGCTGTTCCTGGACGAGGTCCACCGGTTCAACAAGGCCCAGCAGGATGCTTTCCTGCCTGCGGTCGAGTCAGGGGCGCTGGTCTTCATCGGCGCAACCACCGAGAACCCGTCTTTCAGCCTGAACAACGCGCTGCTCTCGCGCGCCCGCGTCTATCTGCTGCAGCCACTCGACCCCGCCGAACTGGTCGAGCTGCTGCGCCGGGCGCTCTCTGATCCAGTGAGGGGTCTCGGCGAGGAGCCGCCCCAGCTCCCGCAGGCGACACTCGAGGCGCTGGCGACAGCGGCCGATGGCGATGCCCGGCGCGCGCTCAACCTGCTGGAAACGGCGGCGCGGATGGCCGGACCCGGAGGACGCCTGGATCCCGTGGAGCTGGAGCAGGTGATAGCGGGTACACCGCGGCGTTTCGATCGCGGCGGGGACCTGTTCCACGACCAGGTGTCGGCTCTGCACAAGGCCGTGCGTGGCTCGGACCCGGATGCCGCGCTCTACTGGCTCGCGCGCCTGGTCGACGCCGGCTGCGACCCGCACTATGTCGCGCGGCGCATCGTGCGCATGGCCAGCGAGGATATCGGTAATGCCGACCCCAGGGCGCTGGACCTCGCGCTGTCGGCCTGGCAGGTATTCGAGCGCCTTGGCAGCCCGGAGGGCGAGCTCGCACTTGCCCAGGCGGTGGTTTTCCTGGCCTGTGCGGCCAAGAGCAACGCCATCTACCTGGCCTGGGGCGAGGCCAGGAAGGATGTGCGTGAGGGCGGCAGCCACGAGGTGCCGCTGCGGCTGCGCAACGCCCCGACGGCACTGGCCCGGTCGCTGGGTCATGGTGCCAGCTACCGCTACGCCCATGACGAGCCTGGCGGCTTCGCCGGGGGAGAGCACTACTTTCCCGACGAGCTGTCCCCACGCGTGTACTACCGTCCTGTGGCGCGCGGGCTCGAGATCCGTATCGCCGAGCGGCTGGCCGAGCTGCGCGAGCTCAACCGCAAGGTGCGGATGCGCGAGCCGCGCTGATCCGTACTTCCCGCAGCGTGTAAAATCGCGGTCCCACTTCCCGGTCCACGAGAACCCCGATGCTCGATCCAAGACTGCTGCGAAACGATCCGGAAGCCGTGCGCGACAACCTGAAGCGGCGCGGTTTTTCACTGGACCTCGGGCAGTGGCACCGGCTCGAGGACGAGCGCAGGACGCTGCAGGTCGAGGTAGAGCAGCTGCGCAATGCGCGCAACCTGCGCTCCAGGGCGATCGGCCAGGCCAAGGCCCGGGGCGAGGACATAGCGCCGCTGCTCGACGAGGTCCAGTCGCTCGGCCAGGCGCTTTCCAGTCGCGAAGTCCGGCTCGACGAGATCAGCTCGGGGCTGGACAAACTTCTTCTGGGCCTGCCGAACCTGCTCGATCACGAGGTTCCGGATGGCCGCGACGAGTCGGCGAACCTCGAGCTGCGGCGCTGGCGCGAGCCCGTGGAGCCGGGCTTCCCGGTGCTCGACCATGCCGACTGGGGCAGCCGCACCGGGCTGCTGGATGGTGAGGCGGCGAGCCGGCTTTCCGGTGCGCGATTCACCGTCCTGCATGGCCCGCTGGCCCGCCTTCAGCGTGCCCTGATCCAGTTCATGCTCGATCTGCACGTGAGCGAGCATGGTTATCGCGAGGTCTATGTCCCTTTCCTGGTCAATCGCGAAACGCTCGAGGGCACCGGCCAGCTGCCGAAGTTTGCCGATGACCTGTTCGCCGTCGCCGGCGAGCATGAGCGTTTCCTGATACCGACGGCCGAGGTGCCCGTGACCAACCTGGTGCGCGACCAGATTATCGACGTCGCGGCGCTGCCTCTGCGCTACGTCGCGCACACCCCTTGTTTCCGCTCGGAGGCTGGGTCCTACGGCCGGGACACCCGGGGCATGATCCGCCAGCACCAGTTCGAGAAGGTGGAGCTGGTGCAGGTGGTTCGACCAGCCGAGTCGGCAGCGGCGCTCGAGGCGCTGACCAGTCACGCGGAGGCAGTTCTGCAGCGACTCGGCCTGCCCTACAGGGTCATGGCGCTGTGCGGTGGCGATACAGGCTTTGCGGCTGCGCGTACTCTGGACATCGAGGTCTGGCTCCCGGGCCAGCAGCGCTACCGTGAGATTTCCTCATGCAGCAACTGCCGCGATTTCCAGGCCCGGCGCATGTCTGCGCGCTGGCGCAACCCGGAGACAGGCCGGCCGGAGCTTGTGCATACGCTGAACGGTTCAGGCGTCGCGGCGGGGCGGGCGCTCATCGCAATCATCGAGAATGGCCAGCAGCCTGACGGCAGCGTCCGCGTGCCGCCGGTGCTGGTGCCCTACATGGGCGGTCTCGAGCTCATCAGCAGCTGATGCGCGGGCTGCTGCGGCTGGGCTGGCTGCTGCCGGGCCTGCTGGCTGCCTGTGGCGATACCGCCGGACCGCCGGGCGGGATCGAATACCCCCAGACGCGTCGCGACGCGCGGGTCACCCTGACCCACGGGGAGCCGGTCAGTGATCCCTACCGCTGGCTGGAGAGGGCCGGGTCCACCGAGGTACGCCGCTGGCTGCTAGCACAGCACAGGCTTTCGGAGGAGACTATCGACGGGGCCCGGAGCCAGCACTTTGCGAACGTGATCGCGATGGCCGGACGCGAGCTGCGCGGGGTGCCCGAGCGGGGCGGCGATGTCTACATCTACCGGCGCCCGGGCGGGCAGGGCGGCATGCCCTCGCTATGGCTGACGCGGGACCCTGGGCTGACGGGCGAGCGCCTGGTAGTGCTCAGTCCCGCCCAGGCCATCCGCAGCGCACTCGCCGGCCATGCGCTCAGCCCCGACGGGAGCTGGCTCGCGTTCGCGCTGGAGAGCGAGAACGCGAGCGCCGACTGGTTCATCCGCCACACGGCCACCGGCGACGACCAGCCCATGCGCCTGGCCGCTGCGCCCGGAGTGGGCGTGGCCTGGACAGCCGACAGCCGGCACCTGCTCTACGCAAGCCCGCCCCCCGGCGAGGGGGGCCAGGCGCCGCGCCAGCCCGGCATCTGGTCGCACCAGCTGGGCTCCGAGCCCGCCCGGGACGTACTGCTGTACCCGTCGGCGACCGTCGGCGGCCTGGCGCTGGCGCCGCTGGTCACCGAGGACGGGCGCTACGCGGTTTTCCTGCTGGAGGATCCCCGGCGACCGGGGGTCAATGCGCTGCACTACCAGCGACTCCCTCGTACGCCAGTCCGCAGCCGGGTCAGCCGGCTGCTCGATGACTGGGATGCCCATTACCGTTTCCTCGGAAACACTGAGCGGACGTTCTACCTGATGCAGCTGCGGCCCCGCCGGCATGGCCGGGTGATCGCCGTAGATCTGGATCGTCCGCAGCCGGAGTCATGGCGCGCCGTGGTGCCGGAGCGGGAGTGGCCGTTGACCGGTGGCGCGCTGGTTGGTCGTCGCCTGGTGCTGGGTTACGCAACGGGTTCGGGCTCACGGCTGTTCATCCATGACCTGGCGGGTCGCAAGCTGCATGAGGTCGAACTGCCGGGGCAGGGGCTCGCCTCGTCGTTCCGCGGCCGCTATGAAGACCCGGAGCTGCTGTTCAGCTACGAAGACCCCTTCACGCCTCCTCTGGTGCTCCGGCACGACATGCACACTGGCCGGACCACGATTCCCGGGCGGCAGGACACACACCCTGGCGCAGTCGAGGGCTGGACCTGGAGCTTCACGCTGGCCGACGGTGCGCCTGTCCGCGGAGTGCTGCTGGCGCAGTCGACGCCGGGCGGAACTCCGGCGCCGCTGCTGATCGTGCCGCAGGCTGGCGGGACGCGCGGCGAGCTGCTCGAGTGGCGAGCGGCCGAGTCTGCCTGGCTGGCGGCCGGCGGCCTGCTGCTGCGTTTCCCGTTGCCGGCGGCCGGGCCTGACGACCTGCCTGCGGCGACGGAGCTGCTCAGGCAGGTGGTCGACTGGCTGATCCTGGAGGGCTACAGCCTTCCGGGCCGCATCGGAGTCAGGGCGCGCGGATTCGCCGGCGTTGCGGCAGCGCTGCTGGTCCAGCAGCAGCCAGAGGCTGTCGGCATGCTGCTGCTCGACGATGTGCCGCTGGACCTCCTGCGTCATGCCGCCCTTGCTGGTGGCGCGCTGGCTGAGCAGCTTGACGAACCTGAACAGTTCCAGCGGCTGCTCGCCAGCTCGCCCTACCACCAGCTGCAGGAGGGGCTCTGCTACCCGGCAACCTGGCTCGCGTACCCCGCGACCGGGCGCCGCTATCCAGCCTGGCACTCGGCCAAGTACGTGGCAGCGCTGCAGCACGCCCAGGCCTGCCCGCGACCCGTGCTGCTGCGAGCGCCCGTGGAGGACGGCGGCGCCGGATGGCTGGCCTTCGCCTCGGCCATGCTCGAACTCCCGCCCTTGAACCGCTGAGCACGTATCGCCACAATCGCGGCTGACCGGAGAGGTGGCAGAGTGGTCGAATGCGGCGGTCTTGAAAACCGTTGACCCGCAAGGGTCCGGGGGTTCGAATCCCTCCCTCTCCGCCA